>NZ_FNWK01000001.1:1802142-2102500 GCF_900108295.1 Sphingopyxis sp. YR583 | reverse complement strand
TACGCACCCGTGCGCCACTAAGTCCGAAGACTTCGTTCGACTTGCATGTGTTAGGCATGCCGCCAGCGTTCGTTCTGAGCCAGGATCAAACTCTCAAGTTTGATGTTCGAGAATGCAAAGGTGGAATATCCCTCGCAAACCCGCTCATTTTAAGGAGCCTGGCCTACACAAGAAGCAACCCCGAAAGGCTGCTTCCACGTTATGGAAACGTGTAAGACATGTAGGTCAGGCTTGGCTTTTTATCCTGAGCACCTTGCACCTTAAAGCTGCAAGACCCAGGGCCGCCGCCCACATGTCCCTTCATCGACAATCACAATTTCAAAGAGCCACCGACAAGAAATGGCGGACAGTTGTCGTTCCCCGCTATTGCTATCGGGGGACATCTGTCCGTATCTGTTGGCGACCGGGTGGTTCGTGGCGTCTGGCGCCGCGCCCCGTCCGGTGAACACGCCTCTAGGCCCCTCCTCGATTCGCGTCAACAACCTTTTTGCAATTTTGTTTCAAAAGTTGCGCAGCGGGCCTGAGAGCCCCTCGGGGACGCCTAGGAAACCCGCAGAAAACTGCCGATCTCAAACACTTCGGCACCAACCCGGAAAATCTTGGCGCCGCAGACGTCCGCCGATCGTCCGTCGTGACGCCTCGGGCGCGATCACGGATTTCCATCAGAATCAGCCCCCACGGATCGATTCCAACCGCGATTCCACGCGTCGAAATTTCGAAAACTCTTCGTTCGCGATGTCCAATGGAGCGATTCCGGCGTGCGAGCACCGCGATGAGTCATGGATTCGCATCGATAACGTGACACGATTCGGCATCGAGGCGCCGAATCGTGTCGGCTGTTGCGCCGGTCGCCGTGCCTCATGCGTGAATCGCGACGATTCGATTCAAGGGGCGACGGTAATGGCTCCGCCGTTCATCGGCAGGGCTGCATATATATATACATGAGGAGAAGCGCGGGCAGGTTGGCGTGGGCCGCAGCTCTCGCGCCGCACCACCTGCGGCCTATTGTTCAGGACGCGATATAGTCGCGCATCGCCGCCGCCTCGGCCTCGATGCGGTCGATTCGATATTTGACGAGATCGCCGATCGAAACGAACCCGACGATTCGGCCGGCATCGACCACGGGAAGATGGCGGATGCGCTTCTGCGTCATCTGCGAGAGCGCGCCGATCACGGCCATGTTCGAATCGCAGGTCACCGGCGATTTGGTCATCACCTCGTCCAGGCTGCGGTCGAGCGCCTCCGGCCCGTAAGAAGAAAGCAGGCGAACAATGTCGCGCTCGGAAAAGATGCCGACGATCTTTTCATTCTCGACCACCGGCACGGCACCGATCCGATTCTGTGCCAGAAGGTCGACCGCCGCCCGCACCGTGTCGGTCGGCCCCGCCGAGATCACTGCTCCGGTCCGCTCCCGAAGAATCGCTCCGATCGTCATAGGTGCCGCTCCCGTCTTTATCCGTTGCCGGGCAAGCCTAACATGATTCGCGTGGCGAACGAAACATCCCGGCCCGCCGCGATGGCGCTTGGCCGCAGGGGCCGCTTGGTTCATGGAAAGCATCATGGCTAAACGCTCCCCCCTCGACAATCGCGACACGTCGAATGTCGCCTGGACCCGTTACCGCCGACTGATGAAAGGCATGGCGATCGTTTCGCTGCTCGCCGTCGTCGGTGCGCTCGGCTGGCTTCGCCTGACGATGGGCGAGGCGCTGACGATCCATATGATCATCGCGACCGCCGCCGGCGTCGGCCTGTCGGTCATGCTCGGCGCCGCGCTGATGGGACTCGTTTTCCTGTCGAGCGGCAGCGGACACGACGAATCGATCGAAGACCCTTTTGAAAACGACCCGGATTTGAACCATGACCGATAACAATAAGTCTGACTGCCCGCGCGACCCGATCCTGCGCGTCGTCCCCCGCCCCGCCGACATCAACGCCAACGGCCATATCTTTGGCGGCTGGGTCTTGAGCCAGATGGATATCGCGGGCGGCATCGTCGCCGGACGCGAAGCGCAGGGCGCGGTCGCGACGGTCGCGATCGAGACGATGGAGTTCATCGCACCGATCCTGCTGCGCGACATTATTTCTATTTATGCACATATCGAACGGCGCGGCCGCACCTCGCTGGCTATCCGGCTGGAGGTGATCGCAACGCGGGACGGCGGTCGGACCGAGGAACGCGTAACCGAAGGCGTGTTCACCTTTGTTGCGCTCGACGAAAATCACCGGCCGCGGGCGCTGCCGCCCGCCTTAGCGGTGAATCCGAATTAGTCGCCTTTCAATTTCTGCCGGAAAGCCTGGGTAAGACTGTCGTTCGCGGGGACGCGGACGCGCCAGACCCAACTGCTGCCGCGACGTTCCCATCCTTGCGGGGTTGGATCGAGGTCGAACGGGATCAGCATCTCGACCTCGGCATCGAAGGGGCGGGCGTTGGTCAGCGTCACCTGCCAGAGCCGGTAATCGGCATTCGGATCAGGCTGGACCGTCACCTTATATTGGACGGCGGGGCTCGATCCGATGTCGTAATCGACGCGTTCGTCCTTTGCCTTGTCGCCGATCGCCGCTTCGCCGACGAGCAGGCGGCGCCCGCCGATCGCCTCGAACACCGCCGCCATGCCGGCGGGAAGCGCGAGACCGAGCCCGTCCGATTCGCGGTTCTGGACGCGGAGACGCATCATCAGCGGCTGCGGCCGACCGTCGCCATAATTGTAGAGCGTCGCGGCATAGAGCTGCTCGACCGCGACCTTATCCTTCGCAAGCAGCGCGACCTGCTTCTGTCCTTTTGCCGACACATCGACGCGGAAGGGAATGCGATAGAATTTGAGGTCACCGAGATCTTCCGCCGGCGGCGCGATCGGCGCCGGTGGCGGAGGGGGCGGTGGCGGCGGCGGAGCCATCGCGTACATCATCCGGTCTTCGCGCCGCCGCGCCGTCACCACGACTTCTTCGGCAACGCGCTGGAAATTCTGCTCGATCTCGATGATCGGCGGCAGTTCCCACAGCGGGTGCGTGCTCGTGATGTCCATCGGCCAGCATTTGAGGACCAGCGCCCCCGGCGTGCTGCGCGGCAGCGGCGGGCTGTACATCTTGTTCAGCCTGCCGGCGATGACGTTGAGCTGCGCGCCCGGGAAGCTCGTCACCCCACCGTTCGCGACAGTGATCCAGCCGGTCAGGCCCAGCGTCTTTCCGTCTGTGCCGCGGTCGGCGACATAATTGGCAGCCCAGTCGAACCCCTCGGCGAGATAGAGCAATTGCACCTTCACCGTGCGCGCGGCCTTGCTTTCAACCAGTATCGACAAGGTGGGCTTCGCCGACAGATCCTTGGGCACCTGGCGATAAAGCATGCGTTCGGGCAGGCCCGAACAGGCGAGCGCCTCGACCCCGGCCGCCGTCTGGACGATTACCCCGCCATTCGGCCCCGACTGGATCACCGCTTCCTGTTCGACGACCTTTCCGGTCGCGAGGCTGGTGCGTCGCAGGGTGACGCTGCGCTTGAGATAAGCGTCAACGAGCCCCGCGGGCGATAGCAGCCGCGCGTCGCGATTCTTCTCGATCACCCCGTCGGGGAGCCCGCTGACCACTGCGGTTTCGGGCAACAGCCCTTCCGCCACGCCTTCGAATCGCAGGACCGAGATGCCGGCAGGCAAGGTGACGGTGCGGGTTTCGGTGATGAAGGCGAAGCCCTGCGGCCAGTTGGGATTGATCGGCCCCGCGCCGCGATTGGGCGCGCGATAAACGGTGACCGCAGCGTCGCCGATCTTCGCCGATACCACGACCGGAGAGGAGGAGGCTTGCGCCAGCCCGGGCGCCGGCGCTGCCAGCACCGCCGCCCAGATCAACAGGGGCCAGGCCCGCATCGCGCGGATCTCAGTAGCGCGAATCGAATGTGACGGTCAGGTCGACCTTGCCATTGGCTGGCACGGGCACCTGCCATTCGATGCGGTCGGCCGAGATACGCTCGCCCTTCAGGCTTTCGTCGCTGATCCGGACGTCGCCATAGAGGCCGTCCTGTGCAAGCAGCACCGTCACCGGCGCCGGCCGCGCGTTGCTGACCGTATATTTCATCTTCGTCACCCAGCGCGAATCGCCCTTGCGCGTGCGCGACACGACAGTCGGCTGGACCTTCACGTCGAACGCGTCGCCGGTACGGAGCGACATCGCCGATCCCATCGGCGTATGGTCGATGCGATTCTCGCCGATGAATTGCGGGTCGCCGCGCGCGTCGCGCATATAAACGCGAATCGTCCCCGCCGGCAGTTGATCGCCGAGCCCACCCTGCCGCGACGTCGAGAAACGCAACACGCTCGCGGTGCTGACCGGCTCGTTGTTGCTGCCCAGCCAGCGATTGACATATTCATAGGTCGAGCGCGCGGGCGCGCCCTTTACGTCGAGGAAGCTCACCTGCTTCTGCTGCGCATTGGCGATCGTCGTCCGTTCGGCGAGCGGATAGAGATAATAGTCGCCGAGCCGTTCGCGCTCGTTCGATTCGGTGCCCGCCGAATCCATCGCGCCGCTCATCTGGCGAAAGCCCCCGCCGCCGCCCGGACTTCCCGCGACGAGCAAGGTGCGCGCATTGTTGAAGGTCGTGCCCGTGCTGTTGGTCAGCGTCACCCATCCCTGAATATCCATCGCGCCCTTGGCGGCGTCGAAAAGCGCGACATAATCGGCGGTCCAACCGAGATTCGGCGTCAGATAGGAAAGGCGCGCCGGGACGGTCCCGGCACTCACAGCGTCGACGGTCACCGACAGCGTCGGGCGGGCGCGCAAATTGGGTGGCAGCCGGTCGAACACCGCGCGCACGGGCAGGCCATCGTCGCGGAGCACCTCGATCCGCTCGCCGACCTGAAGCACGATGCCGCCGTTCGCCGCAAGCACCTTGGCGCGCTCGCTGCGCTCGGCGCCGGTCGCGGGGTTGGTGCGGACGAGCGTGATCGACTGGCCGACCGCCTTGTCCATCAATTTGTCGGGGGTGAGCAGGTCGAAATCGAAATTCTGTTCGACGATCCCGATACCGGGGCCGGAGAGTGTGACGGTCTCGGGACGGATGCGCGCCGACACGTCGGGAAACTCGATGCGGTTGCGCCCGGCAGCAACGCTCAGCTGGCGGTCGTCCTGTACCAGCGACTGCCCATTATTATAGATGGTGACCGCGACATCGCCCTGCGCGTTACCGGTCGCGGCATCCTGCGCGAAAGCCGGAAGCGCCGACCCTCCAACAGCGAGCGGAAGACAGGCCAGAGCCAAGACGCGCATAAAAAACCTCCCCGCGAGTGATCCCGCGGGGAGGCTATGTCATGCGAATCGGAAAAACCAGCGTGAAATCGCTGACTTATTCAGCCGCTTCGACGTCGGTGTTGCGCGATGCCAGCGTGCGGCGGGTGCGGCGCGGCTTGGCCGCAGGCGCTTCCTCGGTCGCTTCGCTGTCGGCGGCGCGTTCGGGGCGACCGATCGCCGGGGGCAGAACCGCGGTATCGATTCCCGCATTGCCATTGTCGGCGCTGTCGTCCTGACGCGGACGGCGGGCCGGGCGGCGCGCGGGGCGCGGAGCCGCTTCCTGTTCGGCCGCTTCTTCGCGCACGGGCGCTTCGCTGCGATCGCCCTGCGGCGCTTCGTCTTCGTCGCGGTTGCGAGCGGGGCGGCTGCGGGCGGGCTGGCGGCTACCGCGATTGTCATCGTCGCGGTTGCCGCGCGGTTCGCGGTTGCCACGGTTATCGTCGTCGCGATCACCACGCGGTTCGCGATTGCCGCGATTGTCGCGCTGGCCGCGGTCACCCCGCTCGTTGCGGTCGCCCCGGTCGTTGCCACGATCATTCCGCTCGCCGCGGTCGTCGCCATTGTCGGCATCGTCGCGGCCGGTGTCGGCTTCGAAATCGCTGTCGGTATCGTCGTGGCCGTCGAAATCCTCGACGCCGCGAATCTCGCGACCACGATCGTGGCTGCGTTCCTGGCCGTTCGCCGCAGCCTTTTCTTCCTGCCGGGCGCGGAAATCGCTCACGACGCGGAAATAATGATCGGCGAACTGCAGATAATATTCGGTCTGGACCCGGTCGCCCGCAAGCTGCGCGTCGCGCGCAAGGTTGCGGTATTTCTCGATCATCTGGGCGCCGTTGCCGCGCGCCCGGCTGTCGATGCGGTTGGCCTGGTCGACCCCACCGCGACCGCCCGACTGCGAACGGTTGTTATTGTTGCTGCCGTTGTTGTTACGGCCGCGACGGCGACCGTTCTGTCGGTTGTTCATGTTCAACTGAGACATCCTGATAAGCTAATAAGCTACGCCAACCCCTTTTGGCCGACCGCGCCACCTGCGCGTCGTGCCCGCGCTTCTCACGCGGTTCTTGCCCTTCTACCGCTGCGCCGGACCCTTGGCCCCGCACCAGCACCGTAAGTGGGAAGCAGACCAGTCGGACCAATCAAGGTTCCCTACCGGGTCTGTAAGCCGCCCCTACCGCGCTTTGCGGCGGAAACCAAGCAAATTCTTGTACAGGCTTCAGGCGCGGGTCAGCAAAAGCGCCCTGTCGCGGCCGCCCAGATCCTGTCTGCAACCGACCGAAAACCCCGCCGCTTCGGCGAGCTTCGATACCGATATGCGTTGCGTGTGACCGATTTCAAGGATCGCCAGCCCGCCAGGCGCCAGAATCCGCGGTAAATCGGGGATGATCCGCCGATAGTCGTCCAGCCCGTCGGCGCCGGCGAACAAGGCGCCGGCGGGCTCATGGTCGGCCACGTCGGGCATCAGTTCCTCCGTGTCGGCGATATAGGGCGGATTGCAGAGAATGAGGTCGAATTGCTGGTCCACCTGATCGGCCCAATTGCCGGGCATCAGATGCACCCGGTCATCCAGTCCCAAAGTCAGCGCATTTTCCTTGGCATGGTCGAGCGCGATATCGCTGGCATCGACCCCAAGACCGCTCGCTTGCGGCCATTCGCTGAGCGCCGCATAGAGCAGCGTGCCGGGTCCGGTACCGAGGTCGAGGATGCGCTTTGGGCCAATGGTGCCGAAATGGGCAACCGCCGCCTCGATCAGCGTTTCGCTGTCGGGCCTCGGGATCAGGACACCCGGGCCGACGCCGATGCGCACCGTCCAGAAATCGCGATAGCCCAGAATATAGGCGACGGGTTCGTGCGTCATTCGGGCGGCCACGAAATCGGCGAAGCGATCGGGAACGGCGAAACGCGCGGGATCGAGCAGCAGCGCCTGCCTTTCGACGCCCAGCGCGTGCGCCATCAGCAATTCGGCATCGAGGCGCGGGGTGTCGGATACCGCCGCAAGCCGCGCCGCCGCGTCGCGCAGCGCGGCGCCGACGTCAGTCACCCAGTCCCGCCAGTCGCTGCGCCTGATCCTCTGCGATCAGCGCGTCGACCAACTCGTCCATCGCGCCTTCGATGATCTCGGGCAGGCGGTGGAGCGTCAGGTTGATCCGGTGATCGGTCACGCGCCCCTGCGGGAAATTATAGGTACGGATGCGCTCGGACCGGTCGCCCGACCCGACCATCGACTTGCGCGCCGACGCTTCGGCGCTGTGGATCTTTTCGCGCTCCAGATCATAGAGGCGCGCGCGCAGCACCTGCATCGCCTTGGCGCGATTCTTGTGCTGGCTGCGCTGATCCTGCTGGATCACGACGAGCCCGCTCGGGATATGCGTGATGCGGATCGCCGAATCGGTCGTGTTGACGTGCTGCCCGCCCGCTCCGCTTGCACGGTAGATGTCGATCTTGAGGTCGCTGTCGTTGATCGCGACGTCGACTTCCTCGGCCTCGGGCAGCACTGCGACGGTCGCGGCGCTGGTGTGGATGCGCCCCTGGCTTTCGGTCGCGGGCACGCGCTGGACGCGGTGGACGCCGCTTTCGAACTTCAATTTGGCGAACACGCCCTGTCCGGTCACCGACGCGACCACTTCCTTGTATCCGCCCATTTCGGCCTCGTTCGACGAGATGATCTCGACCTTCCAGCCCTGTCCATCTGCATAGCGGCTGTACATGCGCAGCAGGTCGCCCGCGAACAGCGCCGCCTCGTCGCCGCCCGTGCCCGCGCGAATTTCGAGCATCGCGGCGCGCTCGTCGGCAACGTCCTTGGGCAAGAGCTTGATGGCAAGATCATGCTCGGCGGCGGGCAGCGCGGCTTCGATCTCCGCGATTTCCTCGGCCGCCATCGCCTTCATTTCGGGATCGGCGAGCATTTCACCGAGCGAGACCAGCTCGCCGCGCAGGCGCACGACCTCACTCGCCGCCCTCGCGACGGGTTCGAGTTCGGCAAACTCCTTCGACGCGGCGACGAAATCGGCGGGCGCCATGTCGCCCGTCGCCATGCGCGCCTGCAATGCGGCGTGGCGCTCGATGATCGCGTCGATCTGTCTTTCGGAAACGGAGGTCATCAGAGCGCGCGAATGATCGCGTCGATCGTGATCGTAAGCTCGCTGTCGCCACGAATGTTCGTGTACGCTTCACCGTCGCGCGAGCCGATCGCGATCAGGGCGCGCGCCGGAATCTTCCCTGCCTTGTCAAAGCGCTTACGCGGCGATCCGCTTGCGACGATTTCGGTTGCGAAACCGCTGCCGCGCAGCGCCGCCAGCGCTCTCATCGCCATCGCGAGCTGGCCGTCATCCTCGACCGCGATCACCGCGTCGAGACGATCGTCGATCACATCGTCAGCGAGCAGCATCGCCAGCCGTTCGATCCCGCCGGCCCAGCCGACCGCCGGCGTCGGCGGTCCGCCGAGCGTTTCGATCAGCCCGTCATAGCGTCCGCCGCCGATCACCGTGCCCTGCGCGCCGAGCCGGTCGGTCACGAACTCGAAGGCGGTGTGGCGATAATAGTCGAGCCCGCGCACGAGCCGCGCGTTGCGCTCCCACGCGACCCCCGCGGCGTCGAGGCCCGCGGTGACAGCGCCGAAGAAGTCCTGCGCTTCGCTCGTCAGATAGGCGTCGATGTCGGGCGCGCTGTCGGCGATCGGGCGATCCTTCGGATCCTTGCTGTCGAGGATGCGGAGCGGATTCTTGTCGAGTCGTGCGAGGCTGTCTTCGCTGAGATCATCGCGGTGCGCTTCGAAATGCTCGACCAGCGCGGCGCGCCAGGCGTCGCGGCTCGCCACATCGCCCAGCGTGTTGAGCGTCAGCGTCACACCTTCGGAAATGCCGAGTTCCTTCAAAAGCTGGTCGGCGAACACCAGCAGCTCGGCATCGGCGAGCGGGCTGTCGCTGCCGATCATCTCGGCATCGAGCTGGTGGAACTGACGATAGCGGCCCTTTTGCGGGCGCTCGTAGCGGAACAGCGGGCCGTGCGTCGCGACCTTCAGCGGCGCGAACTGCTGCCAGCCGTTGGTGATATAAGCGCGCGCAATGCCAGCAGTGAATTCGGGGCGCAGCGTGATCGACTCGCCGCCGCGATCTTCGAACGAATACATTTCCTTCGACACGACGTCGGTCGTTTCGCCCAGCGAGCGCGCGAACACGGCGGTTGGCTCGATCACCGGCACTTCGACGCGCTTGAAGCCATAGAGGCGGCGCACCCGTTCGAAGGTGCCCACGACATGCGCGAACCGGTCGGCGAAATCGCCAAGCATGTCCTGGGTGCCGCGCACAGCTTGCGGGGTCGGAATTTTCGCGCTTTTGTCCTTGCTCATGCGCGGCGCATCTAATGGTTTTTCGTCGAAAGGCAAAGTGCGCTTGCTCAAGCCGTCGCTGGACCTCGCCCACGTTTCGCGGCAGAGGTGCGACATGGAAAAAGCACTGTTCGTCGCAGCGGCGGTCATCGCCGCACCCGTCGCCATTTCCCCCGCCATCGCCCAGGACGGCAACAGCCGGCCCCAACCGGTCGTCCAGCCGCTGACCATCCCCCTGCCCGCCGACAAACCCTATCCGGGCACGATGCAGCTCAAGGTCGATGCGAGCGATTATGCGCGCGGTATCTTTCACGTTCGCCAGACGATCCCCGTCGCGAAGGCGGGCAAACTGACTTTGCTCTATCCCGAATGGCTGCCCGGCAAGCATGCGCCGCGCGGTGCGATCGCCGAGATGGCGGGCTTCAAGCCGAGCGCCGGCGGCAAGCCGCTGGCGTGGACGCGGCAGCCGACCGATGTCTATGCGTTCGACGTCGACGTGCCCGCGGGGGTCAAGAGCATCGACGTCGCCTTCGATTTCCTGTCCCCGACGCGAACGAGCGAAGGCCGGGTGGTCGTCACCCCGGCGATGATGAACCTGCAATGGGAACAGGTCAGCCTTTACCCCGCGGGCTATTTCACCCGCGCGATACCGGTGCAGCTCGAGGTCATATTGCCCGAAGGCTGGACCGGCGCGTCGGCGCTCGACGGGCTCAAGGTGTCGGGCAACCGCTACAGCTTCGCGCCGACCAATTATGAGGTGCTGGTCGACAGCCCGATGTTCGCGGGCAAATTTTTCCGCAAATGGGATCTCGGCAACAAGGTCACACTCAACGTCGTCGCCGACGAAGCGAAATATCTCGAGGCGAGCCCCGACCATATCGCGCGCCACGCGGCGCTGGTGTCCGAAGCCGTCGCGCTGTTCGGGGTTCGCCATTTCGATCGCTATGAATTCCTGCTCGCGCTCACCGACGAGCTCGGGGGAATCGGGCTCGAACATCATCGCAGCAGCGAGAACAGCCGCAACCCCGACTATTTCACCAAATGGAACGACAATGACAGCGAGCGCGGGCTGCTCCCACACGAGCTGACCCACAGCTGGAACGGCAAATATCGTCGCCCCGACAAGATGTGGACCCCCGATTTCCGTACCCCGATGCAGGACAATCTGCTGTGGGTTTACGAAGGGCAGACGAGTTTCTGGGATCTCGTCCTCGCCGGCCGGTCGGGGATGCAGTCGAAAGAGATGATCCTCGCCGAATGGGCAACCAACGCGGGCAACTATAGCTCCCAGCCGGGGCGCCAGTGGCGCTCGGTCGAGGATACGACGCTCGACCCGATCATCGCGGCGCGCAAACCCAAGCCTTATCCGAGCTGGTCGCGAAGCGAGGATTATTACAACGAAGGGTCGCTGATGTGGCTCGACGCCGACATGCTGATCCGTCAGGCGACGAACAACGCCAAGAGCCTCGACGATTTCGCGCGCGCTTTTTTCGGCGGGCGCGAGGGCGACTGGGGGCAGAACACTTATGATTTCGACGATGTCGTCGCGGCGCTGAACGCCGTCCATCCCCATGACTGGGCCACCTTCCTGCGCGAACGCATGCAGGCGAGCGGCCAGCCCGCGCCGGTCGGAGGGATCGAGCGCGCGGGATACCGGCTCGTCTGGCGCGACGCGCCCAATGTCTATGACCGCGACCGCATGGCGCAGGCGAAAAATGCCGACCTCACCCATTCGCTGGGGATGACGATCGACAAGGACGGCCTTGCAAGCGGCATCCTGTGGGAAGGCCCGGCGTTCAAGGCCGACATCATCAATGGAACGAAGATCGTCGCGGTCGACGGGCTCAGCTACAGCCGCGAGCGGATTGAAACCGCGATTCGCGCCGCAACCGACGGCAAAACGCCGGTGCGCCTGCTCGTCGAGCGCGGTGGGCGCTATCGCAATCTCGAGATCGACTATCATGGCGGGCTGCGCTGGCCGCACCTCGAAAAAGTCGGGAGTGGCCCCGACTGGTTCGATCCGCTATTGGCGCCGCGCCGCCGCCTCTAAAAGGATTCGGCGGAGAACAGAACAAAGGACTGATTTCTCCCATGCGCATCGACCTGATTCCCGCCGGCGACAGCCCGCCCGACAGCCTCAACGTCCTGATCGAAGTTCCGATCGGCGGCGAGCCGGTGAAATATGAATTCGACAAGGCATCGGGCGCGCTTTTCGTCGACCGCTTCCTGCACACGCCGATGCGCTACCCAGCCAATTACGGTTTCGTGCCCCACACGCTGGGCGAAGATGGCGATCCGCTCGACGCGCTGGTCGTCGCGCGTTCGCCCATCGTCGCGGGCGCAGTGGTCAAGTGCCGACCGATCGGCGTGCTCAACATGGTCGACGACGCTGGCGGCGACGAAAAGCTGCTGTGCGTCCCCGTCAACAAGACCTTTCCTTATTACGACAAGGTTTCGACGTATAAGGACATGCCCGAAATCGTGCTGCAGCAGATCGAGCATTTCTTCACCCACTATAAGGATCTCGAACCCGGAAAATGGGCCAAGCTCAATGGCTGGGGCGATGTCGATGAAGCCAAGCGCATCATCGTCGAATGTATCGAACGTGCGAAGAAGACCGGTTTCTAAATTCCGTTGGCCGGCGCCGGACCATCATCCGGCGCCCCGACGATCTTCACATCCTGCCGTGGATAGGGAATGCGGATACCCGCTTCCTTGAACCGGTCCCAGATGCCGAGGAAGACCTCGCCCTGGATGTTACCGAGCCCCGCCTCGGGATCCGAAATCCAGTAGCGCAGTTCATGCTCGACCGCGCGTTCCCCGAAAGCCGTGATCCACACGACCGGTTCGGGTTCGTTCAAGATGCGCGGATTTTCCTTTGCCGTTTCGACCATCAGCCGCTGTGCGAGGCGCAGGTCGCAATCATATCCGACGGGTACGCGCATCCGCACGCGCACCTCGGGGCTCGCATAGCTCCAATTCTCGACCGGCTGGGTCATCAGCAGCTCGTTCGGGATCAAATGCTTTTTCCCGTCGCGCGTGATCACATTCACCGCGCGAACGCCGATCTTCGCGACGCGGCCGACATTCGGAACCCCGCCCGGCAGCGATGATCCGCCCATCGCACTGCCATCGCCGACGACGACGATATCGCCCGGCTTGATCGAACGGTCCATGAGCAGGATGATTCCCGCGATCAGATTGCCGACCGTCTTTTGCAGGCCGAAACCGATCGCAAGGCCCGCAGCGCCCGAGAAAACGGCAAGCGCGGTCAGATCGATACCCAAGAGGTCGATGCCGAACAGCATCGCGAAGACGAACAGCGCGATCGCGATCAGCTTTTCGGCGAGCAGGCGCTGCGTCGCGTCGATCTGCGTGTTGCGGCGGAGCAGCCATTTGATCGACCGCAAGATGATTCGCACCGCGAGATACAGCAGCACCGCGACGACGATCGTCGAGAACAGGCCATAAAGCGACAGCCGGTACGAACCGACATCGATGCCGACCGCCTTCAGCGTCTCGATCGTGCGGACGACGCCTTCGGGCAGCCCGTCCATGGCGATCATCCCGCCATCGCGGCGAAACCGCGTTCAAGGTCGGCGATCAGATCGGCCGGATCCTCGAGCCCGACCGACAGGCGGACGAGCGGATCGGTGTCGGTCCACGCAACGGCGGTACGAATCTCGTCCGGATTGCTGGGCACGACAAGGCTTTCATAACCGCCCCAACTGAATCCGATGCCAAAGGCCGACAGGGCGTCGATGAAGCGGGTGCGGCCGGCATCGTCGGTGCCTTTGAGCGTGAAGCCGAACAGGCCGCTCGCCCCGGTGAAATCGCGCGCCCAGATGGCATGGCCGGGATCGCCCGGCAGCGCCGGATGGAGCACCCGGCCCACCTCGGGCCGTGCGGCGAGCCAGTTCGCAACCGCGAGGCCATTTTCGCCATGCCGCGCCAGGCGGACATCGAGCGTGCGAAGCCCGCGCAGCATCAGCGCGCAATCGTCGGGCGATACCGACAGGCCAAGCTGGTAGGTCGCATGCCGCAGCCGCGGCCACAGCGCCCTGGTGGCGGTCAGCGATCCCATCATCGCGTCGCTGTGCCCACCGACATATTTGGTCAGGCTCATCACCGTCGCATCGACGCCGTGCGCCAGCGCGGGAAAAAGCAGGGGCGTCGCCCAGGTGTTGTCGAGCATCGTCGTCACGCCGCGTTCGCGCGCGACCGCAACGATCGCGGGGATATCCTGCACCTCAAAGGTCAGGCTGCCCGGCGATTCGAGGAAGATGAGCTTCGTTTCGTCCATGATCAGGTCGGCGATGCCTGCGCCGATCGACGGATCATAATAGGTCGTCCTGACGCCGAAGCGCGCGAGCATGCCGTTACAGAACAGGCGCGTCGGTTCGTAAGCGCTGTCGACCATCAGCAGATGATCGCCGGGCGACAGCAGTGCGAGCAGCCCCGCCGAAATCGCCGCGACACCCGACGGGTATAGCAAGGTGCCTTCGGCTTCGGCCTCGAGATCGGTCAGCGCATCGGCGAGCGCCCATACCGTCGGCGTGCCGCGCCGACCGTAATAGAGTTTGTCGTGCGTGGCATGGCCGCGCGCCTTAAGGTCGGCGATATTGTTGTAAAGGATCGTCGAGGCGCGCCACAGCGGCGGATTGACGACGCTGCCGCCCAGTCGGGGATCGCCGGTCCATTCGGGCCGGCGACCGCCCTGCACCAGTTTCGTTGCAGGGCGGAGGCTTTTATCGTCGCGGTTGTTCATGCCCGCCTTGTTAGCGTGCCGCTCGCCAAAAGCCAGCGGCACGGAAACAGGTTTCGCCCGCGGACGGGCTCAGGCCGCGCCGGTCGCCTTCGGCGTCGCCGGATCGGCGCCCCATTCGGTCCAGCTACCGTCATAAACCGCCACATCGTCCTTGCCGAGCAGGTGCGCGCCAAAGGCGACGACGGTCGCGGTCATGCCGCTGCCGCAGGTGGTGACGAGCGGCTTGTCGAGATCGACGCCGGCGGCATCGAACGCCGCTTTCAGCTCGTCGCCCTGCTTCCACGTTCCGTCGGCGTTGAACAGCGCGCTGTGCGGAAGGCTGCGCGAGCCCGGGATATGGCCGGGTGCGACACCCGCACGCGGATCGCGTTCCTCACCCGTAAAGCGGGCGGCAGGCCGCGCATCGACGACCTGTTCGGCGCCGCTGTCGACGTTCGCGAGCATCTGTTCCTTGGTGCGCACCGCCTTGGCATCGCGCCACACGGTGAAGTGGCGATGGCGCAGCGTCTGCTTGCCCATTTCGAGCGCGCGGCCCTCGGCCTTCCACTTGGCAAGCCCGCCATCGAGCAACGCGACGTCATGAGCGCCGAACAGTTTGAGTAGCCACCAGGCGCGCGCCGCGCTCTTGAGCGGGCTGTCGTCATAGATCACGATGCGGCTGCCGTCGCCGAGACCGAGCGACTGCATGCGGCTCGCGAATTTTTCGGCCGGTGGCGCCATATTGTCGACGGCGTTCGACGCGTCGGTCAGTTCGGCAAGATCCATGAACACCGCGCCGGGAATGTGGCCTGCCTCATATTCAGCGCGCGCGTCGCGTCCTGCATCGGCGAGAAATTTCGTCGCATCGACGACCCGCAGGTCCGATGCCCCCAGTTCGCGTTCCAGCCAGTCGGTTGAGACCAAGGCGTCCATGTCATGCTCCTGTTGCGGCCGGTCGGGAACCTGTTTTGCCTGTCCCTATCCCGGCCATCCTGCTGTGGCTTCTTTCCGGGGATAGTCAGCCTATGCCCCGCCCCGCGCTTTTTCAAGCGCGGTGGAGATGTGCCTCAGACGATGCTGCACCGCAACAAAAAAGCAGTGTCGTTTTGAGCCAGATTATTGCGCGCGCTTGATTGCGGTCGCGCGGGCGCCCGGACGCTCGACCGTGTAGGAAGCGCGGTCGAGCGGCAGAGGCGCGAGCTTTTCGCTGCCGCTTGCGCCCTGTTCGCGGCCGAGCACGAAACTGCCCGCATTCTGTCCGAACGCTTCGCCCTCGCCATCCCAATGATAGGTGACATCGAAGGCGATGACGGGGACCAGCATCGGCTTGCCGCCGATCATCAGCGGTTCGATTGCCGCGCGCGGCAACATGACCTCGGTCGACAATTCCTCGCCCGCGCCGACCGCCAGCATCATGTCGTCGCGCAGCACGCTGCCCCCCGCCCCGTCGAAGAAGCGGGCCAGCACGGGCTCGGTCATCGCCGAACCCTGATTGAGCGCGATTCGGACCATCAGCCCCGTCGCCGGCGTCGTCCCCTGATTGAGCAGGTTGAGCGCGAAGCCGACCGCGACATGATCGGCGGCGAAGCGGATGCTCCGCACATCGAGTGTCATCCCGACGACCGCACGCTTCTCGCCAGCAGCGCGGGTCACGAGCGGCTGGGCCGGGGACGGCGTGGGCCGGGCGGCAGGCGGCGGCGCTGACGGCTGCGGCGGAACCGGAACCGGCGGCTTGGGCGGTGTTTGCGCCGCCCGAGGTGTGGGACGCGGCGCGGCCGGGCGCGGTGCTGCGTCGATCTCGTCGAGCGGCGGCCCTGCGGGCGCCGCGCGGCGGCGCCAATACCAGAATCCGGCAGCGCCGGCTGCGATGACGGCCAGCAGCCAGGCCCATATCGGCGTACCCGACGGTGCGCTCGCGGGGGCCTCCGCGACCGGCGCTTCGTCGGCCGGAACGGACGTGGCTCCGGCCGCCGGTGGGGCGGTCGTCTCGAGTGGCGGCAAGGCCGGATTGTCGGTCGGATTCGCAGGCACCGCGCTCGCGGCCTCCGGCGCCGCCGCGCGCGGTGCCGCGGTCACAGGCGTGTCGCGCCGTGTCGACGCGGGCGCGGGAGCCGGGGTTGCGGTGGCGGGCTGGGTCGAGGTTACGCGTGGCGGCGCCACCGGCTGCGTTGGTGTCGGGGTCGGCGCGGGGGTTGGCGTCGGCACGCCGCGCCGTTCGCCCGGCGCGACTGGCGGCAAGCCATTGTCGGACGGGCCCTGCACCCCCGGTGTCCGGCCGTCATCGGCGGGCGGCGGAAGGCGGAAATCGATCGGGCGGGACGAGGTTCCAGCGTCTTGCGCGCGCGCGGGCGTCGCCGCCGCCAGCAGAGCCGCCGCAAGCGCAAGCGTTGCAACCTGTTCTCGCCCGAAGTTACGCACCGTCATCTTGTCCGCGATCCCACACTACCCATATCTCGCACGCGCCGCTGAATTGGCGCTGAACCCGGCCGCTTCCGTCCAACCTGTCGGTGACTTCGGCGCCGCTGCGCACTAGAGCCTTTCCATGACCGATTCCAGCCCTACCCCGCTCGCGCCGAAACATCTCGGCCAATCCAGTGAACTTCCTGCCTCGCCCGAGGCGGCCGTTCTCGATTATGTTCCCAATCCGCGTACCGGCGAGCTCTATCTCGTCCGCTTCGCGGCGCCCGAGTTCACCTCGCTCTGCCCCGTGACCGGACAGCCCGACTTCGCGCATCTCGTCATCGACTATGCGCCCGGCGAGACGATCGTCGAATCGAAAAGCCTCAAGCTCTTTCTCGGTTCGTTCCGCAACCATGCGGGCTTTCACGAAGATTGCACTGTCGGCATCGGCCGCCGCCTGTTCGACGAAATGCAACCCAAATGGCTACGCATCGGCGGTTACTGGTATCCACGCGGCGGCATTCCGATCGACGTGTTCTGGCAATCGAGCGCGCCGCCGGCTGATTTGTGGCTCCCCGACCAAGGCGTCGCGCCCTACCGCGGGCGGGGCTGACGAGATTTCTGCCGGGCCAGCCGCTATTTCATCTTTCCGTCACGAATTGTTGACATTAGTGTCAACGATATGAGTAGCGCTGCCTTGCCCCATGACCATGACATCAAGGTCGGTCCCGATGTGATCGACTTCATGGGTCATGTGAATAACGCGCATTATCTGAGCTGGGTGCAGGAAGCGGTGCTGGCGCATTGGCGCCACATTGCGCCGCCCGACGCGGTCGCGGCGCATCTGTGGGTCGCGCTGAAGCACGAGATCACCTATCGCCGCCCTGCCTTCCTCGACGATCAGGTCATTGCGACTGTCATCCTCGAAAAAGTACAGGGGGCGCGCGCCTTTTATGAAACGATCATCAAACGCGGCGAGGATGTGCTTGCCGAGGTCAAATCAAGCTGGTGTTGCATCGACGCACAGACGCTACGCCCTGCACGGCTGGCAAGCGAAGTGGTCGCGCGTTTCTTTCCCGGCGAGAAAATCTAGCAAGCAAGCCCCGGCCCGATTTAAGGGCTGACCGGCTCATCGTCATTATCGTCGACGACCAGCCAGATTCCGCCAGCGACGATCGCCAGACCAAGGACGATCGCAACCCAGCTTCCGCCTTCGAGATCGTTCTGGCCTTCGGCGGCCGATGCGGCGCGCACCGCGCTGGACGCAGCGGAGGCGGCGACGGGCGAAAGGACCATGGAGATCGCCGCGAGAGAAATCGCAGCCTTTTTCAGAACAGCCATATCTAGCTCCTATTACAGCGAACGTGGAACGCAGCCCGATTCGGCGTTGTTCCAGCGGTTGCGGCAGCAGGAGCCCGAATCGCGCCGAGTTAAGCCGCGACGAATCTTATCGGCAGACGCTTTAGCCCGCCGACGAACACCGACTCGACGCGTGCGGCTTCACCTGCGAGCTCAAGACTCTTCAGCCGCGGCAAAAGCTCTTCCATCAATATGCGCATCTCCATGCGCGCGAGATGCTGGCCGAGGCAGACGTGCGCACCGAAACCGAAGGCGATCTGTTGATTCTTTTCGCGGTCGGGATCGAAGACAAAGGGATTTGCGAACACGGCGTCGTCGCGGTTTCCCGAAACATAGTTGAGCATCAGCCAGTCGCCCGCACGGATCGTCTGTCCGCCGATTTCGACGTCTTCCTTGGCGCTGCGCATGAAATGCTGGACCGGCGTCGTCCAGCGAATCGCTTCCTCGATGAGACCGGCCTTGTCGCTGTCCGCGGCGCGGAAACGCTCGAACAGCGCGGGGTTCTTCGCCAGCTCCATGATGGCGCCTGCGGTCGACGCGCTCGTTGTGTCATGGCCCGCCGTCGCGATGATCATATAATAGCCGGCGAGTTCGCGGTCGGGGATCTGTTCGCCGCCGACCATGGCGTTTGCAATGACCGTTGCGATATCCTCGCGCGGGTTGGCGCGGCGATCGGCGGTCAGCGCCCCGAAGTAATTTTCGAAATCGGCGATGACATAGTGGAGCATCGCGATCGCCTGTTCGGCGCTCGTGATCGCCTCCCGGCTCCGGTTCAGCTCGGGGTCGGTGGGGCCGAACAGCTGCTGCGTCAGCATCAGCATGCGCGGTTCGTCCTCGGGCGGAACGCCCAATATGTCCATGATGACGCGCAGCGGATAATGCGCCGCCACGTCGCGGGCGAAGTCGGTCTCTGGCCCCGCTTCCAGCATATGGTCGACGGTCTCGCGCGCGAGCTGGCGAATACGGTCTTCGACGATCTTCAGATTTTTGGGCATGAACCAGCTCTGTGTCAGCAGCCGGTATTTCATATGGTCGGGCGCATCCATCTGGACCAGCGAGCGAATCAGATGCCCGTCATTGTTCGGCGTCGCAGCGCGCGCCAGTGCCTCGCCGTCGCGGTTGGTGAGCACGGTCGGACGGATGCCGTTCGCGAAACGCTGCGGATCGCGGCTGATCGCCATGATGTCGGCGTGCCGCGTCACGAGCCAGAAGGGATCGTGATCTTCATTCTCCGCAACGCCAAGCGGCATATTGGCGCGCGCCCACGCAAGCTGCTCGTGCAGCGGATCCCAATTGCCGTATGCGACGGGGTCGACGACGGCGGCGGCTACCTCTCCAGGCAGTATAGGTTTTGTCATGCAACCCAAGCTGCCCGATCATGTGGCGTCTGTCGAGCCCGGACGCGCGCCTGCCGAAAGGCGCCATCCGAAGCCCCTCACGGCGCAAAGGTTACGATCGGTCAGCCGGCCGGCTGCGGTGCTCCCGCCGGCATCGCCCGCTCCCATTCGGCGCGCGCGGTGCGGATCATCGCCTTGAGCGCATCGGCATGGCGCTGCCAGGCGGCTGCCGCGCCGGCATTCCAAGCAGTTCCCGCGGCAACGCCCAGTTCCTCGACCGTCATGTCGATGAAGGCGTCATATTCGGCGATCGGCAACGCGCCATAGGATCGGTGGGTAAAGACGAGTTCGGCGACGAGCGGCCACACCCAGCCCTCGCCCTGCGCGAGACCGAACATCATCTGCAATGTTTCGTCGGTCATCCGCCGCGAAGACGCATCGATCGAAATGAAGCTCGCGCGGCGTTCGGGATAGGCGGCGAAGAATCGCTCGAACAGCATATGGCGGATATCGATGCCGGCGTCGGCGACGGCCGTCAGGCTCACCTCCATCAACGCGGCATCGGTATCGCTCATTTGAAAAGGCTGCCCAATATCCCGCGCATGAGCTGGCCGCCGAACTTGCCCGCAACCTGCCGGCCGAGGCTCGTCGCGGCCGAACGTGCCGCCGACTGCACCATCTTCTCGGCCATCGACGGTTTCGCCGCCTCGCGCGCCGCGGCCTTTTCGAGGCGCAGCCGCTCCTTCTCTTCGGCCGCCTTGCGCTTTGCCTCTTCCTTCGCGGCGATCGCGGCCTGCTTGTCGGCCTCGACCTGCGCCTTCGCTTCGATCGCAGCCGCCTGTGCCTGCTCGGCCTTCGCGGCGAGCAGTTCCTCGGCGCTTTCGCGGTCGACCGGCGTGTCATATTTGCCCTCGACGGGCGAAATCGACTTGATGATCGCGCGCTCCTTGGCCTCCAGAGGACCGGCGCGCGAGCAGGGCGGCTTGATGAGCGTGCGCTCGACGGGCGACGGCGCGCCGTCGGCCATCAGCAGCGAGACCAGCGCCTCACCAACTTTCAGTTCGGTGATCTCGCGCGCGACATCGACCTTGGGATTGGGGCGGAAGGTCTCGGCGGCCGCTTTCACCGCCTTCTGATCGCGCGGAGTGAAGGCACGTAGCGCATGCTGGACGCGGTTGCCGAGCTGGCCCGCAACATCCTCGGGAATGTCGATCGGGTTCTGCGTGACGAAATAGACGCCGACGCCTTTCGAGCGGATCAGACGCACGACCTGTTCGATCTTCTCGGCTAGCGCGGGCGGTGCGTCGTCGAAGAGCAGGTGCGCCTCGTCGAAGAAGAAGACGAGCTTGGGCTTGTCGGGATCGCCAACCTCGGGAAGCGTTTCGAACATCTCCGAAAGCAGCCAGAGCAGGAAGGTCACGTAGAGCTTGGGGCTCGCCATCAACTTGTCGGCGGCGAGGATGTTCACATAGCCACGGCCATTCTCGTCGGTGCGAATCATGTCATGGATGTCGAGCGCGGGTTCGCCGAAGAAATGGTCGCCGCCCTGCGTTTCGAGCGTGAGCAATTGCCGCTGGATCGTCCCGACGGTCGCCTTCGACACATTGCCATATTTCGTCGTCAACTCGTCGGCATTTTCGGCGCACCAGGCAAGCATCGCCTGCAGGTCGCCAAGGTCGAGGAGCAGCAGATTCTGTTCGTCGGCGACCCGGAACGCGATCGCAAGCACGCCTTCCTGCACTTCGTTGAGGCCCATCAGCCGCGCGAGCAGCAGCGGCCCCATTTCCGAAATCGTCGTGCGGATCGGATGCCCCTGCTCGCCGAACAGATCCCAGAAGATCACCGGATTGTCGCGATACGCCCATTCGCTGTCGCCGATCTCGGCCGCGCGCGCGGCGAAAATCTCGTGCATTTTCGACGTCGGGCTGCCCGCCATCGCCATGCCGGCAAGATCGCCCTTCACGTCGGCGACGAACACCGGGACGCCGACCGCCGAGAAACCTTCCGCAAGCCCCTGCAACGTCACCGTCTTGCCGGTACCGGTCGCGCCCGCGATCAGCCCGTGACGGTTGGCGCGTTTGAGCACCAGCGACTGGCGCGGGCCATCCGCCGCACCGCCGCCGCCAAGGCCGATATAGATTTCGCTTGCCGTGCTGCCGTCGCTCACCCGCTGTCCTCCACTCGAAAATAGACGGACAGGTTAGAGCGGCGGCGCAGCGCTGCCAAGCGTCATCCCATGATGAAAGCGTTGAGCTTGTTGCCGTCGGGATCGCGGAAATAGCCGGCGTAGAATCCCTCGCCGCGCGGTCCCGGAGGGCCCTCGCACGTGCCGCCATGCGCAAGTGCGATATCGTAAAGGCGCTGGACCTGATCCTGATCCTTCGCCTCAAGCGCGACCATCACGCCGTTGCCGACCGTCGCCACATTGCCGTCGAAAGGTTTTGTAATGCCGATCCCGGCGCCGCCGCCCGGTTTTCCCCACGCGATGAAGGTGTCATATTCCATCATCCGCGGCGTTTCGAGTTCGGCGGCAATCGCATCGTAAAATTCCGCCGCCTTGGCGATATCCTTCGTTCCCAGCGTCACATAGCCAATCATCATCTTTCTCCCGACTCATCGTTATGGGAACATAATATGAACACGACAGCGGCAGCGCAAACAAAAAGGGCGCCGGACCCGAAGATACGACGCCCCGTTTGATACGGTAAAAGCCGAAGCCTATTTCACGCGAATCGCGATAAAGGCCGACGGACCGCCGCGCCGCAGGATTTCGAGCAGCACCGCGTCGCGGCCCGCCTTCTTCGCATCGGCAACCGCCTTGGCAAGCGCCTCGCTCGTCGCGACCGGCGAGCGGTTGACGCTGAGGATCACATCGCCGCGGCGCAGCCCCTTGCGGCCCGCATCGCTGTTCGCCGACGCCGCGCCGATCACGAGCCCCTTGGTCCCGGCATCGACGCCGACCGCACGCGCGATATCGGGCGTCACCACCTGAACCGAAAGGCCGAGTTCGTTCTGGATCGCCTTGTCGGCGGCGCCCGTCGGATCTTCGGGTTCGCTCTGCTCCGCTTCGGGGTCGAAGTTGCTGCCTGCCAGCTCTTCCTCGGGCGGACGGGTGCCGACGAGGGTCTGGATCGTCATCGTCTTGCCGTCGCGAATGACTTCGAGCGGGATGCGCGTGCCCGGCTTGGTATTCGACACGATGTAGGACAGCGTCTGCTGCGGCGTGACATCCTTGCCGTTGACCTTGGTCACGACGTCGCCGCGCTTGAGGCCGGCCTTTTCGCCAGCCTGTCCCGGTTCGACGCGCTGGATGAATTCGCCGCGGTCCTTCGGCAGGCCGAGTGCCGCCGCGAGATCCTCGTCGACCGGCGCGATACCGATGCCGAGATAGCCGCGCTGGACCTTTTCACCGGCGCGCAGCGCGTTGATCACCGGGATCGCCGCGTCGGCGGGGATCGCGAAGTTCACGCCGATGTTCGCGCCGACGGGCGAAATCAGCATATTGTTGATGCCGACGACATTGCCCTGCAGGTCGAACAGCGGACCGCCCGAGTTGCCCCGGTTGATCGCGGTATCGGTCTGGATATAACGGTCATAGGCGCCGCCCTGTCCGATATTGCGCTGCACCGCCGAGATGATCCCTGCGGTCACGGTCGAACCGAGACCCAGCGGATTGCCGATCGCGACGACCCAGTCGCCCACGCGCGCGGTGCCGCTGTCGGCGAATTTGACGAAGGGGAGACCGCTTGCGTCGATCTTGAGAAGGGCAAGGTCGGAGGCCACGTCGCGGCCGACGATCGTCGCCTTATATTCCTTCTGGTTGGTCAGCGTGACCGTGACCTGATTCACTTCCTCACCGCGCGGACCGCCCGAAATGACGTGATTGTTGGTGACGATGTAGCCGTCGGCCGAAATCAGGAAGCCCGATCCGCCGCCCTGTTGTTCCTGCGTGATCGGCTCGCGCGTCCCGGCGAAGGGGTTCAGCCGGACACCGAGCGTCACTTCCTGTTTGGTCGAGATGTTGACCACCGCCGGCTGCAGCTGCTCGACGAGGTCGGCGAAGCTTTCGGGCGCGCCCGCACGCGGAACGGCCTTGGCAATCTCGCTCTTCTCATTTTGCGCGACCTGCGCGCCGACGGGCGATTGGGTGACCAGCGCCAGCGCGGTGCCACCCGCCAGCAAGGCCGAAGTGATGCCATAAACATAACGCACGATCGGTAATCCTCTTCGTTCTCGAAAAACTCAACTTACCCCGGCTGCGGCGGTCTGCGGCGAATTGGCTGAACGGCAATTGAACATGAACGGGAGTTGCCCAATCTGTTCATCAAACCGTTCGCCCGTCGTCGCCCCCTCAGTTGCCGCGGAAACGCTTCAGATATTCATTGTCCGCCGACATGATGATCGACGTCCCGCCCTGGTTATTCTCGCCCAAGAAGGTCTGACGATAGCTCTGCATCGCGCGGTAGAAATCGTAAAATTCGGGATCCTTGCCAAAGCTCGCGGCATAGATGCGTGCGGCTTCACCGTCGGCGCCGCCACGGATGATCTGCGCTTCCTTCTGCCCCTCGGCGCGGATCGAGATCGCTTCCTGCTGCCGCGCGGTGCGCATGCGGTTATACGCCGCCTCGAGCGTCGCGCCTTCGGGAAGGTCGGCGCGCTTGATCCGGACGTCGATGATCTCGGCGCCATATTTCTGCGCCTCGCGGTTCAGCGCGACCTGGATATTGTCCATCACCGCGCCGCGTTCGGGCGACAGCAGCGTCGCAAAGGTGCGCTTGCCCAGCTCGTTGCGCAGCGACGAGCCGAGAATCGTCGCAAGCTGCGCCTGCAACTTATCCTCGGTGCGGATCGCGGTGTACATGCGCACCGGGTTGGTGATGCGGAAGCGCGCGAAGGCGTCGACCTGCAGCCGCTGCTGGTCGGTCGAAAGCACCTGCTGGCGCTCCATGTTCACACCAAGGATGCGCTTGTCGATATACTGGATGCCGTCGGTGAACGGCACGCGCAGCACGAGGCCGGCGCCCGAGCGCCCGAAATCCTCATTCGGCTTGTAGCGGTTCACTGTCCGCTCGATCTCGCCGAAGCGCAGGATCAGCGCCTGCTTGTCCTCGGGCACGATTGCCAGCGACTGCGACAGGATGACGAGTACCACGACGACGCCGAAGAGCAGCCGCATCGGGTTCTGGAACAGCGAATTCATCATTCGCCTCCCTTCGCGGTCGCTTCGGGGGCCTTGAGCCGCTTCTGCACTTCGTTGAGCGGCAGATAGGGGGTCACCCCGCGCGCTTCGACAATCGTCTTGTCGACGTTCGACAATACCGTCTCCATCGTTTCATAATAGAGGCGCTGGCGGGTCACGCCGGGCGCCAGCTTATACTGTTCGTAAATCTTGTCGAACGCCGCCGTGTCGCCGCGCGCGCGCTCGAGCACCTGCTGCTGATAGGCGCGCGCAAGGTTGATCGCCGATTCGCGTTCCTGCCGCGCCGCGGTGACTTCCTTGAACGCCTCATCGACCTGGCTCGGCGGATCGACCTGACGGATCGCGATGCCCTGAATCATTACACCGGCGCGATACTGGTTGAGCAGTTCCTGCATGCGCTGTTGGACCTGCGTCTCGATCTCGACGCGGCCGGGGCCGATTGCCTGGACGAGGTCGAAGTTCGCGACCGTCGCGCGCATCGCGCTTTCGGCGACTTCGCGGATCGTCCCTTCGGGATCGGCGAGCTGGAAGAAGAAGAGTTCGGGATCACGCACCGACCAGCGGACCTCATAAGCGAGATCGACGATGCTCTGGTCGCGCGTCAGCACGAAATTCTCGTCGGTCGCATTCGGCGAGCCGACCGCCATCGTACGGATCGCGCGGACGTCCTCCATCCGGATACGCTCGACCGGCGCCGGCCAGGTCAGCTTCACGCCGGGGCCGACGGTGCGCGAATAGCTGCCGAGACGCGTGATCACGCCTTCTTTTTCGGGCGGGACGATGTGGAAGGAAGAGAAAAGGATCCACGCCGCGACGAGCGCAAGGACGACCCATTTCCAGAGTTTCGCCGAATCGCCGAAATTGAACTGGCCGCCGCCGCCCGAGCCGCCGCCACCGAAACCGCCGCGCCCCTTGCGCAGCAATTCGTCGAGTGCCGAGGGGCCGCGGGGCTTTTGCCCGCGCCGCTGGTCGACGGGATCGGGCGTCACCCAAGGGTTGCGCGGGCCGGGGCGCTTATCGCCCTTTCCGTCGTCGTCTCCCTTGCCGGGGCTGCCCCACGGGCTGTTCGCCATCTGGGTGATCGACCCGAAAAATTGCCGCAATCCCCCCGGACCGCGGCCAGCCATGCTTCCATCATTTTCGTTGCTCATCCTGCTTTTATAGGGGCGGCGTCCGCGATTAACAGGGGGTGCGCGCGAAAATGGCTGGCAAACAGGCCAATCATGCCTATCTGCCGCGGACATGACCGAACAAAGCGCCGATATCGCCCGCCTGACCGCCATCGCCACCGATCTGAGCGGGGGGCGCTCGTCGGGGCTCCGACTGCTCGACGATTCGGGCCTGCTTGCGGTCGTCCTCGATGTGTCGGGGCTGGCGACCGAAGCGCGCAAACCGCTCGAGGATAAACTGCGCGCCGGCCTGCTCGCCGAAACGGGGGTGCGCGAGGTGCGCATCGCTATGACTGCCGAGAAGAAGGCGATGACGATCATCGCCGTCGGCAGCGGCAAGGGGGGCGTCGGCAAATCGACCCTCGCCGCCAATCTTGCCGTGGCGCTCCGGCGTCTTGGCGTGAAGGTGGGGCTGGTCGACGCCGACATCTATGGGCCTTCGCAGCCCCGGCTGATGGACAGCGAGGGCGTGAAGCCCGAGGCGCGCGGGTCCAAACTCGCGCCCGTCCCTAACGCCTATGGCGTTCCTATGTTGTCGACCGGACAGATCGCGGCGCCCGGACAGGCGATCGCCTGGCGCGGGCCGATGGCGGGCAAGGCGCTCGAACAACTTGTCGACGCGAGCTGGGGCGACATCGACACGCTCGTCGTCGACCTGCCGCCGGGCACCGGCGACGTCCAGTTGACGATGATCCAGAAGCACAAGCCCGCGGGCGCGGTCATCGTGTCGACCCCGCAGGATCTCGCGCTGATGGACGCGACGCGCGCGGTCAGCCTGTTCGAACAGGCCGATGTGCCGATCATCGGGCTCGTCGAGAATATGGCGGGATATGCCTGTCCGCATTGCGGCGAGGTCAGCGACCCGTTCGGCAGTGGCGGCGCTGAGGCCGCAGCGGGCACGATGGGCCTCGATTTCCTCGGCCGCGTTCCGCTGTCGATGGGCATCCGCCTCGCGAGCGACGGCGGCGTGCCGCCCGCGGCGGGAACCGATCCCGCCGGCGAACCATTCCACGCGATAGCGGCGAAAGTGGCCGCGTGGCTGCAGGCACGAAAGGGCAAATGATGGCGATCAACGACGAAGGCGAAATCCGTGAACTTCTGGGGCAGAAACGCCGCATCGCGGTGGTCGGCGCATCGCCCAACCCTGCGCGCCCCTCGAACGGCGTGCTCGCCTTCCTCGTAAATCAGGGCCATGACGTGATCGCGGTCAATCCGGGGCATGCCGGCAAGACGATCCACGGCGCGCCGGTCGTCGCGACGCTTGCCGACGTCGAACCCCCTGCTGAACTCGTCGATATCTTTCGCAACAGCGCCGATGCCGGCGCCGCGGTCGACGAAGCGATTGTTCATGGTGCCAAAGCCGTATGGATGCAGATCGGCGTGGTCGACGAGGCCGCGGCGAAACGCGCGGAGACCGCGGGACTGACCGTCGTCATGGACCGTTGCCCCAAGATCGAAGTGCCGCGCCTCGGCCTGCTCAAATGAAGGCCGCGCTCTCGCTGCTGGCCGCGACCGCGCTTGCGGGCTGCGCCACCACGGCGGCGACGGCAAATCCGCAAGACGCATTTTTCGATGCCCTCGCGGCGCGCTGCGGCCAGGCCTACGCCGGACAGCTTGCCAGCGATCAGGACGCCGACGCCGATATGCGCGGCAAGGCGATGGTGATGCACATCCGCCATTGCACCGCCGACCGGATCGAAATCCCCTTCCACATCGAGGGGCTGGCCGCAGACGGTGGCTGGGACCGTTCGCGGACGTGGATCGTCAGCCGGACGGCGGCGGGACTGCGCCTGAAGCATGATCACCGCCACGCCGACGGCACGCACGACGAAGTCACCCTCTATGGCGGCGATACGGCGGACAGCGGCAGCGCGACGCGCCAGAGCTTTCCCGTCGATGCCGAATCGATCGCAATGTTCGAACGCACCGGTCGCGGCGTTTCGACCACCAATATCTGGTCGATCGAAACCACCGAAGCGGGTTTCACCTATGGGCTGGACCGCAAGGGGCGGCATTTCCGCGTCGCGTTCGATTATGCCAAGCCGGTGGCGCCGCCGCCCGCGCCGTGGGGCTGGTAGGGAACCGCTTCGCGCGTCATACGCTGGACAGCGATGACGGGAGAAAATCGATGCGCACCCAGACCCTTATGCTGATCCCCCTGCTCGCGCTCGGCGCGTGCAGCGAAAAGGCACCTGACCCACGCGGCGTCGGGCATGATGAAACCCTGCTCTCGGTTTCGGCGACCGGCCGGTCGGAAACGCGGCCCGACGAAGCGCGCTTTACCGCCGGCGTGAGCACGATCGCCGCATCCGCCGAAGCGGCGACGCAGCGGAACAACGAAACGATGACCAAAGTGACCGAGGCGCTGAAAGCCTTTGGCGTCGCGGGCAAGGATCTCCAGACGCGCCAGCTCACCGTGAACCGGATCGACTGGGGAGCGAACAAGGGCAAGTTCGAGGCAGTCAATCAGGTCGAGGTGCGGATGCGCGCGGTCGACCGGGCCGGCGAGGCCGTCGCCGCGACGACGCAAGCGGGTGCCAATGTCCTGTCGGGACCGACATTGCGCGTGTCCGATCAGGAGGCGGCGACCAAATCGGCCTATGCCGCCGCCTATCGCGCCGCGCGCGCCCGCGCCGATGCCTATGCGGGCGCGGCCGGCCTGAAAATCGATCGTGTGCTGACGATCCGCGATGGCGGCGACGGCGGCGCACCGATGCCCTATTACGAGATGGACGCCGCAGCGAACCAGGCCGCACCGCAGGCCGCCGCGCCGCCTTTCAATCCGGGGGTCAGCGAATCACAGGTTTCGGTGCGCGTCGACTTCGCACTCTCGGGAAAATAGCGGCCGGAACGGGCCGCCCGCGAAAGCGCGATTTTCTTTGCGCCGATTCGCGCCCCTGACTATCAGCAGCGGGCATGGTGGGCATTCGCGACACGGTTGGTAAAAACAAATCGCGCCTGCCGCACGTCAGCCGCCGTTCGCTGCTGGTCGGCGCGACCGCGGCAGGCGGCCTCGCCATCGCGTGGAGCCTGTGGCCGCGCGATTACCGCCCGAACCTGACCGCCGCGCCCGACGAACATATCTTCAACGCCTTTCTGAAGATCGGCGACGACGGGCATATCAGCGCGATCGTCCCGCAATGCGAAATGGGTCAGGGCGTTACGACCTTGTTGCCGCAGATCATGGCCGACGAGCTTGGCGCCGACTGGCGCACGATCGCCGTCGAAACCGCGCCGATCAACCCGCTCTATACGAACACGTTGCTGGTCGACGAGGACAGCGCGGTCTTTACCCCGCGATCGGGCGTTCCCGATTTCGTGTCGGACGTGCGCAGCTGGGCGCGGCGCGAATGGGCGGTGCGCCATGCGGTGATGCTGACCGCGAACGGCTCTTCCGTGCGGATGTTCGAGGCGCCGTGCCGCGCCGCGGCAGCGCAGGCGCGCGCGCTGCTGATGATGGCCGCCGCGGACCGCTGGGACGCCAACTGGGAAGAATGCGACACACAGGACGGCTTTGTCATCCACGGCAAGAAAAGGCTGCGCTTCGGTGACGTTGCAGCAGCAGCGGCGCTGCTCGAACCGCCCGCCGAGCCCCTCTATCGATCGAGCAGTTCGGACCCGCTTTACGGCAAGGAACTGACCCGGCTCGACCTGCCGGCGAAAATCGACGGGTCGGCGAATTTCGCCGGCGACATCCGCCTGCCCGACATGGTGTTTGCGGCGATCCGGCAAGGGCCGCTCGGCGCGACGCGGCTGAAGGGGATCGACCGCAAGCAGGGGCTGGCCTCATCCGGGCTGCTCCATGTCGTCACCCACGATCGCTGGGTCGCGACGGTCGCGCGCAACTGGTGGGCGGCGAACCGCGCGCTCGATCGTTTTGCTCCTGTCTTCGAGACCGAAGGCACGCCGATTTCGACCGACCGCATCGACAAGGCGCTGAAATCGGCGTTGAAGGACGACGGTTATCGCATCGTCAGCGAAGGCGACGTCGCGGCGGCAATGGAAGGGCGGCAGAAAGTCGCAGCCGAATATGCCGTCGCTCCAGCGCTCCATGCTCCCATTGAAACGCGCACAGCGACTGCCGCGCCCGACGGTGCCGGGCTGCGCGTCTGGACCGCGACGCAAGCGCCGGCGCAGTGCCGCGACGCAATCGCGCGCGCGACCGGGCTGGCGCCCGCCAGTGTCACGCTGTTCCCGATGATGGCGGGCGGATCGTTCGACGCCTGCCTCGACCACAATGTCGCGGTGCAGGCAGCGATCATCGCGCTCGAGGTCAAGCGCCCGGTCCAGCTCGCCTGGTCGCGTGCCGAGGAAATCATGCGCCTGCCGCCGCGCGCACCCGCGCGCGCCAAATTGACGGCCACGCTCAACGCCGCAGGCGGGATCGACGCGCTGGTGACACGCATCGCGGTGCCGCCGACGAATCACGAGGTTCGCCAGCGCCTGTTCGACCATGCACCCGCCGACGTCGCGCAGCGCGCAGCGGCGGGCAGCACCGATGCGATGGCGGTCGAAGGCGCGGCGAGCGGCTACGCTATCCCGCACCGCGCGGTCGATCATTGCCCCGCCGATATCGGCCTTCCCACCGGACGCTGGCGCGGCAATGCCGACAGCTACACCGCCTTTTTTACCGAATGTTTCGTCGATGAAATGGCGGCGCGTGCCGGAAACGATGCGCTGTCCTATCGCATGGCGATGCTCGGCAATTCGCCGCTGCTCGCGCGCTGCCTGCTCACCGTGACCAGCCTCGGCGGCTGGGAAGGCGGATTGTCGGGCACCGCGCAAGGCCTCGCCTGCCATTCGATGCGCGGCAGCCATATCGCGCTGATGGCGACCGCGCGGCAGACCGAAAAGGGACTTCAGGTCGAACAATTGGTCGCCGTCGTCGACGCCGGCCGGCTCGTGAACCCGGCGATCGCGCGCCAGCAGATCGAGGGCGGGTTGATCTTCGGCCTCGCCGCCTCGGTCGGCGCCACGACCGATTATGAAGGCGGCCTCGCGACCGCGCGCAAGTTCGGCCAGCTCCGCCTGCCCGATCTGTCGCAGACGCCGCAGATCGTCGTGGAATTCATCGACAGCGACCGCGACCCGGGCGGCCTTGGCGAAATCGGCGTTCCGGTCGTCGCGCCCGCCATCGCCAATGCGATGTTCGCCGCCACCGGCCGCCGCATCCGCCGCCTGCCCCTGTCGGCGCATCCGCTATGAGCCTGCCGCCGGACCACCCCGAGGTGGCACCGCCGCGGATCGGCGTGCTGCTGGTCAACCTCGGCACCCCCGATGCGCCCGACGCCCCGTCGGTACGGCGTTACCTCGCCGAATTCCTGTCCGACCGCCGTGTCGTCGAAATCCCGCAGCTCCTGTGGCAGCCGATCCTGCGCGGGATCATCCTCACCACGCGGCCGAAAAAATCGGCGCATGCCTATGCCCAGGTCTGGACCGATTCCGGATCGCCGCTCGCCGCGATCACGCGGACGCAAAGCGAGGCGCTGCAAGCGGCGTTCGGCGAGGCGGTTCAGGTCGCTTATGCGATGCGTTATGGAAAGCCCGCGATCGGCGGCGCGATCGATGCGCTGGTGGCCGGGGGCTGCGACCGCATCCTGATCGCGCCGCTCTATCCCCAATATTGCGCCGCGACGACCGCAACGGTGGTCGATGCGGTCGGCGCGCATCTCAAGACACTCCGCTGGCAACCCGCGATGCGGTTCCTGCCCCCTTATCATGACGCCGCCGCCTATCTGGACGCGCTGAAAACATCGGTCGAGGCGAGACTGGACGCGCTCGATTTCAAACCCGATGTGTTGCTCGCGAGCTTTCATGGCATGCCCGAACGCACGCTGCATCTCGGCGACCCATATCATTGCCAGTGCCTGAAGACGGCGCGCCTGCTGTCCGAAGCGCTCGGCCGCCCGGTCGAGGTCGCCTTCCAATCGCGCTTCGGCCGCGCCAAATGGCTCGAACCCGCGACCGACGCACGCCTCGAACAGCTCGGCCGCGAAGGCCGCAGCGTTGCCATCTTCGCGCCCGGCTTTTCGGCCGACTGCCTCGAAACGCTCGAAGAATTGGCGATCCGCGGCAAGCAGCAGTTCGAAAGCGCGGGTGGACGGCATTTCGCCTATCTGCCCTGCCTCAACGCCGATGCGACCGGCATCGCGATGCTGGAGACGCTGGTACGCCGCGAACTGGCGGGATGGCTCTGATCCCATCCGCTTACCAACTGTTTAGGTCCATGCGCTAAATTGATCCGGCACGGTGCGGAAAGGTCATCGACCGCGCCAGTTTGGAGATTCGCATGAACGAGGTCGAATCGGCGATGCTGATGCTCGCCGGAGTCACGCTGGCCTTTCTGGCGGTCGTTTTTGCCATCTGGTGGTCGCGGCGCCCGCGTCCGGTCGCCGCGGCGCCGCGAGCGCCACGCGAAATCCGGCTGCCGAAGCTCCCGCGAAAGGAAGTGCCCGTTTATGAGGATGTCGAGATCTCGCCCTCACGCCTCGCACGAATCCGCCGTGCCGAACCTGAGACGATGCCCGAAGAAGCGGAACAGGAACCGGCGCCGGAGCCCGCCGTCGCTGTCGAGCCTGTCGAAGACCAGCTCGAGTCGATGATCTCCAACGTCGAGGCCGAAGCGCACCGGATGGGGAACCCGGATGCCGAGGAGGTTGCACTTCGCCTCGTCCCCCAGATTCCGCCGCGCGACGCGATCTCGACGAACAGCTGGATCGGCGGTCGGCCGCGCCTTCCCGCCGGCACGGAATGGCCGAAGATCGACGACCAGCCTGCGGATTTTCTGGCGCAGATCAGCTGCGCCGACCTGCCGCGGGATTTGTGGAGCGGGCTGGGACCGCGCGACGGCACGCTCGCTTTCTTCATCCACCGCCGCAAATATGACATGCGCGTACTTCATCTGCGCGACCCCGGCACGCCCGTCGCACCGCCCTTTACGCTGAACGATCCCGAGGGGTGGTTCGGCCCATATGGCGACCTCGATTCAGGCGATCTCGCATCCTTCGCGGTGCGGTCCTTTCCCGAATGGCCCGTCGATCTGGTCGCCGTCCGTCCCGGCGATTCCGATCCGCGCAGCGAGGGCGATCCGGCCGAGCCCGGCAATACGCTCTATCATGGCGGCTACGACATCGCCGACCCGGCCTTCCATCCCTTCGACTGGGCCAGCATGACGGCGATGGTCGCCTTGCTCGAACAGCGGCTCGACCGGCTGACGACCGAGGCGATGCCGCCGCCGGGGGCCGGGGCCGAAGACATCGGCGCGATGGAACAGCGCGCGGCGATCAATCGCGAAGCGCGCGCGCGCGCCGAAGAGATTGTCGCCATCGTCCACGACAGCGCGGCGCGCGGCGATTTTTCGGCCGCCGACGCGACCGCCGTCATGGCGGGATTGCATGCGATTCGCTGGGCCAAGGCGATCGCCGTGACCGATCCCGACACGGGGATGGAACGCGTCGAGACGATCACCCTGCCGCTGACGACGCACCGCGCGGACGCCGATCTGTGGGTTCACGATTATCAGACGATCCTGTTCGACCGCGCGAAGCATGCCTGGTGCGCCAATCAGGACAATCTTTCGGCACCGGCGCGCGCGCTGTTCGAACCCTGGTGGCAAACGCTTGCGGAGCGCGAGATGGCGGCGATGGGGCATGAACCCTTCCGTCATGTCATCGATTATGACGACCAGCGCGACGTGGTGCTGCTCGAATTGCCGACCAGCGGACTGATGAGCCGCAGCTTCGGCGATCGCGACAATCTGGTCGTGACGATCGACAAGGCGGACCTCGCGGTCGGCGACTTTTCGAAGCTCCGGGTACAGGCAAGCAGTTGACGCGCCTCCCGCCTGAATAGCTTTGCGATTGACGTTCCGGTCAACTTGCAGGCTCCGGCGGCGCAGCCTAATCATCGTCTCCTAACTCTGTGGGAGAGCTTGATTTATGGCACGCGTAGCAATCGTCACCGGCGGCAGCCGCGGCATCGGGGAAGCGATTTCGCTGAAATTGCAGGAACAGGGCATCACCGTCGTCGCCAACTATGCCGGCAACGACGAAAAGGCGCGCGCGTTCAGCGACCGAACCGGCATCCGGGCACTGAAATGGGATGTCGGCGATCATCAGGCGTGCCTCGACAGCTGCGCGCAGATCGCCGCCGAAGTCGGCCCGATCGACATCGTCGTCAACAATGCCGGCATCACCCGCGACGGCACCCTCGCCCGCATGAGCTACGACGATTGGGACGACGTCATGCGCGTCAATCTCGGCGGCTGCTTCAACATGGCAAAGGCGACGTTCGGCGGAATGGTCGAGCGTGGCTGGGGACGCATCGTCAACATCGGATCGATCAACGGACAGGCAGGCCAATATGGGCAGGTCAATTATGCCGCCGCCAAATCGGGTATCCACGGCTTCACCAAGGCGCTGGCGCAGGAAGGCGCGAAGAAGGGCGTCACGGTCAACGCGATCGCGCCGGGCTATATCGACACCGACATGGTTGCGGCCGTGCCCGCGCCGGTGCTCGAAAAGATCGTCGCCAAGATCCCGGTCGGGCGTCTAGGCCAGGCCGACGAGATCGCGCGCGGCGTTGCCTTTCTGTGCAGCGAGGATGCGGGTTTCGTCACCGGCTCGACGATGAGCATCAACGGCGGGCAGCATATGTACTGACGATGGCGGGCGGCGGCTTTGCCGTCGCCGATCGAGCCGCTACACCGGCGACATGACCGACCGCCCATTCGCTATCGCCCAGCAGGATCTCGCTCGCGCCTATGCCGGCGGCGCGCCCGGCGTCCTCGTCTCGGGCGTCGTCTGGCTGGTCGCGGGCGCGGTGTGGCAGCTTCACGGTACGATGGCGGCTTTCGCCGCGCTCTTTTTCGGCGGGATGGCGATCCACCCGCTTGGCGTCCTCATCGAACGCATCGCGTTCAAAGGGCCCAAGGCAACCGTCGGCAAGCCGCTCGAAGCACTGGCGATCGAGGCGACGATCCCGCTGTTCGTCGGGGTGTTGATCGCGTGGGTGCTGCTCATCCGCGCGCCCGATCTCGCGATCCCGGTCTTTGCCTCAATCGTCGGCGCGCGTTATTTTCTGTTTCGCACCATGTATGGCGAGATCGCCTATTGGGTACTCGGCGGTACGATCCTGCTCGTCGCCGCGCTCGCGCTGTTCGGTATCGCCCTGCCGCTCAATCCCGGTTTTGCCATAGGCATCGTCGAGCTGGTCGCCGCAGCACTCATCCTGCGGCGCTGGCAGGCCCGCCGTTGAGCGCGCCCTTACATCCTCCGGTCAAACGCTCGGTAACGATCGCCGGCCACCCGACCTCGATCAGCCTCGAACCGATGTTCTGGGACGCGCTCGAAGCCGAAGCCGCCAGGCGAGCGCTGCCTGTCAACGCGCTCGTCGCGCGCATCGATGTCGAGCGGATGGAAGCCGACGATCCACCGAATCTGACCTCGGCGATCCGGCAATGGCTGTGGCGCAGCCGGCCCGGTCAGATCGCGCCGTAGACCGCCGACCCGAACGCCGCCCCCTTATCGGGCGCGTGATGCAGGAACAGCGACGGCTCGATCAGTTCGAGTTCCATGATGTGCAGCGTACCCGCAGCGTCGCCGACCATGTCGACGCGCGCATAGACCGGCGGTGCCGGCGCGGCCGCCAGCGCCTGAGCGGCAAGCGCCTGCGCGGCATCGCTCGCCTCGCACGCGGTCTCGCGCCCGCCGAACTGCTCCTGCACGCGGAAATCGCCCGACGCGGGGCGCTTGACGATCGCGTGGCTGAACTTGCCGCCAAAGAAGAAGAGCGAATATTCGCCTTCGGTGAGGATGCCGGGCATCAGCGGCTGGACGAGGCGCCGCTGACCCAGCGCGTCGGCGGGGATCGGTGCGCCCCGCGCGATACGATACGTCCCGTCGGCACCGCCGGAGATCGCGGGCTTGATCACGACCTCGTCGGTCGTCAGCTCTGACATCGCTTCGGTCAGGCTCGCATCGTCGAGCGCCTCGACCTCGACCGTCGGCACGACTGCGACGCCCTTGACGCCGAGTTCGGCCAGATAAGCCTTGTCGCTGTTCCAGCGCAGTACGGGCACCGGATTGACCACGGGCAGGCGAGCTTCTTCAAGCTGGTGGAGCAGAGCGTACCAACCGGCGACATCGCGCTGATAGCCCCACGCGAAAAGCGGGAGGATCAGATCATAACCCGACAAATCGCCGGGATCGGTCCACGCGCGCTGCTCGACGATCAGCCCGGCCGCGGTCAGCGCCGCCGCCTTGCGGGCAAAGGCGGGCTGCCACTTCTCATAATAGTCGGGCGCCGGGACAAGGATCGCGACGCGGGGCTGGAACGGCATTACCTCCCCAGCAATCCGCGTGCCTGCCCGGCGATATGCGACAGCATCGCGCCGTTCGGGGTCGGGATCATCCGCGCGCGATCGACCGTCGCGCGGAACTGCTCGACGCGCGGCGCATGATCGGCGAGCCATTTGGTCACCGCCGCGTCGAGATCGCCCTTCGGCAGCCCCGCGAGGAAGCTCAGCCGCATCTGCTGGAAATCGCGCGCAAGGCTGTTCACCAGCAGGCGTTCCCACGGATCGGCGGGGCTCATATGCGCCGCCAGCGTCTGCGCCCAATCGAGACCCAGCGCTTCGCCGAGATGGGTGAAGGCGCTCGTCACCGCGACCTCGTCGTCGCCGCGCCGTTCGGCAAGGTCGACGATACCGATCGCGCCGTCGGTCTTGAATAGGCGGACGACCGACGAGGTCAGCGCCTCGGGCGCACCCGCGTCGAGCAATTGCTGCGTCAGCATGTCCCACTGATGCTTCACCGACGGGCTGAGCAGGCCGTCGACGCTGGCGTTGAGGCGATCGACGCCGGGTTCGAGCCGCGCGACGACCGGGCCCGGCTGCGACAGCGACTGCGTCACGCGCAGCAGGTCGGCCATCTGCGAGGTCATCGCCGACGCGGCCTGGCTGAACAGCGACAGGCGGATGCTTTCGTCGATCTTCGCGTCGTCGAGCGCGTCCCAGATCGCGGGCATATCGAGCAGGCGCTCGACCGCGACGAATGCCGCGGCGATATCGCCGAGCGCGCAGCCTTCCTCTTCGACCAGTTCGAACGGATGGACGATGCCCATGCGGTTGATGATGCGGTTCGCAATCTTCGTCGCGATGATTTCGCGGCGAAGCTGGTGGTCGGCGATCGCCTGACCAAAGTCGCGCTGCATCTCGTCAGGGAAGGCAGCGGCAAGGTCGCTTGCCAGCGCCGGATCGTTCGGCAGGTCGCTATGCTCGATCGCATCCTGCAGCGCGAGCTTCGCGGTCGACAGCAGCACCGCAAGTTCGGGGCGCGTCAGCCCGCGCCCTTCGGCGGCGCGGCGGAGCAGTTCGTCGTTCGCGGCGAGTCCCTCGACCTTGCGGTCGAGCCGGCCCGATGCCTCGAACGTCTCCATGATCCGCACCAGCGACGGCACCGCCGCCGATCCGCCCTTTTCGGCGATCGACAGCGCGAGCGCCTGCAGGCGGTTATCCTCGAGCACCAGCTCCGACACATTGTCGGTCATGCGGACGAGCAGCGCGTCGCGGTCATCCTGCGACAAACGCCCTTCGGCCATCTCGCGGTTCAGCGCGATCTTGATGTTGACCTCATTATCCGAACAATCGACGCCGGCCGAATTGTCGATGAAGTCGGTGTTGATCCGCCCGCCCTTAGCCGAGAAGGCGATGCGCGCGGCCTGCGTGGTGCCGAGGTTCGCACCCTCGCCCACCGCCTTGACGCGCAGATCCTCGGCGTCGACGCGCAGCGCGTCGTTCGCGGGATCGCCGACCTCGGCATTGTTCTGGCTTGCGGCCTTCACATAGGTGCCGATGCCGCCGAACCACAGCAGGTCGGCGGGCGCCTTCAGGATCGCCGAGATCAGCGAGCCGGGGTCGATTTCGGACACCGACAGGCCGAGCATCGCCTGCACTTCGGCGCTCAAGGGAATGCTCTTCTGGCTGCGCGGGAAAATGCCGCCGCCCTTCGAGATCAGCTTCTCGTTATAATCGGCCCACGATGAGCGCGGCAGGTTGAACATCCGCTCGCGTTCCTTCCAGCTCTTCGCCGGATCGGGGTCGGGGTCGAGGAAGATGTGGCGATGGTCGAAGGCGGCGGTCAGCTTGATCGCCTTCGACAGCAGCATCCCGTTACCGAACACGTCGCCCGACATGTCGCCGCAGCCGACGACGCGGATCGTGTCACTCTGCACATCGACGCCCATTTCGGCGAAATGGCGCCGGACCGACAGCCACGCGCCCTTGGCGGTGATGCCCATCGCCTTGTGGTCATAACCCTTCGACCCGCCGCTCGCGAACGCATCGCCGAGCCAGAAGTCGCGCTCCATCGCGAGCGCATTGGCGACGTCGGAGAAGGTCGCGGTGCCCTTGTCGGCGGCAACGACGAAATAGGGGTCGTCGCCGTCGTGGATCACCACGCCCTTCGGATGCACGACCTTGCCCGCGACCAGATTGTCGGTGATCGACAGCAACGAGCGGATGAAGATGCGATAGCATTCGGTGCCCTCGGCGAACCAGGCATCGCGGTCGAGCGACACGTCGGGCAGCGCCTTCGGATAGAAACCGCCCTTCGCGCCGGTCGGCACGATGACGGCGTTCTTGACGCGCTGCGCCTTCATCAGCCCGAGGATTTCGGTGCGGAAGTCGTCGCGGCGGTCGGACCAGCGCAGGCCCCCGCGCGCAACCGGACCGGCGCGCAGGTGGATGCCCTCGACGCGCGGCGAATAGACCCAGACCTCGCGCCACGGCAGCGGCTTGGGCAGGCCGGGGACAAGGCTCGAATCGATCTTGAACGCCAGCGCCTCTTCGGCGGCGGGCGCAAAGGCGTTGGTGCGCAGCGTGGCGCTGATCACCGCATGGAACAGGCGCAGGATGCGGTCTTCGTCGATCGATTTGATGTCGGCGAAGTCGGCGAGAATGTCTGCCGCGAGCGTCTCCGCCCTCGCGGCGTCGCGCGCCTTGGGGTCGTGGAGCGCGCGGAAGCGCTCGATCAGCGCCGCCGTCAGCTTGGGCGCGTGGCGCAGCGCGCTGACCACCGTGTCCATGCCATAGGCCGAACCGCCCTGACGCAGATAGCGGAACCAGGCGCGCAGCCACACGATTGCGCGCGGGTCGGTCTGGTTGGTGAGCACGAGTTCGTTGAACGCGTCGTTCTCGGCGCGGCCGTCGAGCACCGCAGCAATCGCGCCTTCGATCGTTTCGGCGTAGGGAAGCAGCGCCAGCTCGTCGACGTTCGCCGGCAGGCGCAGCGAGAAATCATGGATCACGAGAGGTGTTTCATCGCCGTCCTCGCTGCCGGGCGCGCGGGCCGGGGCCAGCGTCGTCGGGATTTCCTCCAGCACCTCGAACCCGAAATGTTCGAGCGCGGGCACGACGTCGGACAGGGCAAGCGGGCCGACCGCGCTATAGACCTTGAGCCGCAGCCGGTCGTCGCCGTCGAGGCTCTTGCGCGCGAGGCGCACGCTGCGCGGGTTCGCGGCGTCGAGGTCGCGCAGGCGCAATATGTCGCGCGCGGCTTCCTCGGGATTATAGAGGTTGCGGTAATTGGGCGGGAAGGTCGGCGCAAAACGCGCCGCGAGCGCCGCGGCGCGGCCGGGGTCGCCGCGCTTCGCCAGCGCCGCCTCGACTTCGGGCTGCCAGCCGCGAACCATCTGTTCGAGCTGCGCATTAAGCGCTTCGGTATCGGGCACGACCCCGCCGCTGCGCAGGTCGAGCGTGTAGCGCAGGAGCGCCGCACCGCCGTCTTCGAGCACCATCGTCCAGCCGATAACGCCCGCCTTCGCTTCGCGAACCAGCAGCGATTCGACCGCAAGGCGGCGGCCGGTCGAAACCTCGTCGCGCGGCAGCCAGACAAAGGCGAACAGGTGGCGACCAAGCGCGCTCTGCACCGTGACCACCTTCGGCCGCGGCCGGTCGGTGATCGACATCGAGGTCAGCACCAGCTCCTCGAGCGAGGCGGTATCAAACGCAATCAGCAGGTCGTGCGGCAGCGCCGTCAGCGCATGGGCCAACGCCTTGCCCGCGTGACCCGCCGGGTCGAAACCGAACTTCGCCATCAACGCTTCAAGCTGCGCGCGCAGCACCGGCACCTTCGCCGGCGGCGTCGACAGCGCGGCGCTGGTCCACAGCCCCGCGTGGATCGAAAGGCGTTCGACCTTCTTGCCCTTGAGTTCGGGCACGATGACGAGGTCGAGCAATACGCGGCGGTGCACCGCCGACAGGCGGTTCGACTTGATCAGCAGGGGGGCGTGCCCTCCCTTGTCGAACCAGGCGAAGGCGGCTTCGAGCGCGGCGGGCGACAGAAGCTGGCCATCGGCGCTTTCGCTGATCCCGAGCGGTTCCTGCACCGCGCCGCTGCGCGCGCGCCATTCATGGCCGAGCTGGGTCATCGCCCCGCCCTCGAACCAGCGGAGCAGTTCGGCAGCCTCGCCCTCGACGCGCATCGCGGCATCGGCGAGCATCGCGGCGCGCATTGCGCGCCAGTCGCGCACCGCCGCGCGCACGTCGCGCAGCGCGGCTTCCAGCGCGTCGAGCAGGCGGCGCCGCGCGCGCGCGTCGCCGCGTTCGAGTTCCATATAGATGACCGACTCGCGTGCCGGCCCTTCGCCCGCTTCCTGCAGATGCCCCTTTGCATCGCGCTTCACGGCGACGACGGGATGGAGGATGCGATGGACGGCAAGGCCCTGCGCCGCGACGATCTGCGAGGTCGAATCGACGAGGAAGGGCATATCGTCATTGATGATGACGAGCCGCATCCGGCGGTCGGTGCCATCGGCGGCGATCGGTTCGAGCAGCAGCGACGGCGTTTCGGCGTCACGTTCGAGCGCGGCGCGCGCCGCGAATTGGCTGGCGTCGGTCAGCGCGGCCTTGTCCATATCGTCGCCTTCGCCCGGCAGCGCGCTGCCGGCGAGCGCGGCCAGATAGGCGGCGGCGACTTTCGGAGGAATTTTGACGGTGGAGGGGGTCGGCGTGTCCGTTTCCGGCGTGTCGGACGAATTCTGAGGCATAAAGTGCAGCATCCCGAACCAAAGAGGGGGATCCCAGCCGACGATCGGCGGGGGCCCGTTCGCTGCCGCCTCCTATGCGCCTCTGACGCGCGCGGCTCAAGGCCTCGTTCGCGCGTTCGCGCAAAAATATTTCAATTTTGCGATTGTCTATTACGTGGCCGCATCGAGCCGACGCTCTTACACGCCGGGCGTGATCGGAACAGCCTTCTTCGCGAGCTTCGCGACAAGCGTCGGATCATCCGCCGCCTTGGCGACGATCCCGATATGCCCCCCCGGCATCGCGCGCGCGATCAGCACGACGAATTCGGCGTCGCCGGCATCATGTTCAAGAATCAATGCAGGGTGCGCATGGCGCAGAGCTTCCAGCTTTTCATCCGGCCGCTCGCTTTCGCCTTCCGGCTTGCGGCGCGCGCGCGCGTCTTTGACCAGCCCCTTGAGCCCGCCGGGATAGCGATCGAGATAGGAGGCGAGTTCGCCGCGGGCGACTCCCTCTTCCTTCGCATGACCGAGGACGCAGGCATATTCGGCAAGCCGCGTCTTGTCGTAAGCGGCACCGAAAACCAGCTTCACGATCGGCGTCATCGGCGCGCGGTCCTGCACCGCGAGCCCGGCATCGCCCAGTATTTCGGCAAATGCTTCGGGCTGATCTTCGGCCGCGAGAGCAAAATCCCATGCCTTGCCGACCGCCTGATACAGCGCGCCGCGGCTCCGGCTGTCGGCGGCGATCGCGCGCTCGGCGGTTTCGCGGGCCAGCGCCAGCCAGTCGGCGAGCTCGGCACCTTGCCCCGGATCGAGCGGCAGTTCGTCGTCGTTCGCCGGGTAGTCCGCATCGGCGAACAGGTCGGCACCGTGGTTCAGCCCCGCAAAGCCCGGAACGACCGCCGCCGCAACATCGTCGTCGAGATGCTCCGAATCGGGGCCGTCGGCCCATACCGGTACCGGTGCGGTCAGCGGAGGAGCGCTGCGCAGCGCCTGCTCGACCGACAACTGCAATTCCTCGGCCTGATCGGCGGGAACGGCTTCTTTCCAGTTGATCACGCCCATGATGAAATCGATCGTGTCGTCGTCGGACGAAAGCGGCAGCAATATGCCGCGGTACATGATCGTCACGCCGCGATCGCTCTCGAATTCGGCCTCGAACCCGATCGGCGCGCGATTGGCGATGATCTGCAGATAATGGTCGGTCAACCGCGACAGCAGCGAACGGCCCGGAATCTGGCTGATATAATGGACGTCCTCGTCGATCTGCGATTCGTCGCGCAGCCGGTCGCCCAGAAAGGCGATGCCCGGGTTGTCGATTCCCTGCGTGAAATCGAGCAGCATCGAATAGGCCCCGAAATCGGCGCCTTCCAGATCGAGATCCTCGACCGACGGATAGGCACGGTCGGCGAGCAGCGAGGCCCAGTAATTATAGGCCCGGACCTGCATCCGCCGTTCGTCGACACCGACGGACGCGGGCGCGTCGATCGCCCCGTCATCCTGGTCATGGCTACCCGAAAGCAGGCCGCGCATGCTGTCCATCATTTGTCCCCAGTCGCAAACATCGGTAAATCTTATGCACCGGGACTGGTAAAAGCGGCGTAAACGATGGCTCGGACACAGCGCCGCCTCGCATGACGTGACCAGCAGGATTGTCCGACATAATGCACGACCCCATCCCGGTAATCCGCGATTATGTATGGAAAAATGAAATTACATTGCCATGCAAAAATGCTTCAACTGGTATAATTCACATCTATATCATATAGTTGTTCTGATGCTTCATCTTCTCCTTCCGCAGACATACATGCACTTTGCATGGTAACTGCCATGGTTGGTTGGAGTCGGATATGACGAGCGGCAATGTCGGAAACGAAAAACTGCGCTGGATCCTGTGGTCGGGCTGGCACGGCAAATGCCCCGAATGTGGCAAGGGCCACATGTTCCGCTCGTGGCTGAAACTCGCCAAACGCTGCGAGAATTGCGGACTCGATTTCAGCTTTGCCGCGCCCGACGACGGCCCCGCCTTTTTCTCGCAGTGCATCGTTGCCTTTCCGCTGACCTTCGTCATCGTATGGCTGCAGATCGCCTATAGTCCGCCGCTGTGGATCCACCTCGTCTTCTCGATCCCGATCATGGTCATCGGCTGCATATTGCCGCTGCGCCCGATCAAGGGCTGGCTGGTCGCCTCGCAATATGTGAACAAGGCGCAGGAATCGGGCACCGAACATCTGTGGGCAAAGCTGAATGCACGCGAAAGGCACGAAGCGGACGAACGGCGTGACGGCTGACGCGTGGAGGCCCGATATCGCGGGCGCCGCGGGACCGAAATATAAAGCGGTCACAAGCGCGATCGCGGCCGCAGTGGCGCGCGGCGAGCTTCAACATGGCGACCGCCTGCCGCCGCAACGCGAGCTCGCGGCGCTGCTCGGCATCGATCTTACGACCGTCACCAAAGCCTATGATCTGGCACGGCAACGCGGGCTGATCGTCGCGCGCGGACGCGCCGGCAGCTTCATCAGCAACGAGGTTCGGACTGGCGAGATCGCAACCACCGCACAGAATGACATCGCAATGAACAGTCCCCCGGTCGCCGCCGAAGCGCGCCTCGCCGACGCGATGGCGGGGGCGCTCGGCACGCTAGCGCGCGGGGGCGGCATCGCGCGCCTCCACTATCAACGCCCCGGCGGCGCGGTGGCCGATCGCGAAAGCGGCGCCGAACTGCTGCGGCGCCTCGGCATGGCGTCCGATCCCGAACAGGTCGTCGTCACCGCCGGCGCGCAGAACGGGTTGCACGCCATCGCATCGACAATCCTGAAACCCGGCGATCGCGTCGCATGCGGGCTTTATGCTTATCCGGGATTTCGCGCCGTGGCACGCCGGATCGGCGTCCACCTCGTCCCTCTTTCCGGGATAACCGTCGAAGCGCTCGAGGCCGTGCACGCCGATGCGCCGCTGCGCGCGCTCTATGTCGTCCCGACGAACGACAATCCGACTACCGCGACGATCGCGCTCGAAGACCGCAAAGCCATCGCTGCATGGGCGTGCGACGCCGGAGTACAGATCGTCGAAGACGATGCCTACGGCCTGCTGCCCGAAGCCCCCATTCCCGCGATCACTAGCTTCGCGCCAGACAATGGCTGGTATATCGCGAGCATGGCAAAAATCGTTTCGCCGGCGCTCCGCATCGGCTTCGTCCGTGCTCCGGGCGTCGCCGAAGCCATGCAAATCGCGTCGTGCCAGCATGAAAGCGCCGTGATGGCGCCGCCGCTCAATGCCGCGATGATATCGCTCTGGCTTGCCGACGGCACGTTCGACACACTCGTCGACACCGTGCGCAAGGAAGCGACCTGGCGGCAAAAACTAGCCCGCACGGTGCTTGGTGAGGGGCGTCACGCCGCGCACCCGCACGGTTATCACCTCTGGCTGCCGCTGGCCGACAATATCAGTGTCGACACGCTCGCCGCCGCCCTGGCGCTCGATGGACTGTCGGCGGTGCCCTCGGACCGGTTCGCGGTGGCGCCCGATGCCCCCGCAGCGATGCGTATTTCGCTTGGCGGGACGATCGACCGGCGGAGCCTCTCGCGGGCGCTGCACCGGCTCGCGGCCCAACTTTGGTCGCCCGGCGGCGCGCCGAGCGACGTCGTCTGACCCCCTTCTAGGTCGACCAGCCACCCGCCAGCGCGCGGAACAATGCGATCTGCCGCCGCGAAATCTGGCCATCCTGCTCGGCGAGCACGGCTTCGGTCTCCGCGAACGTCCGTTCGGCGTCGAGCCATTCGAGCGAATCGGATGCGCCCTCCTGCCGCTTTGCACGCACGATCCGCGCGGCACGCTCGGCCTGATCGCGCGCGGCGCGCAGCGCCTGCCGTTGTTCGAGCGAACGCGCGTAGGATGACAGAGCGGTTTCGGTTTCCTCGAGCGCGCGCAGCACCGTGCCGTCGAATTCGGCGAGCGACGCCTGCGTATCGGCTTCGGCCGCCGCGATCCGTGCACGCGCGGGCTCCTGATTGGGGAAGGCCCAGTTGAGCAAGGGCCCGAGCAGCCAGCGGACCGGGCCGCCGCCGAATATGTCGCCGAAGCCCGCACCGGTCGAGCCCGCCGAACCGCCGAGGGTGATGCGCGGATAGAGATCCGCTGTTGCGACGCCGATGCGCGCGGTGTCGGCGGCGAGGCGGCGCTCGGCGGCGCGAATATCGGGACGGCGCTTCAACAGCGCCGCCCCATCACCGACTGGGATCGGGTCGGTGATTTCGAGGCTGATGTTGCGATCCGCCGCGATCGCGGGGAGCGCAGCGGGGGCACGACCGGTCAGAGTCGCGAGGCGGAATAACGCCGCCTGCCGCTCGGCCTCGATGGAAGGAATGTCCGCGGAGCGCTGATCGCGCAGCGTCGTGATGCGCGCGAGGTCCAGCCCCGTCGCCATCCCGACCTCCTTGCGCCGTTCGGTGAGTTTCACTTGCTGGTCGAGCAGCCCGACGATGCGCCGCGCGACATCGAGCCGGGCGGCGCCCGAGGCGGCGTCCGCATAGGCCTGCGTCGTGTCGGCGGCGACGATCACGCGCACCGCGTCGGCATTCGCTTCGGCAGCGGCGGCATCGCCGCGCGCGGCCTCGATCGAGCGGCTGACGCGGCCGAACAGGTCGACCTCGTAGGAGACGTTGATCCCGACATCGACCGCCCAATCCTCGCGGTCCGCGCCGGGCAGGCGCTGGGCTTCGGGGCTGCGGCGGTAATTGGCGCCGGCACCGATCTGACCCTGCGGCAGACGGTCGGCGCGCGCGCCGCGCAGCGATGCCCGGGCGCGAGCGATATTGGCGACCGCGACGCGGACGTCGGTGTTGTTCGCGAGCGCATCGCCGACGAGGCCGTCGAGGACGGGATCGTTATAGAGCCGCCACCAGTCGCCCGCGACCGGCGCGAGCGAGACAGCGGGGCTGTCCGCCGAGACGAACGGCCCGGTCGCGACGGGCGCCGACGCCGATTTGGGCTCGGCATAGTTGGGGCCGACCGCGCAGGCTGCGAGTGCCAGCGCCGAGGCGGCGGTGAGGATATTGCGAAGGATCATATTCCTGCTCCTTATTCCGCCGGAACCGGCAGCGCCGTTCCGTGGTCGTCCGATCCGCCGCGCCGCGCGCGCCGCGCAGCCGACCATTGGCTGAGCGAACGGGCGACGACGTAGAAGGTCGGGGTGAAGATGAGGCCGAACGCCGTTACGCCGAGCATGCCGAAGAAGACGGCGGTACCGAGCGCCTGGCGCAGTTCCGCCCCTGCCCCGCTTGCGATCAGCAGCGGCACGGCGCCGAGGATGAAGGCGAAGCTGGTCATCAGGATCGGGCGCAGACGGTCGCGCGCGGCGCGCACCGCGGCTTCGATCGGCGACAGCCCATCCTCTTCTTCGGCCTGCTTGGCGAATTCGACGATCAGGATCGCGTTCTTCGCGGCAAGCGCGATGAGCACGACCAGCCCGATCTGCGTGAGGACGTTGTTGTCCATGCCGCGCAAATTCACGCCGACCATCGCCGCGAGCAGACACATTGGTACGATGAAGATGATCGCCAGTGGCAGCATCAGGCTTTCATATTGGGCGGCGAGCACAAGGAAGACGAAGACCACCGCGAGCGCGAAGACGATGCCTGCGGTGTTCGCCGCCGCCTTCTGCTGGAAGGCGATGCCCGTCCACTCGGTGCCGTAACCCGCGGGCAGATTGTCCGCCGCGAGCTTTTCCATCGTCGTCAGCGACGCGCCCGACGACGAACCCGGAGCGGTATCACCGTCGATCTCGACCGCAGGGAAGAGATTATAGCGCGTGACGCGATACGGCCCCGTGCGATCCTCGAAGTTCGCGACCGATCCGATCGGCACCATCGCGCCCGAGTCCGACCGGGTACGAAGGTTCGCGATATCGGCGACGGTCTGGCGGTAGGGCGCGTCGGCCTGTGCGGTCACGCGATAGGTACGGCCGAGCAGGTTGAAGTCGTTGACGAACGCCGAGCCCAGATAGACCTGCAGCGCCTCGAACACCCGCTCGGGCGGCACGCCGAGCGCATTCGCCTTCGCGCGGTCGATATCGGCAAAGATCCGCGGGTTCGACGGGTCGAAGAAGGTGAACACGTTCGCGAGTCCCGGGGTCTGGTTCGCCTTGCCGATCAGATTGTTCGTCTCGTTCGCAAGCGCGGCATAGCCGTTCCCGCCGCGATCCTGGACGATCATGCGGTAACCGCCCGCCGAACCGATACCCTGGATCAGCGGCGGCGGGATGACGACGATCTGCGCCTCGGTGATGTCGGCGGTGTTCGCACGCGCCTGGTTCATGATGTCTTCGAAATTGACGCCGAGCTTCCCTCGCTCCTCGAACGACTTGAGCGGGAAGTAAGCGGCGGCCGAGTTCGGCGCGAGCGTCTGCGACGGGCCATCGAAGCCCGCGAGCATCACCGAGCCGAGGACGCCCTCGATCGGCAGCACGCGGCCCGCGACCTTTTTCAGTACCGCATCGGTGCGTTCGACCGAGGCGCCGGCGGGCAGCTTGGCGACGACGAGGAAATAGCCCTGGTCCTGCGCCGGGATGAAGCCCGTCGGCGTCGCCCAGAACAGGCCCGCGGTCGCGGCGATCAACCCGGCATAGGTGACCATCATCTTCTTCGGCGCGCGCACCAGCCGGTCGGTAAGCGACGCATAGCCGTTGCTGAGCCGCTCGAACGCCTCGTTGAAGCGTTCGCCGGCATAGTGGATGCGCGCCATCAGCCAGCCATCGGCCTGGGCAGGCGCGTGCGGCTTGAGCAGGATCGCGGCAAGCGCGGGCGAAAGGGTGAGCGACAGCACCAGCGAGATGATCGTCGCGGTCGAGATGGTCACCGCGAACTGCTGATAGAAAGCGCCCGACAGGCCGGTGAGGAACAGCGTCGGGACGAACACGGCGCAGAGCACGAGCACGATCGCGACGAGCGCACCCGATACTTCGTCCATCGACGTCCGCGCGGCCTCGAGCGCGGACATGCCCTTTTCGAGATTGCGCTCGACATTCTCGACGACGACGATCGCGTCGTCGACGACGATCCCGATCGCGAGCACCAGCCCGAACAGCGACAAGTTGTTGAGGCTGTAGCCGAACGCCGCGAGCACCACGAACGTCCCGATCAGCGATACCGGGATCGCAAGCACCGGAATGATCGCCGCGCGCCATTTCTGCAGGAACACGAGTATCACGATGACAACAAGGAACACCGCCTCGATCAGCGTTTCCATCACCGCGTCGATCGACTGGGCGATGAATTCGGTCGGGTTGTAGATGACCCGATATTCGAGGCCCTTGGGGAAATTCTTCGACGACGACGCCATTTCGGCCTCAACCGCTTCGGCTGCGGCGAGCGCGTTCGAACCGGGGCGCTGGAACACCGCCATGATGACCGTCGGGTCGCCGGAGAGATAGGTGTTGCTGTTGTAATCCGACGCGCCGAGCTCGACGCGCGCGACGTCCGACACGCGGACCTGCCGGCCGTCGGCATCGCTGCGGATGACGATATTCGCGAAATCCTTGGGGTCGGTCAGGCGGCCCTGCGTCTCGACATTGAGCTGGAAGTCGCTGCCATTGGCATAGGGAGGCTGGCCGAGCGTGCCCGCGGCGACCTGCACATTCTCGCGCCGCAGCGCGGCGACGATCTCGCCCGCGGTCAGGTCGAGCGCGGCGGCACGGCCGGGATCGATCCAGACGCGCATCGCATAATCGCGCGCACCGAACAGCCGCACATCGCCGACGCCGTCGATACGGCTCAAACGGTCGCGGAGCTGGGTCAGCGCATAGTTGGAGATATAGGCGCGATCGAGCGACTTGTCCGGCGAAACGAGGTTCACGACCATCAGGAAGTCAGGCGAGGTCTTGCGCGTTACGACGCCGAGCCGCTGCACCGTTTCGGGCAGGCGCGGGGTCGCGATCGCGACCCGGTTCTGCACCAGCACCTGCGCGGCATCGAGGTCGGTGCCGATCTTGAAGGTCACTGTAATGGTAACGACGCCGTCGCCGGTCGACTGGCTGCTCATATAGAGCATATTGTCGACGCCGTTGATTTCCTGCTCGATCGGTGCCGCCACCGTGTCGGCGACCGTTTCGGCCGATGCGCCCGGATAGGTTGCGGTCACGGTCACCGTCGGCGGGACGATGTCGGGATATTGCGAGACGGGCAGGCCGATATAGGCGACCGCACCGACGATGGTGATGATGACGGCGAGCACGGCGGCGAAGATCGGCCGGTCGATGAAGAAGCGTGATAGGCGCATGGGAGAGCCCCTGTCTGAAAAACGATCTGGTCATCCCTTCCCGCTCGCGGGAGGGGCAGCGAGCCCGGACGGAATCCGGGGCACAGCGGGGTGGGGCTGTCGGCCATAGGGGACACCGCAGCACCCCACCCCAACCCCTCCCTGATCGGGAGGGGCCTTATTCAACTCACTTCGCGAAGGTCGCCTGTGCCGAGACCGGTTCGGTCGCGGCCGGACCGCCCTGTTTGGGCGCGGCGGCCACAATCTTGCCGGCCTTGGTCACCGCCTTGGTGCCCGGACGAGCGAACTGATATCCGTTGATGACGACCTGGTCGGTGGGCGTCAGGCCCGAGCGGATGACGCGCAGCCCGTCGACATCGGGGCCGATCTCGACCGGTTTCGCCGCGACCATCCCATCCTTGCCGACGACATAGACGATCTTGCGCGCCTGGTCGGTCTGCACCGCAGCAGCGGGAACCAGCAGCGCATGCGCGGTCTGGCCCGTCGACAGGCGCATGTTGCCGAACATTCCCGGGGTCAGGAACATCTCGGGGTTGCGGAAGCTGGCGCGGGCGCGGATCGTGCCCGAACGCGGGTCGAGCCCATTGTCGGTGAAGTCGAGCTGGCCCTTCCAGCGATAATCGCTTTCGTCCTGCAGGCGGACTTCGACCGCCGCGCCCTTATCGCCGCCTTCGCGCTTGGTCTTGAGGAACAAGGCCTCCGACCCCTGGAAGGTGAAGTAGACGGGGTCGAGCGCGTTGATCGTGGTCAGCAGTGTCCCGCCGGCATCGCCCGCCGACACAAGGTTGCCCGCGTCGATTTGCCGGTCCGAGATGCGGCCGCTCAGCGGTGCGCGGACGGTGGTGAATTCGACATCGAGCGCTCGGGCGGCGATGCGGGCATCGGCGCCGGCGAGCGCGGCATTCGCCGCATTGACCCGCGCGCGGAGCCGATCGATCTCGCTCTGCGACACCGCCTCGACATCAACGAGGCGGCCGGCGCGTTCGAGTTCGAGCCGCGCAAGCGCGAGATCGCTGCGTGCGCTGGCGGCCGAAGCGCGCGCTTCGGCAAGCGCGGCGCGATAGGGGCGCGGGTCGATGGTGAAGAGCGGCTGCCCCTGCCGGACAATCTGGCCGTCGGTAAAATGGATGCCGGTGATCGCGCCCGACACGCGCGGGCGCACCTCGACCGCTTTCGACGCTTCGAAGCGACCGATATATTCATCCCACAGCGTCACATCGCGCGCGATCGGCGCAGCGACGGTCAGCACGGGCGCCGGCGCGGCCGCGGCGGGCGGCGGGCCGTCCCGCAGCAACCACCAGGCACCTACGATCAGCACGAGAAAAGCCCCGATCCACGCCGCGCGGCGACCTCGGGCGGGGTGAAGCAAGGTTTTGAGTTCGCGGCGGACCCTCGCGTCGGCGGGGTCGAGCTTTTCGATCGGGGTGTGGACGGTCATGAATATGCCCTCTTCTATTCGTTCATTGCGGTCGTCTGCCCCCGTGAATGGGAGAGGGGCGCAGAAACCCGGCACCGGAAGCGCGCGCTTCCGGCTGATGTCTGGATGGTCCTTGTTGTCAGAGGGCCCTCTTCGAAGAGGACGGCCGCCCTGTTCCGCCGCCCGCATCGGAATGCGCGCGCCGGTCCCTGTCTATCTCTTGCGGACGAACGCCCACGGACGCCCGACCGGAACAGGCCATGTTCCCGGGGGATTATTCTGTGATGATGGATCCGGCCGCCGCACGATCTTTGTCCTGCGGCGGCCGGCCCGGGGGGAGAGCCCTATCTTTGTATACTAGGTGGTATATAAGTCTCGCTGCGCTGCGTCAAGACCATTCTGTACCGGGCAGTAAAATAATTCTATCAGCGTCCCGGCCACAGCTTCAGGCTGGTTTCGACGAGGCGCTCGAGTTCGGCGCGCGTCGCGCCCGCGCCCGCCTGCACCGACATGCCCTGGTTCACCGCGGTCAGGAACGCGGCCAGCCCTTCGGCGTCGGTATCGGGCGGGAAATCGCCCTCTTCCTTGGCGCGCGCGAAGCGTTCGAGCATCGCACGCTTCGCCGCCGCGCCGCGTTCGAGCACAGCCTGTCGAATGCATTCGGCCTCTGCGCCGCACGCAACCGAGGTGATCACGCCAAGGCACCCGTTCGGATTCTCGGGGCAGGTGTACATGTCGAGCGCGCCATACATCAGCCGTTCGGCGACACCGCGCGCGGTCGGCGCATCGAGCGCGGCGCGCATATAATCGGCCTTTTCGCGCTCATAGAGGTCGAGCGCCTTGTTGAAGAGCGCTTCCTTGTTACCGAAGGCCGCGTACAAACTCGGCTTGGTGATCCCCATCGCCTCGGTCAGGTCTGCCATCGACGCGCCTTCATAGCCCTTCGACCAGAAGACGCGCAGCGCCGACGCCAGCGCCATATCGACGCAAAATTCGCGCGGACGGCCCTTGTGCGGGGTGGCGACGGTGGCGGTTTCGATTTCCATAACGGCTGGTATATAAGTGGTAGATCGCAACTTGTCCAGTGGCCCGCCGATCAGGCGAGCCGCGTATCGATCGGCAGCCCACCCTTCAACGTCAACGTCACCGGCGTGCGCTCCGCAATGTCCGCTAGCCGGGCCATCTGATCGTCATCGAGCCCCGCGATCGTCAGCACCCGATCGACGCGGAGGCCATCCTTACTGGTGAGCCGCAAACCGACCTCGACCGATTCGAGCGGCCAGCCCTTGCGGTCAGCATACATACGAAGCGTAATCGCAGTACAGGCGCCAAGCCCCGCAAGCAGGAAGTCATAAGGCGCGGGCCCCTCATTCTGTCCGCCAAGCCCCGGCCCCTCGTCGCCAATCAGGTCGTGGCCGCTGACGTTGATCTCGGTGCGGTAATGATCTTTGCCAATCCGTGCGGTTCCGTGCGCCATGACGATCCTTTCTGCGGGCGGGGTGCCCACCTTATTCCGTGTCCAGCCAAAACGACAAGCCGCTTTGCCGAGCAAGAAATGTCAAAACTCGTTGCAAGGCGCGCTAAAGCCTTTGCGCCCCCTTCGTCCTAGCTTCCAAATTCGACAGGGCTCGCAGAGGCCCCGCCAATTGGGAGAAGGACTATGGCAGATTTGCCTTTTGCGCGCGCCATGCTGGCTGCGTTCGCCGTATCGACATCGACTTTCGCGATGGCGCAGGATGCGCCGCCAGCCGACACCGGCGCAAGCGAAGGCGACATCGTCGTCACCGCCCAGCGCCGTGAACAATCCTTGCTCGACGTGCCGCTCGCGGTCACCGCGCTCGGCGGCGACACGCTGGCCGACCGCGGCATCACCAATTCGGCGCAGCTCGGCGACGCTGTCCCGAACCTCCAGATCAACAGCCCTTATGGCGACACGCAGCCGAACTTTTCGCTGCGCGGCATCGGGGTCGCAAACGAATATAACAGCAATCAGGCCTCGCCGGTCGGCGTCTATCTCGACGATGTCTATCTCGCGCCGCGCACCAGCCACGGCATGGGGCTATTCGACCTCGACCGCATCGAAGTGCTGCGCGGACCGCAGGGGACACTCTTCGGTCGCAACACGACCGGCGGCGCGATCAACTTCATCACCAAGAAACCCGACCTGTCGGGCACGAACGGCTATCTGCAGGTCGGATACGCCAATTTCGACACCATCACCGCGCAGGGCGCCGCCGAAGCGACGCTCGCAGAGGACATCGCGGGACTGCGCCTCGCGGTCAACTACGCCAAGGGTGACGGGCAGATAAAAAATGTCTTTCCCGGCGGCCGCGACGCCGCATCGGTCGATACGCTGCAGGGCCGCGCCTCGCTCCGCGTCAAGCCGACAGAGACACTCGACGTGGTGCTGCGCGCCTATGCTGGCCGCGATCGTGGAACGCAGGCTGCGGTCCACGGTCTCGAACCTTTCCGCACCGGACTCGGCTTTTTCGAGACCAACGAGAATCGCATCGGCGAGAATCGCACCGATGCCTGGGGCTTTTCCGCGAATATCGCGCTCGAACTCAGCGACACGCTCAGCCTGACCTCGATCACCAGCTACGATGGCGGCAAGCAAAACCTTCAGCAAGCCGCCGACGGGTCACCACTCGATATCCTCGATATCAACTGGCGCTCGAACTATCGCCAGTTCAGCCAGGAATTGCGCGCCAATTACGATGGCGACGGGCTGACCTTCGTCGGCGGCCTCTTCTACGGCTGGGACCGCAACGTCACCGACAACACCTTCAACCTGCCGCTGCCCCCGGCGGGCGGTTTCTTCCAGCATTACCGGCAGGTCCGCAAAAGCTATGCGGTGTTTGGGCAGGCCGACATCGACCTCGCCGACCGGCTCGTACTGACGCTCGGCGCACGCTACACAAAGGACAAGTCGCGCTACGACGACGCCTTTGCCTACCTGTTCGTGGGCGGGGTCGACGATCCGCAGACGCCGCTCGCAACGACGGTGCCCTGCCCGGGCGTAGCTGGCACCTGCCCCTATGACCCGGCCGCACGCTTTGCGCTTGCCGACACGAACAATGCACTGACCGGCCGCGTAGCACTCAGCTACACCTTCGACGATGGCCCGTTGGTCTATGCGAGCTACAACCGCGGCTATCGCGCGGGTGCAGTCAACGGCGGCGGTTACACCTCGTCGGCCGGGATCGGCTATATCGAGCCCGAGCGCGTCAACGCCTATGAAATCGGCATCAAGGGTCGCGCGGGCGGTCGCCTGCTCACCTACGCCGCCTCGGCCTTCTATTATGATTATTCGAACCAGCAGCTGCAGGACACGCGCGCCGGCCCCGTCTCCTTCCTCGTCAACGCGCCAGCGTCAGAGGTGTACGGGCTTGAGGTCGAAACGACGTTGCGCCCCACCGATGGCCTGCGCATCGACGCATCGCTCGGCTGGCTGCATTCGAAATATAAGGAGCTGACGCTGCAGGGCGCCGACCTGTCGGGCAACGAACTGCCCTTCGCGCCAAAACTCACCGCTCAGCTCGGTTTCGAATGGGACGTCCTGAACGTGGCGGATGGGACGATCACCTTCGCGCCAAATGTCGCCTATTCGAGCCGCCAGTATTTCTCGCCCTTCAACGCGATCAATGCGCCGGGCACGCCGCAGGTGAACAGCGAGCTGCAGCAGGGCGCGAATGCCAAGGTCAATGCCTCGCTGAGTTGGAGCAACGATGCGCTGACGGTGCGCGCGTTCGCGAACAATATCTTCGAACGCAAAACCTATGGCTACGGCCTCGATCTGCGCGGCGCTGGATTCCCGTACAACTTCCTCGTGCCGTCGGCGCCGCGCACCTATGGCGTCAGCGTCCGTTACAGCTTCTGACGATGACCGACCTCAAGAACCCTGACCTTTACGTCGGCGGCATGCCCTATGCCGAGCTTGCGGCATTGCGCGCCGCGGGCCCGGTCCACTGGAACCCCGAAAGCGATGGTGCGGGGTTCTGGGCGGTGCTGGGGTTCGACGATATCGTCACCGTGTCGCGGCAGGCCGATCTCTTTTCCTCGGCGTATGAGAATGGCGGGCATCGCATTTTCAACGAAAATGAGGTCGGGCTGACCGGCGCAGGCGAATCCGCGATCGGCATCCCCTTCATCTCGCGCGATCCGCCGACGCACACGCAGTACCGCAAATTCTTAATGCCCGCGCTGTCACCGGGGCGGCTCGAAGGCATCGAGGCGCGCATCACCGAACGCGTCGAACGGCTGTTCGCCGACGTGCCGCTGAACGAGACGGTGAACATCCTCCCCCTCCTCACCGTCCCGCTGCCCTTGCTCACGCTCGCGGAGCTGCTCGGCGTACCCGCCGAAATGTGGCACGACCTCCATCGCTGGACCGACGCCTTCGTCGGCGAGGACGATCCCGATTTCCGCCAGTCACCCGAAGCGATGGCGGCGGTGATGGGCGAGTTCGTCGGCTTCGCTTCCGCGCTGTTCGACGAGCGGCGCGCGAACCCCGGTCCCGACATCGCCTCGCTGCTCGCAAACACGGAGATACACGGCCAGCCCGTCCCGCTCGGCGACTTCATCGGCAACCTCATCCTCGCGCTCGTCGGCGGGAACGAGACGACGCGCAACTCGATCAACCACAGCCTGATCGCCTTTTCGAGCAATCCCGACCAATGGGATGCGATCCGTTCCAACCCCGGCCTGCTGCCGAACGCAGTTAAGGAAATGGTCCGCTATGCAAGCCCCGTCATCCACATGCGCCGCACCGCGACGCGTGACGCGGAGCTTGGCGGCCAGCAGATCCGCAAGGGTGACAAGGTTGTCGTCTTCTACCCCGCCGGCAACCGCGATCCGGCGGTCTTCGCCGACCCGGACGCCTTCGACATCGCACGCCCGATCCGCCAGCATCTCGCCTTCGGCGCGGGCACGCATGTCTGCGTCGGCTCACGGCTTGCCGAAATGCAATTGCGACTCGCCTTTGCGCAAATGGCGCGCCATGTTCGGCGCATAGAGATTGTGGGAGAGCCGAGCCGCGTGCGGTCGAACTTCATCAACGGCTTCAAGCGGCTCGACGTCAGGCTGGTGACGTGAAAAACGAGAATATCTGGGATAATAAGGAAATTATCTGCGACGTCCTCGGCCGCGCGCCCGATGTCGAGATGGGATCATTGGGCGATGGCTGGTCGCTCTGCCGCTGGCGCCAGTTCGTCGGCAGCTATACCCTCCCCGCGCTACCGCAGCCGATCTTCACCGTACATGTCGCGGGCAAGCCGCAAGTCAAGACCTGGGACCGCGACGGCTGGACCGAGACGAGCTCGATCCCGGGCTGCGCGACGATCGTCCCCGCCGGCATGCCAACCGGCTGGCTCGTCGACGGCGAGCTCGACGTGGTGACGCTGTCGATGTCGTCGGACGTCCTTGCGGGCCAACCGCACGCCGACCAGTTCAACAAGATGCGCTTTGCCTTCGCCGACCCGCTCGGCGTCGCGCTTACGCGGCAGATCCTCTCCGAACTTTACGCGCCGCAGGCCGAGGAACGCACCGCCTATGTCGCGGCGATGGTGGGTGCGCTGAAGGCGCATATCCTCTCGGGCCCGCCCGCACACGGCAATCCCACCGAAATCCCCGTCTCCGATTTCTCGGCCTATCGCCTCCACAAGATCATGAACGCCGTGCTCGCCAACCCCGCCGAGGAACATAGCCTCGAAGCGATGGCGGCCGTCGCGGGGGTCACCCCGTCGCATTTCTGCCGCCTGTTCAAAAAGGCGACCGGCATCTCGCCACACCAATATGTGATGAAAGCGCGGCTCGATCGCGCGCAACAGATGCTCGTCCAGACCGACCTCAGCCTCGCCGCGCTGTCGGAGGCGACGGGTTTCACCAGCCAGAGCCATTTCAGCCGTGCCTTCCGCGCCTGGTTCGGCATGGCGCCGAGCGACTATCGCCAGCAGGAACGGCGCGGGCTTCACTGAACGGAGAATGCAATGACCGAAGCAACGGCGGCCGTGGTGCGCCAGCCCGGCGGCGATTTTACGATCGAGGCGATCGAGGTCGAAGCGCCGCGCCCCGGCGAAGTGCGCGTTCGCATCGCGGGCGTCGGGCTTTGCCATACCGACCTGATCTTCCGCGACCAGTTCGCGCCGTTCGCGCTCCCCGGGGTGCTCGGCCATGAAGGCGCGGGGGTGATCGAAGCAGTCGGCGAAGGCGTCGAAGGGTTGAGCATCGGTGACGAGGTGGTCGTCGGCTTCTCGAGCTGCGGCGCCTGCCCACGCTGCGACGAGCATCTGCCGAGTTATTGCCAGAGCTTCGTGCCATTGAACTATGCCGGGATGCGCCTCGACGACGGCTCGACGGCATACTCAAAAGGCGATGAACGCGTCACATCGCATTTCTTCGGCCAATCCTCCTTCTCGGCGCTCACCGTCACACGCGCGCGCAATGTCGTGAAGGTCGATACGTCGAAGGTTGCGCTCGAATTGCTCGGGCCCTTGGGTTGCGGTTTTCAGACCGGCGCAGGCGGCGTGATGAACTCGCTCGCCTGCCCGCCGGGTTCGAGCATCGCGATCTTCGGAGGCGGGCCGGTCGGGCTCGCGGCGGTGATGGGCGCGGTTATTCAAGGTTGTTCGACGATCATCCTTGTCGAGCCGGTCGCCGCGCGGCGCGATATCGCGAAAGACCTGGGCGCAACGCATGTCATCGACCCCGCCGAGGCGGGCGATCTGACCGAAGCGTTACGCGCGATCGTCCCGGCAGGCCTCGACTTCGCTTTCGATACCAGTGGCGTCGTCCCCGTGATCGAGGCGGGCCTCGCGGCGCTCGGCAGCCATGGCGCGATCGGCCTTGTCGGCGTACCCGCGAAAGCCGACGCCGCGATCAGCGTCAATATCGCCGCGCTGATGACCCCCGGTCACCGCATCATCGGGATCATAGAGGGTGACAGCGATCCGCGGACCTTCATTCCCGAACTGATCGCGCAACATGCTGCGGGGCGCTTTCCCTTCGACAGGTTGATCAGGACGTTCCCGCTTGCCGAGATCAACGAGGCGCTGGCAGCGCAGACGCGCGGCGAGTGCATCAAGGTCGTGCTGATACCCTGACGTCCCCTCTTTTGGGAGTGGCGTAAATATGACGCGCCGACAATCGCGCTGGTAGTTCAACAAGCTGATGCCGTCCCGGGGCGAAGCCAAAGGAGAGACACGATGGATTTCGACCGTGATTATATGATGCTGATCGGCGGCAAGCTCGATGGCGGAAGCGCCCGTTTCGACGTGCTCAACCCCGCGACCGAACAGGTGATCGGCAGCACGCCCGACGCGACCCGGGACGATCTGGACCGCGCCATTGCCGCGGCCCGCGGCGCTTTCCCCGGCTGGGCAGCGACGCCGATCGCCGAACGCAAGGCCGCACTCATGGCGATGGGACAGGCCGTGCTCGCCAGCACCGACGCCTTCAAACGCCTGCTGACGGCCGAACAAGGCAAGCCGCATGCCGAGGCTGAAGGCGAGATCATGGGTGCGGGCTATTGGCTGATGGGCGCCGCCAGCCTCGACCTGCCGGTGACGGTCAACGAGGACAGCGCGGATCGCTATAGCGAAACGCGGCACGTTCCCTTGGGCGTCGTCGGCGCGATCGCGCCGTGGAATTTCCCGATGGTCCTCGCGATGTTCAAGGTCGGCCCGGCCTTGCTCGCGGGCAATACGATGGTGCTCAAACCCTCGCCCTTCACCCCGCTCGCCACGCTGAAGTTCGGCGAGTTGGTGAAAGACCTCCTTCCGCCCGGCGTACTCAACATCATCACCGGCGGCGACGCACTCGGCCCGTGGATGACGAGCCACCCCGGTTTCGACAAGATCAGCTTCACCGGATCGACCGCGACCGGCCGCCGCGTGATGGAATCGGCCGCCCCGACGCTGAAGCGCGTGACGCTCGAACTCGGCGGCAACGACGCCGCGATCGTAATGCCCGATATCGACGTCGAAAAGGTCGCCGAGGAATTGTTCTGGGCCGCCTTCCGCAACAATGGCCAGATCTGCATCGCGACCAAGCGCATGTATGTTCACAAGGACATCTACGAGCCGCTGAAGGATGCGCTCGTCGCCTATGCGAAGACGGTCAAGGTCGGCGACGGATCCGAACAGGGGACGCAGATCGGCCCGATCAACAATGAAGCGCAATACGCCCGTGTCCTCGAACTGATCCAGGATGCGAAGGACCGGGGCTATACATTTCTTGTCGGCGGCGATGCTGCGGACGTGCCCGGCTATTTCGTCCCGGTCACCATCCTCGACAACCCGCCTGAGGACAGTCGCATCGTGCAGGAGGAACAGTTCGGCCCCGTCCTGCCGCTCATCAAGTTCGACGATTATGACGATGTCGTCGCGCGCGCCAACGCCACCGATTACGGCCTCGGCGGCTCGGTATGGGGTCAGGACGAGGACAGGGCCTTCGAGATCGCCCAGCGTATCGCGAGCGGGACCGTCTGGGTCAACGAGACCCAGCATTTGTCGCCGACTGCGGCGTTTGGCGGCATGAAGCAATCGGGTGTGGGGGTCGAAGGCGGGCTCGAAGGCCTGCTCGAATATACCAATGCCCAGACGATCGTGCGGCGCAAGAAAGCCCAACCGGCTTGAATCGACCGAAAAACACCCTAAGTTCGTTTCATCGTCAACAAGCGAAAGGAGGTGGTCGAATGTCTCATTGTCAAACGCCGCATGCGGCAGATTTGAGCATGACCTTCCTCGCGGGGGTCCAGCTCGGCTAAGCTGTCCGCGACAGGCACGACAATGGAAGGGCTGCTCCGAAAGGCGCAGCCCTTTGTTGTTTCTGCAACCGTCGTCAGGCGAGCGTCAGTAAAGGCCGCTAAGCCGGTGCAATGCCCCACCTCGACCAAAGGCCGGCCACGGACCCATCACAAGGCATTGATTTAGCCGAATCGTGTGGAAGATTTGGAGGCCCGAGCCGGAATCGAACCGGCGTGCGCGGATTTGCAGTCCGCTGCGTCACCACTCCGCCATCGGGCCTCATGCCAAATTGCCGCGTCGCCAGTGGGACGGGCCGGTGTGGACGGCGCCGCTAGTGAGGGGCTTTCGCTGGCTTGTCAAGGATTCGCCAGAAGAGCGCGATACCGCATGCGCCGGCCGCGCGATGCGGGGTTGGCGGCACCCGTGTTGCCAGCTATGCGCGGCAACGCGCGGCGGCATGGCTGTATTACCATTGCAACACAGCATGGCTTCGGCTAAAGCGGCCTCGCAAAGGTTCATATTCCAGGGAATCGGAAAAGGCTGATGGCGACGAAGTTTAGCGAAATCACTGCGGCGGAGATGCGCTCCGCGATGGTCGACTGCCAGCTCAGGACCAACGACGTAACCGATCCCGCGGTCGTGGGCGCGATGGCCGCCGTGCCGCGCGAGGCCCATGTGCCCGCAGCCCTTGCCGGCGTGGCCTATACGGACCGGGCGATCGCGCTGGGTGACGGCCGCGCATTGAACGCGCCGCTGGTGACCGGCCGGATGCTCGTCGCGGCGGCGATCCGTCCCGGGCAACGCGTGCTGATCGTCGGCAGCGCGACGGGCTATACCGCTGCGCTGCTCGCAAAGCTCGGTGCCGAAGTATATGCGGTCGAGGAGCAGGATGCGTTGATGGCTTCGGCGCAGGCCGCGGTTGCGGGCGGCAATATCCGCTGGATCGCGGGACCGCTGGCGGCCGGTGCGCCCGATGCCGCGCCGTTCGACCGCATCATCGTCGAGGGCGCGATCGAAACGCTGCCCGACGCGCTTGTCGCGCAGCTCGCCGATGGTGGCCGGTTGATCGCGGCCCGGCGCGAGGGCGCAGTGACGCGTCTCGTCGAGGGCGTGAAGGCTGGCGGCACGGTCGCACTTCGTAGCTTTGCCGACATGGACGTCGCACCGCTGCCCGGCTTTGCCGCACCGGCGGGTTTCCAGTTCTAAAAGCCCCATCCCTCCTTGTTTCAGGGCCGCGTCTCTATGCACGACAATAAAAGAAAGCAGATATTGAGCCGTGCCCATTGGCTTGCCGGTCTGGCGGCCGGTTCGCTGTTGCTGCCCGCTGCGGCGCAGGCAGAAACATTGCAGGGCGCACTGGCCAAGGCCTATGAAAACAATCCGACGCTGACCGGCGCGCGCGCGGGACAGCGTGCGAACGACGAGAATGTGCCGATCCAGAAGGCTGGCGGTTTGCCCGAAGTCGGCGCGCGCGTCGATTATCAGGAAAATCTCGTTCTTCCCGGCAACGCCTTTTTCTCGCCCAAGCGGAACGTCAACGTCGGCGGGCAAGTGACCGTCCCCATCTATCAGGGCGGAGCCGTCCGCAACGCTATCAAGGCGGCCAAATTTCGCGTGGAAGCCGGCCAAGCCGACCTTCGCGCGACCGAGGCGAGCATTTTTTCGCAGACCGTCGGCGCCTATATGGATGTTATCCGCGATCAGGCGATCGTCCAGCTCAACCAGAAGAATGTCTCGGTGCTGCGCACCAATTTGCAGGCAACGAGCGACCGTTTCGAGATCGGCGACCTGACGCGCACCGATGTCGCGCAATCGGAAGCGCGCCTCGCGCTGGCCGAGGGCGATTTGCGCACCGCCGAATCGAACCTGATCGCCAGCCGCGAATCCTATATCCGCCTCGTCGGCGACGCACCGGTCGACCTGCAGGCTCCGCCCGCCCTGCCGAACCTGCCCGTCACCGCCGAGGAAGCCGTCGCGATCGCGCTGAACAGCAATCCCGATATCGACGCTGCGAACCAGCTTGTCGGTGCCAGCCGCGCCGACATCGGCGTGGCGCGCGCAAGCCGCCTGCCCAAATTGTCGGCGACCACCAGCGGCGGTTACACGAACAATCTGAACTCGATCCCGCCCGCGAACACCACATCGGAAAATGTCACGAAGAGTGCGCAGGCCGGGCTCTCGCTGACGATCCCGATCTTTCAGGGCGGCCGCCCCTCGGCGCAAGTGCGTCAGGCACAGTCGCGCAGCAGCCAGGCCATCGAGCAATATGTCGAGGTCGAACGCGGCGTGATCGCCCAGACGCGCGGCGCCTATGCCGCATGGCAGGCGAACGAGCGGATCATCGCCGCAACGCAGCAGGCGGTGAGTGCGAACGCGCTCTCGCTCGAAGGCGTGCGCGCCGAAAACAGCGTCGGCACCCGGTCGATCCTCGACATTTTGAACGCCGAACAGGAATATCTGAACACGCAGGTCCAGCTCGTGTCGGCACAGCGCAACTCCTATGTCGCCGCCTTCTCGGTCCTCGCCGCGATGGGCAAGGCCGAAGCGCGCGACCTCGGCATCGAGGGCGGCGCACTTTACGATCCCGCGGTCAATTACAACCGTGTGAAAGGCCAGATCTGGGATTGGGCCGACGATCCGGCGCCGCAGCAGGTCGCAACCGACACGCGCGCAATCCCTGCGGCGACCGCTGGCGTTCCCGCCGGCCCGCCATCGCTGTCGCCACAATAAGGCTTGGCAAAACCCGCCCCAAATCGGTAAGGGAACGGTTAACCATCCGGTAATCGCGATGGTTTAGGGGGTGGGGTTATGGGCGATATGTCGCGGGAACCTTCGATGGAAGATATCTTGTCGTCGATTCGGCGCGTGATCGCGCGCGATGAAGCACCGGGTTCGGTGCGCGAGATTCGCGTCCCCGAAGCCGACGACATCCTCGACCTTCAGGACGAAGAAGATTTGGCCGAAACAGTACACGCGCCCGAAGAACTCGTTTCCGAAGCCAGCGCCGATGCCGCGCGCCAGTCGCTCGAAGCGCTGACCGCTGCCGTTACGCCTGCGGTCGCCGCTGCAACCGTCGCAGCGCCCTCTGTTGCCGGCCGCACCATGGAGGACGTCGTGCTCGACGCACTCCGCCCGATGCTCAAGCAATGGCTCGACGCCAACCTGCCCGCGTTGGTCGAAGCGATGGTGGCCAAGGAAATCAGCCGGATCGCCGGCAAAAAATAATCGATCTCCGATGCGTTCGCTACGCGCTGTGCCGCCTGGCGAAGCGAAGCCCAAGCCACCAGAACAGTAGAAATGCTGCGACCTGATAGCCGGAAACGATTCGGCTGTGAGGGAAGACCATTTCGGGGATGATCAGAAACGGCAGCACAAACGCCAGATATGTGAAGAGAAGCAGCCAGCCCGTCAGATTGGCCGGCATGTAACCGGGGCCAAATTTTTCGAAGAGGATATGCGCCTTCCTCCTGGTCAACCCGCCCAATCCTCCAGCAGATAGCGCGCGATCGCAAGCGGCGGCGGCGCCATGAATGACGCACCCATTTCGCCCGCAAGAGCGGCGCGCACCTCGGCCTTGTCGACCCACATCGCCGCCTCGATCTCGGTCGTATCGAGCGTTAGCGCAGGGTCTTTTGCGACGGCACGGCACCCGATCATCAACGACGAGGGGAAGGGCCAGGGCTGGCTCGCAACGTAGGATACGTCGCTGACATGGATGCCCGCCTCTTCGAACAATTCGCGCGCCACCGCTTCCTCCAGCGATTCGCCCGGTTCGACGAAGCCCGCGAGCGCCGAGAAGAAGCCCGGCGGGAAACTGCCCTGCCGCCCGACGAGGACGCGATCCTCATATTCGGCGAGCATGATCACCACCGGGTCGACGCGCGGGAAATGTTCGGCGTTACAGTTGCCGCAACGCCGCCCCCAGCCGCCGCGGAACAGGGCGGTCGGCGATCCGCACACCGCACAGAAACGATGCCGCGCATGCCAGTCGACGAGGCTGCGCGCGCCGCCGTATAGCGCCGCTTCTTCGGTCGAGAGCAGGGGCAGCAGCCGCATCACGGTCCGCGAGCGCGCGTCGACACGCGCACCTGCCGGCGCCTCGCGCACGAAACGCGGCGCGCCGGCATCGTCGATCCCGAGCAGCATCAGCGCCCGATCATCCGACGGATCGAGCGGCTCCCACAGCAGGCCGCCCCCCTCGCCCGGCACGAAATCAATACCGTCAAGCGCAAGGCAGGTCGCGCGCGGATCTGCGATCGCGGTCGCAAAAGCCTCCGCATTGGTGCGAAGCTGGTCGGCGCGGTCGAGCCGCGCGCCGGTGAAACCGAGCGGCAACGGCATCAGCGCGTCACATCCTGGAAGAAGGTCTCGCCGAACTTGCCCTGGAACGACACCGCATCGGGCGGCATGATCTGGGTATAGCCCGCCGCGCGATAGCCGAGCCCCCGATGGACGAAGCCGATCGTCCCGGCGGCGCCAGCCCAGCCGAAAATCCCCTCACCGCCCGGCGAAGTCGGCAGCGACACACGCCCGCCGGCGCCGAAGCCCTGCCCGTCGATAAAGGTGCCCTTGCGGTCGACGCTGTCGGAGAGGAGGTTCGACATCGCGATCCGCGCGGTCTCGCGCTTCATCACCCGCACCCCGCCCGTTTCGCCTTCGCCAAGCAGCATCGCAAGGAAACGGTCGTAATCGCGCGCGCTCGACACCAGTCCGCCGCCACCGAACGGATAGGGCGGCGGGTCGAGATAGATCGAACTGCCCGCAGGGTCGAAGGGGATCAGCGCGCCGCCGAACGGCGCATAATTGCTCGTGAAGCGGCCCACGTCCTTCGCGGCGACCATGAAGCCGGTGCTCGTCATACCGAGCGGGTCGAACAGCCGCGCCTTCAGGAAAGCGTCGAAAGCCTGCCCCGACACGACCTCGATCAACCGTCCCATCAGGTCGAGGCTGATCGAATAGCTCCATTTCGTCCCCGGCTCATAGACGAGCGGGAGCGCGGCGAGCCGGTCGGCCATCGCGGCAAGGCTGGGCGCCGGCTTGACCTCCGCAAAGCCCGGGATCGGCAGGCGGCTGGCCTGTCCGCCGACGATGCCATTATCGTCATAGGCCTTTTTGATCGGCCCCTTCTGGATGATATTATAGCCGAGCCCCGCCGTATGCGTGAGCAGTTGGCGCACCGTGATCGGCCCTTTGGCTGGGCGCACGTCGGTGATCGAACCGTCGGGGACATTCTGCACGTTCATCTTCGCAAAGGCGGGCAGGAAGTCGGCGATCGGCTGGTCGAGCTTCATCTTGCCGTCTTCGATCAACAACATCGCAGCGATGCCGGTGACGGGCTTGGTCATCGAATAGAGCCGCCACAGCGTATCGGGACCGACGGGCGTCGGCGAATCGTTCGACTGCACGCCGGCACCAAAGAAAACCGCTGCATCCTGCCCCTTGCCGATCGCGGCGAGCGTACCCGCCAGCTCGCGACGGTCGACGAAGCTTTTGATGAAGGCATTGGTCGCCGGATAAAGCGCGGCGCCATCGATCTTCCACGCCAGCGCGGCGCGCGGCAGCAACGCCCCCGCCCCGGCCAGCGCCATTCCGCCCATCAGCGCGCGGCGCGACACCATCATGTTCATGCGTCTCTCTCCAGCATCTTGTCGGTCAGTTTGCGATAGAGCGTCGGCAGCCCCGCCGCGTCAAGGTCCGCGATCGGCCACCACTCGCCTTCCGCTGCGGCATCGGGGGCTTCGGCTGGTGCCTCGCGGCGCACCACTGCGAGTGTCAGGTCGAAATGGGTGAAACCATGATCGACGCTGACAAATCCCGACTCGGACGGCGGCGCGTCGGTCCAGTCACCGCCGGGCAGCGCCCGCATCCCGCCGAGCATCCCCTTGTTGGGCCGGCGGACGAGCCAGATCGCCCCGTCGCGCTCGATCCAATAAGCCAGCCCATGCCGATGCGGCTTCGCCTTCTTCGGCGGCTTGACCGGCAGGCGCTCGATATCGCTGCGCCCGCGCGCGCGGCAGTCGGCCATCAGCGGGCAGATCGCGCAAGCAGGACCGCGCGGCGTACAGACCGTCGCACCGAGGTCCATCAGCGCCTGCGCGAAATCGCCAGGCCGGTCTTCGGGCACCAGCGGTGTCAGCGCGGCGCGAATCTCGCGTTTCGCCATCGGCAGCGGGGTTTCGATCAGCCGGTGGCGCGCGATCACCCGCTCGATATTCGCGTCGACAACCACTGAAGGACGCCCGAAAGCGATCGCCGCCACCGACGCAGCAGTATAATCGCCGATACCGGGCAGGGCGCGTAAGCCCGTCTCGGTATCGGGAAACCGACCGCCATGATCGGCCACCACCGCGCGGGCACAGGCGAGCAGATTGCGCGCGCGGGCATAATAACCAAGCCCCGCCCACGCCGCCATGACATCGGCATCGTCGGCCGCGGCAAGGTCGGCAACCGTCGGCCAGCGCTCGGTAAAGCGCGCGAAATAGCCGGCGACCGCGGCGACGGTCGTCTGTTGCAGCATCACCTCGGCGAGCCAGATGCGATAAGGATCGGGTATATGGTCGCTGCCCGGCGCGATGCGCCATGGCAACACCCGCGCCGACCGATCGTACCAGCCGAGCAGCCGATCCGCGAAATCGCTCACCATGTCGGAAGTCTGGACGCTCACCCCCCGCCTATGGCATGGCGCCCGCTATGGCGAAAGACACGGGACAGGATGAAAAGGCGAAAGCCAAAAAGGCCCGGCCGGCGACCAAGGCCGCCAAGGCCCCCGCCCGCCCCTACGAACGCCCGCGCGGCGGCGAAGCGCGCGCGATTTCCGACCTCGTCCCCGAAATCGGCCGCACCGCCTTTCGCAAATTCGGTTTCATCCAGAGCTCGGTCGTCAGCCGTTGGCGCGAGATCGTCGGCGACAGGCTTGCCGATGTCACGCAGCCCGCAATGATCCGCTTTCCCGCGGGACAAAAGGCAGGCGGTACGCTGCACCTGACGATCAGCGGCGCACACGCCCCGATGCTCCAGCATGTCGCGCCCGACATCGTGGGGTCGGTCAACCGCTTCTTCGGCTATGCTGCGATCGCCCATGTCCGCATGACGCACGGACAGGTCACACCTGCCGCGCCCGTTCAGCCGCCGGCAATGCTGAAACCCGTACCCGCCGAACTGGGGGACAGCCTGCGCGATATCGGCGACCCAGAACTGCGCACCGTGCTCGAACGCATGGCCGCGGGACTGGCGACGCCACCCAAGCTTCCCCGTATCAGTTAGGAACGACGGATGTCCGCTTTCGACGACCCGCTTCTCGACCGCCGCACCGCGGTGCTGGCCCTCTCGGGCGCCGCCCTGGCGCTGATTGCCGCGACGCCTGCCAAGCCCACACTCTGGTCGCAAACCGTCTCGACCACCCCGATCGGAGCCTTTCTGGTCGGCAACCCCGCAGCGAAGGTGAAGCTGGTCGAATATTTCAGTTACACCTGCCACGTCTGCGCCGATTTCGCGAAGGCGGGCTCGCTGCCGCTCAAGACCGGATATGTCGATCGCGGGCTCGTGCTGTTCGAATATCGCAACCTCGTCCGCGACCCGGTCGACATGACCGCTGCGCTCCTCGCGCGCTGCGGCGGCCCCGGTGCGTTCGCGGGCAACCATCAGGCGATCTTCAACAATTTCCCCGCGCTGATCGCCAAGATCCAGAAAGCGACCGAGGCACAGAAAAAGAGCTGGTTCGAAGGCACCACCGGCGAGCGCGCGCGCAAGATCGCCGCCGGCACCGGCCTCACCGCGCTGATGCGCGCGCGCGGCTATACACAGGCGCAGATCGACGCCGCGCTCGACAGCGAGGTCGCGCAGGCCGAACTCACGGGCATGACCAACATCGGCCTCAACGCCGACAATGTCGAAGGCACGCCCAGCTTCTTCGTCAATGGCCGCAACGCAGGTGTCACCGCCTGGCCCGCGCTCAAATCCAAACTCGACCTTGCGCTCAAGGCCTCGTAAAAGCCCCGCATTCCCGTTTTCGTGGAGAAAGAAAAAGATGACCGCATCGCTTCGTATCGCCCTCTTGTCCTCGCTTGGCGCGCTTGCGCTCGCCGGCTGCGGCGGCGGCGCCGATGATCCCGCCAAGGAAAAGGACGTGGTCGCCAAGGTCGCCCCGCCGGCCGGCAAGACCTGGTCGCAGGTCGTGCGCGTCGATGGCGACGGCGTCGTGATGGGCAACCCCGATGCGCCGATCAAACTGGAAGAATTCGGCGCCTTCACCTGCGGTCACTGTGCACAGTTCGCCAAGGATTCGCACGAAGAGCTGAAGCGCGACTTCGTCGACACCGGCCGCGTGTCGTACAAGCTGACCCCGTTCATGCTCCACCCGGTCGACGCGATCGCCGGCGCGATCGTCAAATGCACCACGCCCGACCGCTTCTTCCCGCTCGCCGATGCGACCTTCCTCGAACATGAAGCCTTCATCGCGGGTCCGTCGAAACCGCAGCCGGGGATCGAGGAAGCGATGAAATTGCCGCCCGCGCAGCGCTTCGTCGCCCTCGCCAAGGGCTGGGGCATCGATCAATTCTATCAGCAGCGCGGTGTCCCCGCCGCGACGATCCAGCAGTGCCTGAGCAAGGTCGAAAATGTCGAGGCGATCGAAAAGGGCACCAACGCGGGGGTCGAGAAATATCAGATCACCGGCACGCCGACCTTCATCATCAACGGCCAGGTCGTCGAAGGCGTTGCGGCATGGGGTCTGCTGCGCGACCGCCTGCGCACGATGGGTGCCCGCTGACCGAATTTTCCAAGGGGGTGAGTTAACCTTACCCCCCTTGCGACTCCCCCCGCCGCGCGGCATGACGGCTGCATGGGGGATATGTGACGACAAGGTTGCACCAGCTCCGATTCGCTGAGCTGCACGGGGGGATCCCGTGCAGATAAAGCGGCTGCGCCTTACCGGTTTCAAATCCTTCGTCGAACCCACCGAACTGCGCATCGAACCCGGGCTGACCGGCGTCGTCGGCCCCAATGGCTGCGGCAAGTCGAACCTGCTTGAGGCGATCCGCTGGGTGATGGGCGAATCCAGCGCCAAGTCGATGCGCGGCGGCGGGATGGAGGATGTCATCTTCGCCGGCACCTCGTCGCGCCCGGCGCGCGATTTTGCCGAGGTCGCGCTCCATTGCGATACCGAGGGCGCACTCGTCGCCGGCCTGTCGGACTCGAGCGACGGCGACGATCTGGAAGTCATCCGCCGTATCGAACGCGGCGCGGGTTCGGCGTACCGTGCCAACGGCCGCGACGTGCGCGCGAAGGATGTGGCGCTGATCTTCGCCGATGCCGCGACCGGCGCACACAGCCCCGCGCTCGTCAGCCAGGGCAAGATCGCGAACGTCATCGCCGCCAAGCCCACCGACCGCCGTGCGATGCTCGAAGAAGCTGCTGGCATCGCAGGCCTGCACGTCCGCCGCAAGGACGCCGAGCAGAAGCTGCGCGCGACCGAGACCAACCTCACGCGCCTGTCCGAAATCGTCGCGGACATGGAGGTGCGTGCCAATGCGCTGCGCCGGCAGGCGCGCGCGGCGGAGAAATACAAGAAGCTCAGCGACGACATCCGCATTGCCGAGGGACGGCTGATCTATGCGCGCTGGCGCGACGCCGCCGCCGCCGCCGATCAGGCACGCCGCGACTCCGACGCCGCCGAGGCCGCGGTGAAGACCGCGCAGGACGAACTCGAAATCATATCGAAGGCCCAGACCGAAGTCGCGACGCGCGTCGCCGCGGCACGCAGCGATGCACAGGCGCAGCGCGACGCGCTCGCCGAAGCGACTGCAACGCAGGTCCGGCTACAGGGCGAAGAGCGCGCGGCTCTCCAGCGGCTCGAGGATCTTGCGAAACAGCAAGCCCGGCTCGCCGACGACCGCAACCACGAAGGCGAACTGGCGCGCGAGGCGCATGCCGCGCTGACCGCACTCGACACCGAAACCAAATCCCTCGCGCAGGACATCGCCGGACACGACGCCGGAAAGACTGCCCTTGCCGAAGCCAATCTCGCAGCGCAGGCCCGCCTTCGCGATGCCGAGGTCGCATTGGCGCAGGCGCGCGCGAAGGCCGCGAGCGAAGCGGCCGACCGGCGCATCGCGGTTTCCGCCCGCGACAGTGCGGAAGCCGCCGTGCGCCGCGTTGCGGGCGACAAGGCCCGCGTCGATGCCGAAATCGCGGCGCTCGGCGACAGCGCCGCGCTCGCCGCCAGACAGGCAGAAAGCGTAAAAACTGCCGACGCGGCCGAGGCGGCGATCGCCGCCGCCGAAGGCGCATTGCACGGCGCAGAAGCCGACCGCGAAGCGACGGCCGCAGACCTCGCGAGCGCCGAAGCGGGCCTTGCCGAAGCGCGCGCGGCGCTCGCCGCACTCGAAGGCGAGGCGTCGACGCTCGAGCGCGCGCTCGCCGCCGCGCGCAGCGACGACGATCGCATCCTCGACCAGCTCCGCGTCGCCCCGGGTTACGAGGCGGCGCTCGCCGCTGCGCTCGGCGATGATCTGAACGCCGGCACCGACCGGGACGCGGCGCGCAGCTGGGGCGGTGCCGCTGCGGCGAAGGGCGACCCGGCACTTCCCGCCGGCACCAAAGCGCTCGCCGAATATGTGAAGGCCCCCGCCGCGCTCGCCCGCCGCCTGGAACAAGTCGCGGTTGCGAAAAGCGACGAAGGCCAGCCGCTCGCGGTCGGTCAGCGCCTCGTCACCACCGATGGCGTGATGCGCCGCTGGGACGGCTTTGTAACCCGCGGCGATGGCCCGACCGCGACCGAAAGGTTGCAACGCCAGAACCGCCTCGACGAACTCGCGGCGCAGCGCCCGCAGGTCGAGCTTGGCGTACAGGAGCTGCGCGACCGCCGCGACGCCGCCGCCGCGAAGGCGTCGGAACTGACCCAGGCCGCAGCTGCGGCACGCAAGGCACTGGCCGCAGCCGACGAAGGCCGCCGCACGGCGCTCCGCGCCGCCGATCAGGCGCAGGCGGCGCTCGATCGCCACCGCGACGCTGCGGCGCTGTTCGATCGCCGCCTCGCCGAGATCGCCGACGCGGCGAAGGAAGCCGCCGAAACGCTCTCGGCGCAGGAAGCCGCACTCGCCGCGCTGCCCGACGACAGCATCGCTCGCGCCGCGCTCGAAGCCGAGGAGCAGGCGGCCGATCGCGCCCGCACCGACGCCAATGCCGCCCGGGACGCGCTCGCCGCGCATGAACGCACGCTCGCATCGCTCAGCGAACGACAAGCGGTGGTGAGCGCCGAGATCAAGAGCTGGAAGGCGCGCGCGGGCGAGGCAGCACGCCGCGTCACCGAAATGGACAAGCGCGCCGATGCGCTTGCCGCCGAAGCCGCGAAGCTGGCCGACGCCCCGGCAAAGCTCGCCGAACAACGCATCGAGGCCGAGGCGCAGCAGGCGGCGCTACGCGAAAAGGTCGCCGCCGCCGAAGCGCAGGAACGCGCCGCCGAGGCGGCATTGCGCGAGGCCGAAACCGCACTGAACGCCATCCGCGAGCGCGTTGCCGCCGCGCGAGAAACCCGCGCGGGAGCGGTCGCCCGATCCGAAAATGCCGAGCTTCGCCGTATCGAGATGGGGCGCCTGTCGGGCGAGCGTTTCGAATGTCCGCCGCCACTATTGCCGCAAAAGGCCGGGTTCGAGAGCGCGAGCGTCGGCGACGCGAACGCCGAATCGTCGCAGCATGACCGGTTGATATCGGACCGCGAGCGGCTCGGTCCGGTGAATCTCGTCGCCGCCGACGAACTGGTCGAACTCGATACCGAGCGCGAAAAAAACGCCGCCGAGATCGAGGAATTGACGCAGGCGGTGAACCGCCTCCGCGGATCGATCGGCAGCCTCAACCGCGAAGGCCGCGCGCGGCTGCTCGCGGCCTTCGAGGCGGTGAACGGTCATTTCCAGCGACTGTTCACGACCTTGTTCAACGGCGGGCAGGCGCATCTCGAACTCGTCGATTCCGACGATCCGCTCGAAGCCGGTCTCGAAATCATGGCCCAGCCGCCGGGCAAGCGTCTCGGCACACTGACCCTGCTTTCGGGCGGCGAACAGGCGCTGACAGCCGTCGCGCTCATCTTTGGGCTATTCCTCACCAACCCCGCACCGATCTGCGTCCTCGACGAGGTCGACGCGCCGCTCGACGACGCCAATATCGAGCGTTTCTGCGACCTGCTCGACCGGATGAGCCGCGAAACCAATACGCGCTATCTGATCGTCACCCACAATGCAGTGACGATGGCGCGCATGCACCGCCTGTTCGGCGTGACGATGATCGAGCGCGGCGTGTCGCGCCTCGTATCGGTCGACCTCGGCGGCGCCGAGGAACTGCTCGCGGCGGAATAGCCCTAGGGCGCCATTCCCACGACCAGCATCGCGGCAAAGACCAGCAGGCCCGCGAAACGATTGCTGCGGAACTTCGCCAACGCATCCTCGCCATTCGCCGGGTCGAGCGTCACGACCTGCCCCGTCAGATGCACTGCGGCGGGCAACAGCGCGATCAACACCAGCGGATCGGGCCGCACCGCCCACAGCGCCCCGCCCCAGCATCCAAGCGCGACCGCATAGCATAGCGCCACGCCGCCCTTCACATGGCGTCCCATTGCGCGCGCGCTCGATTTCACGCCGATCAGCATATCGTCCTCGATATCCTGCAACGCATAGATGGTGTCATACCCGATCACCCACGCGATACAGCCGACATAGAGCAAGGGCAGCGCAACACCGTCCTGCCCGCCGACGGCAACCCATGCGACGAGGGCGCCCCAGCTGAAGACGAGGCCGAGCCACGCCTGCGGCCACCAGGTGATCCGCTTCATAAAGGGATAACCGGCGACGAGGATCAGGCTGCCAAGCGCGACGATCTGCGCCGGGCGCGGCAATTGCAGCAGCACGAGCAGGCCGACGAGCGACAAGAATAATGTCCACAGCAAGGCGTTGCGCACCGACACCGCCCCGCTCGCGACCGGCCGCGAAGCCGTCCGCGCCACTTTCGCGTCGAGGTCGCGATCGACGATGTCGTTATAGACGCAGCCCGCCCCGCGCATCGCGATCGCGCCGGCGAGCAACCACAGGAACAGCGGCCAGTGGCTGACCGCGCCGCCACCAAGCGCGAGCGCCCAGGCGCACGGCCAATAGAGCAGCCACCAGCCGATCGGCCGGTCGAACCGCGCGAGCAGCGCATAGGGGCGCGCCGCAGAGGGCAACAGCGCGACGAATCCGCTGAGCTGGCTATCGGGAGGATGGGTGGCAGTCATCGATGCGCCGCCGATAGCAGCCCCGATGCCGCGAATAAATGCCCGATCAACGCCGACGCGAATCCGGCGTCAGGTGCAGCTAGCCTTGGTGCCGGGAGCCTTGACCCCCGAAAGGTCGCGCGCTTCGCGAACATTATAGGCGGCGGTCGTGTGGATCGTCCTGTCGCCCAGCACCTTGCCATAGAGAAGCGGCTGATATTCATAGGTGATTTCGACGAACATCACCGCCGTTCCAGCCGCTGCTTTCACTTCGCGACCGACCGGCCCCATGCCCTGGAAATTATTGTCGTTCTTACCGGTGCCTTCGACCCCGAAGGCCGAGGGAACGCGCATGTCGCCAAAGCAGCGCTGCCACTTGATCGTCTGGCCGTTCGTCGCATTGCGCTCGAGGCTCGAGAGAATGATGCGGCCGTTGCTCCGCAGGTTGAGACTGGCGGCCTGCCGTTCGGCACCCGCAAACACCTCGTTGATGTCGACCTCGCGAATCTCCGGCAGCGTCAGATTGCTGCCCGCCGCGATCCGCGCCGCATTATCCGCGGTGTTGAGCGCGAGCTGGCTGATGCGCGTGTGAGTCAGCGTCAGATTGGCGATCTCCAGCCCGCCGAAACCGACGAGCACGAGAAAGGGAATGGCAAAGGCCATTTCGAGTAGCACCGCGGCGCGAACATTGTGCGCCAGCCGGCGCGCCGTAGCACGCGCGCGGCGATGGAGGTTGGACAAGAGGCTCATCCGCATTCCTCCGGTATGACGTCGCCGCCGACCGCGAACGGCTGGTTGCGCAGCAGGGTCGTGGCAGTGAGGGTCTTGGATTGCGGCTGGCCCAGCATCCGCCACACGGGTAGGACGCGGTCGAACTTCATCGACGCCGTATATTGGACGACGTCGTCGGCGCCGCCATTGCCCTGCCGGCCGCCATCCTCCCAGCAATCGATGGGCGAGGGATCCTGCTCATGATTGCCGTTCCGGTCTTCCCAGCGCAGCGGTTTGATATCGCTGAAGTCATCGAAGGTACGCCGGTTGAAGGTCACCGTGGCGTCCTTGAACACCTTCTTCACTTGCGTCTCGACCGCCTCGTCGAGTGCCTGCTGGTCGAGCGAATGCGCCTCGAGCGTCGCGTCGCGACCGGCCTTGGCGACCGCGCCCTGCAGAACCTGCTGCGCGTACATCTGCCAGCAATAGTCGAATATCCCGAGCAGGATGAGCAGGAAGACCGGGGCGGTCAGCGCGAATTCGACCATCGCCGCGCCGCGCTTGTTACGGCGCAGGCGGCGGAAGAGTGCGCGGATCATTGCGACAGCCTCAGCTTGGAAATCTGACGCGCGATCGCCTGGAACTGTTCGTTGAGCTGCTCGGCGTTATCGGCTTCGAAAGCCTGCCCCGACGAGGCGCAGCTGTTCAAATTGGTGTTGGTACCCACACCGAACGACACGACCCAGATGGTGACGCCGCGCGCACGCGCCGCCCGGCACAATTGCACGAAGCGGTTGTTGTGCCGCGCGACGGCATTGTCGTCGCTCGACGCGCCGATGCGCGCCATCGAACGTTCGTGCCCCTGGTGCGACAGGTTGGCGCGCGGCGTAACCATCTCGCCGTCGGTCATGAAGACGATATGACGGCTGACCGGCCGGCCGTTGGCGGGCAGTGCATTTTCGGTGGCGAAAAGACCGGTCGGCGAAATAAACCGCGCACCCCACGCCATGCCGGCGTCATGATAGGTATAGCCCTTGGGCTGCAGCGTCGCGATATAGTCGGTGAAATCGTCGAGATCGTCCGACGTCATCGTGGTCAGATTCTTCGCGGCAGCGGGGCATGCGGCATAATCGCCGCCCATTTCGACAAAATTATTCTTGTCGGCGCTGTCGGAGCTGGAGACCGCCTGCTGATTGCGTGGGAAGGTCACCGCTGGCAGGAACATTTTCCACTGCGTATCGACGGCATCGTCGCCCGAGGTGGTGGGCACCATGTCGATGTCCATGTCATACGCATCCGACGGCGCGGTTTCGTTCGCGGCAAACGGCATTGTCGCACGTTCGATGATGCATCCGCCCCACGACGCCGAATAGGATTGTCCGCTATCAGCCGTATCGGTATCGAGATTGCCCCCGGTCTTCAGCGCGGTGACGTCGAAGTTGCGGTCTTCATAGATATATTTATTGTCGAAGATGTCGCTCTTATAATCGACGGTCGTCGTCACATAGGTACGCGTGAAGCGCACATTCTTGTATTGAAGACGACATTTGCTGGACGACCAGCTATATTGATAGGTGCGATAAACATATTTCTGCACCTGGTTATAGGTGGTCGTCCGCTTGCCGTGACCGTCCTCATAGCGTGCCGTCTGATTGAAGTTCGGCGACCCATCGGGCGATGGCGACGTATCGGCGGGCTTTGCAAACCCTTCACATGTCTTTTTGTCCTTGGCCGTAACCGTGCCGTCGTTCGTCCAACTCGCGTCGGTGGTCTGAGCGCTTTCGACATAATCCGTTCCGGTCGTCGTCTCCGGATTCACATATTTGAACACCGGGGTGCGCGACGGCAGCAGGTCGCTGTTCGCGATCCAGTCTGAATTTTTGGCGATCAGGATCTGGCCGACATTGACCGACGAACTATACGGAACAACGCCGAAGCGCAGGCGGCCATCGCCGATATCGGCGCTGGTCAGCGTGTCGAAAAAGTCGACCGCCGCGGCGCGCAGCGCCACAATCTTGGTCTGCTTGTCGGTGGAGACGGCCTTGCTTGCCATCGATCCGGTGACGTCGAGCACCATCATCACATCGACGTTCGAAATTTCGAGCTTTGCGGTGCAATTGGCCGCCAGGCGGAACTCGTCCTTGCCGAAAATAAACATCAGCGCGGTCGGAAGGATCGCTGATGCGCTCGCTTCGACGTCCGACGCGTTGACCGACCGGCTGGAAAAGCTGATCGCGGTGCTGCCATATTTTTGTTCGGGAAAGTTAAAATTGAACATCTTCGACGCCTCGGCCTTCGCCGCGTCGCTATAGGTTCCGTTCGCCATCGCGCGCCGTCCCGCGAGCACACCCGAGTCGCAGGCCTGCTGCAGGCGCAATTGCGTCATATAGGCGCGGCCGATATCGACCGCCGATCCGACGATGCCGATCACCGGCACGATCGCGGCGGCAGTCAGCATGAAAGCGTTGCCGCGCTGGTCGCGCAAAAGCTTTGTGGTGCCGAGCCGCAGCCGGCTGAATACGGTCCCTCGCATGGCCTAAACCCCTCTTCGACCGGCGACGCCCCCCACTAGATGGCCCGCTGGTATCCTCGCACCTAGGGGGGAACTGCTTACCAAAAGGCTAATCGGGGGCGGGGAGACCGGTCCGGATCGGCCTTTTTGACCCGTATCGGGACAAGGAGCTGCGGCTCGCGGCAAAAGATGCACAAAATATCGCCTTCTGTTATCGGCCGCATATGCCCGCGACTCCTGCCTGGCCGCCTGCCAGTACGCCCCGCCTGTTCGTCGATGTGCCGCTGGGCCCCGATGCCGCCCCCGTGATCGACGGCGCCGCGGCGCATTATCTGCTCAACGTCATGCGACTGAGGGCCGGCGACCCGATCCTCCTTTTCGACAATGTCAGCGGCGAATGGCTCGCGGTGGTGGCCGATGCTGCGAAACGCACGCTCACGCTGCGTGTCGAGCGACAGACGAAGACGATCGAGCGCGTTCCCGACCTCTGGCTGTGCTTTGCCCCGGTCAAAAAGGCGCGGCTCGACTGGATCATCGAAAAGGCGACCGAACTCGGTATCGCCCGCCTGCAGCCTGTCATCACCGAACGCACGATCGTCGAGCGCGTCAAGCGCGAACGGCTCGAGGCGCAGATCGTCGAGGCGTGCGAACAATGCGGGCGCACCGCGCTGCCCACGCTCGCCGAGCCCGTCAAATTGCCCCAGCTCCTGAAAGACTGGCCGACGGAGCGCGGCCTGCTGTTCGCCGACGAGGCCGGCGGCGTTTCGCTAGCCAAGGTCGACGCGCCCGGCCCCGCCGCGATCCTGACCGGCCCCGAGGGCGGCTTTACCGAAAGAGAGCGCGACATGCTGATCGCGCACGCCGCCGTCCACCGGATCGCACTCGGCCCGCGCATCCTGCGCGCCGAAACCGCCGCCATCGCCGCGATCGGCGTGTGGATGGCGCAGCATGGCGACTGGCCGGCCGAATAGCAGACACGCCGATTCTGTCCCGCCGCCGAACAGAATTGATGCCAAGTTACCGATTTTAACCGGATATTAGCTATGGGCGGGCCATAGCGGCGCCATGCAACGGCGGGACCAGAGCCGATACCGCTGGCGTGGGGGCCAGTGTTTGCAGTCTGTGCGAGTATGTCTCATGCTCGTTTGGCTGGCGTTGACGCTTGCCAGCAATCCCGCCGCCGCACAGACCACAACCAATTACAGCAGCACGGCCACCGGCACGATCAACGAAACCGCGGCCACCTGCACCGCTCCGATGGTGCGAAGCTTCACCGTCGCCGCCAATGCGCAGGTCACCGACGTCAATATCGGGGTGCAATTCACGCACACATATCGCGGCGACGTGCGCGCGACGCTGGTGTCGCCCGCCGGGACGGTGGTCAACCTGATCACCAATGTCGGCACGTCCGCGGACAATCTGAACGTGCTGTTCGACGACAGTGCCGCCGCAAGCATTTCGACCCACACAAGCAACGACAACACCGCTGCCGCCCCGCCCTATCAGCGGACATTCCGCCCCGAGGGTTCGCTTGCCAGCTTCAACGGCCAGGGGTCGGCCGGGACGTGGCAGCTGACCATCTGCGATTCGCTGAACGGCGACAGCGGCAATTTCACGCGCACCGACCTGACGCTCACCACCGTTCCGATCACGCCGTCGGCCGACCTGTCGCTGACCAAGTCGGTGAGCAACGCATCGCCCGCGTCGGGCGCCAGCATCAATTATATATTGAGCGTGACCAACGCGAGTGGCTCGGCGCTGACCGCGACCGGCGTGATGGTACAGGACTTACTGCCCGCGGGGTTCGCCTTCACCGGCGCCTCGGGGTTCGGCAGCTACAACAGCGCGACCGGCGTGTGGACGGTCGGCAGCATCCCACCGGGGACGACGCGAACGCTGACGATCACCGGCACCGTCACAGCGACCGCGGGGGCGAGCATCACCAATGTCGCCGAGGTCAGCGCCTCGTCGGCGTTCGACTTCGATTCGACCGCCGGCAATGGCGCCGCGGGCGAGGATGATTATGACAGCGCGACCTTCACCGTATCCGGCGCGCGCGTAGCGGGCACCCCGCCGACGCTCGTCTGTCCGGTCGGAACGACGATCCACGACTGGGACAATGTCAGCTGGCCGGCCGGAACCACCAGCGGCAGCCAGTCGCTGACCGCGATCGGCACGACGAGCTTCAACATCGCGATCAGCGGCGGGGCCTTTCTCAGCAACGCAACCTATGGCGGCCAGTCGCCGACGCGGCAGAATGTCGTGACCGGCGGGATCTCGCCGGCACAATATTCGATTTTCCAGCTCGTCGATTTCACCAGTCAGACGGGGACCGTCACCTCGACGATCACGCTGCCGACGGCGGTGCCGGGCGCGCAGTTCCGGCTGCTCGACGTCGATTACAACGCCGCGCAGTTCGCCGATCGCGTCACGGTCACCGGAACATATAACGGGTCGACCGTCTATCCGGTCCTGACCAATGGCGTGGCCAATTATATCATCGGGAACAGCGCCTATGGCGATGTCCTGTCCGCCGACACCAGCGCCGACGGCACGGTCATCGTGACCTTTTCGACCCCGGTCGACACTATCAGGATCGAATATGGCAGCCACAGCCTCGCCCCCGCCAACCCCGGCCAGCAGGGCATGGCGATCCACGACATCACATTCTGCCGCCCCACGACCAATCTGACGGTCGCCAAGACCAGCAGCGTCGTCGGCGACCCCTTCAACGGCACCACCGATCCAAAGGCGATCCCGGGGGCGACGATGCGCTATTGCATCCTCGTCACCAACAATGGCAGCGGCACCGCGACGGGTATCGCGATCGCCGACGCCCTGCCCGCGAACACGACCTTTGTTCCGGGCTCGCTGCGTAGCGGCACCAGTTGCGCGGGCGCGACGACGATCGAGGATGATAATGCGATCGGTGCCGACGAAAGCGATCCCTTCGGCGCATCGATCGCGGGCACGACCATCGCCGCCACGACGTCGACACTGACGCCAGCGGCGGCAATGGCGATCGCGTTCGACGTGACGGTCAATTGATGCGCGTTCGTCCGGGCCATCTCGCGCAGCTTTGCGCGCTCGCCGTCGCCGCGTCGCTCGCGATCGCCCCGCCGGCCGCGGCGCAGCGCGTCATCGTGAACCCGTCGTTCGAATCGAACGATCCGCAGGGGCCCGGCGCCGCGAATTACGAGATTTATTCGAACGGATCGGTCACCGGCTGGGATTCGGCGTCAGGCGAGATCGAGCTGTGGGACACAGGCTTTCAAGGCGTGCCCGCCTATGCCGGGTCGGTCTTCGCCGAAATGAACGCGAACGTCCCCGGCGCGCTGTACCAGAATATCTGCATGGTGAGCGGCGAATCGATCGGCTGGACCTTCGCGCACCGCGCGCGCTCGGGCGGCGCGGCGACGCAGACCGCGCGTTTCCAGATCGCCAGCAGCACCGGGACGCTGATCCAGAATCTCGCGACACAGGCCTCAACGATCAACAATGTCTGGAACGTCAACACCGGCACCGCCACCTATAGCGGCGCATCGGGCGTGCAGCGCGTCCAGTTCATCACGGCCGACGCGGGCAGCTACGGCAATTTTCTTGATGACATCCGCATCACGCTCAACCCCTTCGTCGAGCTGTCGACGGCCAGCGCATCGGGGGTCGAATCGATCGCGACCGCCAATCTGCCGACGCTGACCGTGAACGGGACATTGTTCACTGCGCGGACGGTCAATGTCAGCATCACGGGCGGTACCGCAACGCGCGGCACCGACTATACGACGCCGGGCGGCGGGGCGAATTTCACCGTCACCATCCCCGCCGGCTCCTATCAGAACACCGCGATACCGCTGGGCATCCAGATCATCGACGACACCGCGACCGAGGGCAGCGAGACAATCCAGATCGCGCTGGCGGGCGGCACCGGCTACACCGTATCGAGCACGACAAGCTGCGGCGGCGCGGCGCGCACGGCCAGCACCTATACGATCACCGACAATGACTCGCCCGTCGTCCTCGCCAAAAACTGGTCGAACGCGATTACGGGTGACGCCGTCGGCCTCTCGATCGCCGGCGGCCTCCTCCCGACCGCCGGATCGTCGACCGTCGGCGGTACGGCGACCAACGCGACCGCGGTCGCGACCCCCGGCAGCACGCTGACGCTGACCGAAACCTATTCGGCGGGCGCGGCGGCGAACTACAACAGCAATCTCGAATGCCGCCGCAACAGCGACAACGCCGTCATCGCGACCTCGGGCAGCGGGCTCAGCCGCACCGTCGTCATGCCGTCGGGCACCTCGCTGACCTGCACATGGACGAACAGCCGCAAGTCGGCGACGCTCGTGGTGCGCAAGACTTGGGTCAACGCGCAGATCGCCAACGCCGTCACCGTTGCGACAAGCGGGCTTATCAACAATGCCAGCCTCGCCTCGGTCGCGAACAGCGCGAACGAGACCGACACCAATGCCGCGGTCACCGTCTATGCCGCCGAGAGCGCGGCCCTCAGCGAGAGCTTCACCGTCGGCAACGCCGCCAACTATGCGCAAGCGCTCGCCTGCACCGGCAATTCGGCCGCACTCGCGGGCAATGTGCTGACCGTCGCGCCCGCCGATACGGCGATCGTCTGCACCTTCACCAACACCTATATCGTGCCGCTTTCGATCGCGAAAACCTCGCTCGCCTATAGCGACCCGGTGAACGGCCTTACCAACCCCAAGCTGATCCCCGGCAGCTTCGCCAACTACAGCCTGACGGTCACCGCCCCATCGGGCACCGCCCCGACGACGGGCAGCCTGATCGTTACCGATGCGATCCCCGCGAACCTCGACCTGTTCGTCGGCACTTACGCGCCCGGTCCCGGACCAATCCTCTTCGCGCCGGGGGGAAGCGGACTGACCTATGGCTTTACCAGCCTCTCGAGCAGTGCCGACGATCTCGAATTTTCGAACAATGGCGGCGCCAGCTGGACCTACGCCCCCACCGCCGACGCCGATGGCGTCGATGCCGCCATCACCCATGTCCGTGTCCGGCCGAAGGGCGCGATGACCCCCGGATCGAGCTTCACGATCAACCTGCGCGCACGCGTCAAATAGGGCGCTATCAACAGCCGATTGCTTTCTGTACCGAACCGTATAATGGCGCGATATGAGCACGCGCACCGCCTCGGACAGCAACGATCCCATCGTCGAAAGCCGCGACCAGCTCGCCGGCCCCATGATCCAGGGCGAAAAGCCCAAGGACCGCTGGCGCATCGGCACCGAGCATGAGAAATTCGTCTATCGCACCGCCGACCATCGTGCACCCTCCTATGACGAGCCCGGCGGCATCCACGACCTGTTGATGGCGCTCACCCGCTTCGGCTGGGAACCGGTGATCGAGGGCGGCAAGGTGATTGCTTTGGCCGGCAGCGACGGCACCGTCAGCCTTGAACCTGCGGGCCAGCTCGAACTGTCGGGCGCGCCGCTCGAAAACCTCCACCAGACCTGCGCCGAAACCGGCCGGCACCTCAAACAGGTGAAAGAAGTCGGCGCCGAACTTGGCCTCGGCTTCCTCGGGCTCGGCATGTGGCCTGACAAGACGCGCGCCGAACTGCCGATCATGCCCAAGGGCCGCTACAAGATCATGCTTGAGCATATGCCGCGCGTCGGCACGATGGGCCTCGACATGATGCTGCGCACCTGCACGATCCAGACCAACCTCGACTATTCGTCCGAGGCCGACATGGTGCAGAAATTCCGCGTATCGCTCGCGCTGCAGCCGCTCGCGACCGCGCTCTTCGCCTCCTCGCCGTTCACCGAGGGCAAGCCGAACGGCTATATGTCGTACCGCAGCCATATCTGGACCGACACCGACCCCGCACGCACCGGCATGTTGCCTTTCGTGTTCGAAGATGGGTTCGGTTACGAACGCTATGTCGACTATATGCTCGACGTCCCGATGTATTTCGTCTTCCGCGACGGCAAATATATCGATGCCGCGGGCCAGAGCTTCCGCGACTTCCTGAAGGGCGAACTGCCCGCGCTACCCGGCGAGAAGCCGCGCCTCTCCGACTGGAACGACCATCTTTCGACCGCTTTCCCCGAAGTGCGTTTGAAGAGCTTCCTCGAAATGCGCGGCGCCGACGGCGGCCCGTGGAACCGCATCTGCGCGCTCCCTGCCCTGTGGGTCGGCCTTCTTTACGATCAGGGCGCGCTCGACGCCGCCTGGGATCTGGTCAAGGGCTGGAGCATCGAGGAGCAACAGACGCTCCGCGACGCCGTCCCCAGCGAAGGTCTCGACGCCCCCGCCCCCGGCGGCGGCACCGTGGGCGAACTCGCACACCGCGTCCTCGACATCGCGGCCGCGGGTCTTGCCGCGCGCGGCGAAGTCAATTCGATGGGCGACAATGAGGTCGGCTTCCTCGAACCGCTGCGCCGTATCGCCAAGACCGGCAAGTCGCCCGCACACGACCTGCTCGACCTTTATGAAGGTGCATGGGGCGGCGACCTTTCGAAGATCTACGACGAACTCAGTTTCTGACGGGCCACGCGCCGCAAAAGTGCAGCAAATGCGCAACACTGCTGACATGAACGTCGGCGGTGTGCGCTTCGGCGATTGATTGCGCGCGCGCGGAAAGCCAAAGAGCCTTTGGTTTTTCCGCTCTCCCATCATCAACTCTGTTTCAGGAAGCTCGCCATGCGCCACTTTCCTTCCACTATTGCTATAAGCATTGCCCTCGCCACGTCGGCCTGGGCCGCCCCCGCCGCAGCGCAGGACACCGCACCCGTCGCTGAAGACAGCGGCCTCGGCGACATCGTTGTTACCGCGCAGCGCCGCGAAGAAAGCCTGCAGGACGTGCCGGTCGCCGTCTCGGTGCTGTCGGGCAATACGCTCGATGCGATCACCTCGACTGGCTCGGACGTTCGCGTGCTTGCGGGCCGCGTCCCCAGCCTGAACATCGAAAGCTCGTTCGGCCGTACCTTCCCGCGCTTTTATATCCGCGGGCTCGGCAACACCGACTTCGATCTCAATGCTTCGCAGCCGGTCAGCCTCGTCTATGACGACGTCGTCCTCGAAAACCCGATCCTCAAGGGCTTCCCGATCTTCGATCTCGACCGCGTCGAAGTCCTCCGCGGGCCCCAAGGCACCCTGTTCGGCCGCAACACGCCGGCGGGCATCGTCAAGTTCGACACCGTCAAGCCCGGCAAGACCGGCGGCTATGCGCGCGCCAGCTATGGTCGCTATGGCACGACGCAGGTTGAGGTTGCGGCGGGTGCCGCCGACGACAATGGCTTCTCGGTCCGCCTCTCGACCCTCTTCCAGCATCGCGACAATTGGGTCGACAATATCGCGACGACCAAGAGCAAGGATCTCGGCGGCTATGACGACATCGCCGCTCGCCTCCAGCTCCAGTATGAAAATGGCCCCTTCACCGGCCGCGTGACCGGGCAGGTCCGCATCTATGACGGTTCGGCGATCATCTTCCGCGCCAATACACAGCTTCCGGGCAGCAACAAGCTCGTCGGCCTCGGCGGTGCGGGCACCAAGTTCAAGCGCGACGAAGTCTATCAGGACGGGCTGAACTTCCAGAAGCTCAACACCTATAACGCCGGGCTGAACCTCGAATATGATTTCGGGCCGGTGACCGCTTACTCGATCACCTCCTATTGGAACGGCAATTTCCGCAGCCGCGGCGATATCGACGGTGGCTTCGGCAACCAGTTCGCGCCCGTTAGTGGGCCGGGCCTAATTCCGTTCTCGGCGCAGAGCCAGGACAATGTCCCCAGCCTCGACCAGTTCACGCAGGAAATCCGCATCGCGTCGAACAACAACGGCGGGCTCGGTTACCAGTTCGGCGCCTTCTACTTCGACGAAAAGCTCGACATTTCGAGCTTCGAGTTCGGCGGCCCGACCGACGCGACCCCGTCGGCGATCGCGATCCAGCGTCAGGATAGCGAAGCTTACGGCCTCTTCGGCTCGGTCAACTACGAGTTCGACAATGGCTTCAAACTGCAGGCCGGCGCGCGCTACAACCATGACACGCGTAATTTCGTCGCGTCGCGCCCTGTCGAAACGCGCCCGATCTTCGTCGTCGATCCGAACACGCCGGTCCCCCCACAGGCCGCCAAGGTCAAGGGCAAGCTGCTGACGTGGGACGCCAGCGCGACCTATGAGGCGTCGGACGCAGTGACGCTCTATGCCCGCGTCGCGCGAGGCTATCGCGCGCCTTCGGTGCAGGGCCGCCTGACCTTCTCGCGCGTCATCTCGACCGCCGATCAGGAAGAGACGATGTCGTATGAAGCGGGGATCAAGACCAACTTCCTCGACAACCGCGTCCGTTTCAACCTGACCGGCTATTTCTTCGACACCAAGGATCTCCAACTCACCGCAGTCGGCGGCACGTCGAACGTCGCGAGCCTGCTCAATGTCGACGCCAAGGGCCATGGCATCGAAGCCGAACTGCAGGCAGCGCCGGCGAAGGGCCTGACCTTCTCGATCGGCGGTGCGTGGAACGTCGCCAAGATCGACGATGCCAACGCCTTTGTCGCAGGCTGCGGCTCGGCGACGCCTTGCACCGTGCTCGACCCCGCACGTCCGGGCAGCCCGGGGATCTTCTCGATCGACGGCAACCAGCTGCCGCAGTCGCCGAAGTTCACGCTCAACTGGACCGCAGGCTATGAAGTCCCCGTCGGCGACGGCGCCATCTATGCCTTCACCGACTGGTATTACCGCTCGAAGATCCAGTTCTTCCTCTACCGCTCGGTCGAATTTTCGGACGACAAGCTGCTCGAGGGCGGTGTTCGCCTCGGTTATAAGACCGACCGCTTCGACTTTGCGGGCTTCGTGCGCAACATCACCAACGACGCGTCGCCGACCGGCGGCATCGATTTCAACAATCTGACCAGCTACGTCAACGAACCCCGCATCTACGGGATCGAAGCGAGCGTCAAATTCTGATGCAAATCTGGCCGCGCGGGGACATGTTCCCCGCGCGGATCAGGCCACCGGCCCGACGCGCTCGTCGGGTTCGAGGCGGATCAGCGGGCGCCTTCGTCCGCTGAGTTTCGCAAAGAAGCGCGGAACCAGCGCATGGTCCTGCGCCCAGTTCCAGTAAGCGACATAGGCCGGATCCGCGAGGAGATGCTTTTCCTCGGTCTTCGCGCGCCAGTAATAGACGCCGCTGACCAGCCCCAGCAGGATGACGTTGCGCGCCGCTTCGACCCAGCCGCCCGCGGTGACGAGGAACGGCAGCGAGCCGACCCACCAGCTCATATTCTTCGAAATATAGGCCGGATGGCGCGTATATTTATACGGGCCATGCGTAATCACGCCGCGGTGCGTCAGGTTCGAAAAGCGGATGCCGAACGCCATCGTCGCCCAGCTGTAGACCGCGGTGAGCAGCACCAGCACAATACCCCAGGCGATCAGCAGGCCCTCATCTCCCTGCAACCAATAGCCCCAGTCGGATCCATTAACCTGATAGTCGAGCGGGCCACCGTTCATCAGGATGAAGGGCGGGTAGCAGACGAGCGCGGCGACCCACGCCATGCCATAGGGATTGGCGGTACGGATATGCGCGTCGAGCGGTTTCAACGTCAGGATATAGCCGACCGTCGCGATATGGACGTCGACCAGATAGAGGAAATTGATCGCCCAGATGCCGGTCATATAGGGGTTGGCGAGCACCTCGCTCATCGGCACCGTCACCAGCGACGAGAAATTCCCCGGCACGATCGACAGCATGAAGGCGGTGAAAAACCCCTTCACCGCCCAGGCGCGCAGGTGATGGCCGATCGCACGGCCGTCGACCGGTTGCCCCGGCGCAATCAGCCAGCGGCCGAATTGCCAGCAGCCGTCGCGCGGTTCGATCATGCGGCGGTCGAGCCACAGCATATAGGCTACCGACGCGAGCAGCAGCCATGGCGCGACCGTCTCGAGAAGATTCATCGAAAAGGCGTAATTGCCCTCCCAATAATAGCGCATCGTCGCATAGATCAGCGCGATCAGCCCCCATGTCGCCCACATTCCGGCGAGCTTGGTCAGGCTGATGTCGAGCGTCTCGCGCCACGGACGGCGCAGTTCCCAGTCGATTCCGGTCGACGGATTGCGGTGTACCTTGTCGACGAAGACCGACCACAGCACCATCGGCAATCCGCACGCGAGCACGCTCGCAATCGCCGAATTGGGGCCGTTCATGGCGCCGCGATTGCCCCAGTCGATACCAAGGAACGCCGCGATGTCGGGCGCGAAACGCGCGATAAGCAAATAGCTCACCAGACCCGCGAGGCCGACGATGCCGACGCCCGCGCTCACCGCCGAACGCGGCCGCGCGCCCACCGGCGCGGACGGGGTGCTTGCCGATTCGGAGGCAGCGGAACGAGCAGATTCGGCCATGATATTCACCGCTTAACCCTACCCAAAATTGGTAAGCAAGCCGTCAATATAATCGGCCGATTCGCCCGCGATTTCCTACCAAAATGGCATTGTTCGCACCCTTTGACACCGTTCACCGCGCGATGGTTTCGACTCGGCTCGACTCCTGCCCCAAAGATTCGCTCCGGTGAACGCTGCCTGATAAGGCGCGCATCAATCGGGGCGGAGGGCTCCAATAAAACACAAGATGGGGTCGCCACTTGTCATCGAAAACAACGGGTCTGCGCCAGTTGCGCCAGCGCGTTTCTGCGCTGTTTCAGGACCATGAAATCTTCGTTCGCACGCACGGTCATGTCCGGTTCCTGCGCGTCAGCGCCGTGTGGCAAAAGCGCGTCGCGCTGATCGCCGGCGCGGTTCTGCTGGCGTGGGCGGCGGTCACGCTCGCCATATTGATCAACCAGTTGCTCAAGGCCGACGAACGCGCAGCGGTCGCGGCGCAGCAGGCCGAAGCAAGCGCCGCCGAGGCCCGCATCGCCAAATATCGCGACAATGTCGCCGAAACCGCCGCCGACCTCGAAGACCGGCAGGAACAGCTCGAAGAATGGTCGAAAGTTCATTTCGGCGTCGAGCCCGCGGCCGTGACGCCCGAGGCCGGCACCGAAGCGGCTGCCCCGGCCGCCGAAAAGGCGCCGCTCAAGACCAGTGCGCTGATCGACCCAAACCTGCCGCCCGAAGCGCAGATCCTTGCCCGCCTCGAAGCGCGGCAAGAAGATTTCGCCAACCGCCTGTTGACCGCGGTCAACGAACGCGCGGCCAAGGCCGAAGGCGCCGTCGCCAAGCTGGGCATGAACCCGGCGGCACTGATCCGCAACGCCGCGGCGGGCCGCGGTGGTCCGTTCATTCCCTATCGCGGAGCCAAGGGCCGCGCGAGCTCGCTGGGCAAATCCTTCGCCGCGCTCGAAAGCGCGCTGTTCCGCATGGAGGTGCTCGAACGCACGCTCGTCGCGATCCCGTCGGGCCAGCCCGCGAACGTGCTGATGCTCTCGTCGAGCTTCGGCTATCGCAGCGACCCCTTCACCGGCGCCGGCGCGATGCATTCGGGGCTCGACTTCCCCGGACCGATGGGCACCCCGATCCTCGCCGCCGCCCCCGGCCGCGTCGTCTATGTCGGGCAGAAGTCGGGATACGGCAATGTCGTCGAGGTCGATCACGGCCAGGGCATATTGACCCGCTACGCCCACTTGTCGGGCTTTACGTCCAAGGTCGGTGCGCAGGTCGCCGCCGGCGAGCAGATCGCCAAAATGGGCTCGACCGGCCGTTCGACCGGCAGCCACCTGCATTTCGAAGTCCGTTTGAATGGCGTCGCGGTCAACCCGCGCCGCTTCCTGGAGGCCAAAGCCGATGTTCTCGAAGTCAAAGACGACGCCCGACAGCGAGTCGGTTCCGTCGCTGCCGTCCGCGGTGCCCGCTAAGATGGCGACCGGTTCGCGTCACACGACCTTTTCGATCCTCGGATCGGATGTCGTCGTCACCGGCAATGTGTCGGCCAGCGTCGACCTGCATGTCGACGGCAAGATCGACGGCGACCTGAAATGCGCCAACCTCGTCCAGGGCGAAGCGAGCGAGATCAAGGGTTCGGTCATCGCCGAAACCGCGAAGATAGCAGGCCTGCTCGACGGCGCGATCGAGGCGAAAACGCTGATCGTCCACGCAACCGCGCGGATCACCGGCGACGTCACCTATGAAAACATCACGATCGAAAATGGCGGCAAGGTCGAAGGCAAGCTGAGCCACCGCCGCCATGGCGCCGCCGCGGCGAAAGCCCCGCCGCCGCTCGAAGTCGTCTCCAACTAAGCCGGCTTGTGATCGGGCCGCGGTCGCGCGGCCCCTTCAATTCGATATGGCGACCTCGCGGCCCGCCGCGCGCTCCGGCGCGTCATAATGCCGCTGGACCACGACTTTGTTGCGTCCGCCGCGCTTGGCATCATAGAGCGCCTCGTCGGCAAGCCGGTATAATTGCTGGAAATCGCACGCTGGCCGAACCTCGGCCACGCCGACGCTGGCGGTGACTGGCCGGTCGCCAACCGTCTCACTATGATCGCACGCGGCAATCCCGCGCCGGACACTCTCGGCGAAGCGGCCGAGGATGATCCCTTCCATCCCGATCGTCAGCAGCCCGAACTCCTCGCCGCCGAGCCGCGCGACGGTACACATCGCGCCTTCCCAGCGTTCGATCCGGCGCGCGATGCCGCACAGCACGACGTCGCCCGAATCATGGCCATAGATATCGTTGATCGACTTGAAGCGATCGATGTCGACGAGCAGCAGGGCTGCCGGCAGATTATCCGCCCGCGCGCGATCGAGTAGCGGCGTCACACTCTCGACGAAACCACGGCGGTTGGGCAGGCCGGTGAGCGGATCGCGCCGCGCGAGCTGCTGCGCCTGCGCTTCGGCGCTGCGCGCATGGTCGCGTTCGATCCTGAGATGCGCAAGCCGGCGCGTCGCTGCCGCCGCGAGCCACAGCGCCTGCCAGGTCGCCGCCGCAAGGACCAGCAGCTTCGACCCGCCGCCCCAGAAACCATTCTCGACGTCGACGATATGGATGATCGCGAGCACCGCCATCGGCAGCCCCCACGCCGCCAGGAAGTCCCGAGCCTCGACCGAACCGCGCCGCCACGCCCAGCCGACATAGGCCGTCACCGCCAGCAGATCGGCGATGATCACCAGTCCCAGGATGTCCGCGAGCGGCCCGAGGCTTTCGCCGCGGATCAGCGCCAGCGGAATGCCCGCTATCCCGACACCCAAACCGCAGACGAGCGCCGCGGTGCGAAGCCATTTCGGCGCCCTGCCGCGATCGACGGCGGTCGCTGCGCTGATCGTCGCAAGCGCGATGGCGAGACACGACAGAAAGGTACAGATCTGGGTCGTCACCGTCCCCGCCAGCCCCGGTATCAGCGCCAGATGAATTTGCGACCAGAGCGCGCCCCAAAGCAGCATCGTGCCCGACCAGGCCGCCTGCCAGGCCAGATACTGGCGACGCACCGCAAAGGCGAGCGACAGGCTGTAGATGCAGCTCACAAGCAACAGGGTGAGCGCCGCGCCGGCCGCCGCGGCCATGCCGGCCGCCTGCATTCCCGCCTCGGCTTTCGGGATGATCCGCGCCCGGACGAACCGATGGCTCGACAGGCCGTCGAATCGCATGGTCACCGCGGTCAACGCCGCACCGCGTTCGGGCGCTTCGAACAATATCTGTCCGCCGGTGCGCCAATGGGCACCGTAATCGCCCGCCCGCACCTGCTGCCAGCGCGTTGTGCCATCGGCATAGGAAAAGGCCACGGCAAGCCGATCGAAGCGCGATTGGTGGACCATCAGGGCGGCATCGCCCCGCGCCGCGTCCGCGCCGCCGATCGGCGCGCGAAGCCAGAGGCTTGCCTGCTGATATCCCGCCGGACTTCCGCTGCACGAAAAGCGAAGCGTGGGGAGTGCGGTGTCGGACGCGGCAAGCCCGCTTTGCGCGTGGCACAGGTCGCGGTCGACATCGAGGATCGCTGCGGCAGCCGGCAGCGCCCACAGCCCAAGCACGAGCAGGGCGAAGCCCATCCCGAGCCGGCCGCACAGGTGCGCCAGAAGATTGCCCGCCGCGATCATCCCTACCCCATCGCATCAATATGTTCGAAAATCTTTACCACCATGGCGAGATTCGCGCGAGCCTAGGCGCGGCCGACCCGCATGCGGACCGCGATCCGGTCGCCGACGCCAACCTGCTCCGACTTCTGGACCGCGACCTTCACCGGCAGCAAATAGCCGCCCTCGCGCGGGAACAGCGAGGTCGCAAACAGCGTGTCGCCGATCGTCGCCACCACCGGCACGACGCCCCAGCCATAGCTTTCGGTCATCGCCGCATAGCGGATGGCACCGATATGTTCGTCCGGGACCGGCGCAAAGAGGAAGGGCGCGGGACCCCGCCATTCGATGATGACGGTTTCAAAGACAAGCTCGTCCATCAGTTCCTCGGCGCCTGCCGCCGATAGCTGAGCGCCTCGGCGATGTGGATGCGTCCGATGTCGTCGCTGCCCGCCAGATCGGCGATGGTGCGCGCGACGCGCAGGATCCGCGTATAGCCGCGCGCCGACAGCCGCATCGCTTCGGCCGCCTGTGCCAGCAGCTTGCGTCCCGCATCGTCGGGCGTCGCGACCGCTTCGATCAATTCGCCGTCGATTTCGGCATTGGTCCGCGCCTTGTGCGCCGCATAGCGCGCGGTCTGCACATCGCGCGCCGCCGCGACACGCGACGCGACCTCCGCGCTGCCCTCGGCGGGCGGCGGCAGGACGAGGTCGGCGGCGCTCACCGCCTGTACCTCGACATGCAGGTCGATACGATCAAGCAAGGGCCCCGAGAGCTTCGCCTGATAGTCGGCGGCGCAGCGCGGTGCGCGGCTGCACGCGAGCGCCGGGTCGCCGAGATGGCCGCAGCGGCACGGGTTCATCGCCGCCACCAACTGCACGCGCGCGGGGAAGGTCACATGCGCATTGGCGCGCGCAACGCTGACCTCGCCCGTTTCGAGCGGCTGGCGCAGCGAATCGAGCACCCCGCGCTGGAATTCGGGCAATTCGTCGAGGAACAGGACCCCCAGATGCGCGAGGCTAACCTCGCCCGGCCGTACGCGCAGCCCGCCGCCGACGAGCGCGGGCATCGACGCCGAATGATGCGGGCTGCGAAACGGGCGCGCGCGGATCAGGCGGCCGCCTTCGAGATGTCCGGCAACCGACGCGATCATCGACACTTCGAGCGCTTCGGCAGGGGTGAGGTCGGGCAGGATGCCGGGCATGCACGCCGCCATCAGCGACTTGCCCGCCCCCGGCGGCCCCGACATCATCAGATTATGCGCCCCCGCCGCGGCGATTTCGAGCGCACGCTTCGCGGTCTCCTGCCCCTTTACCTGACGGAGATCCACGGTGCGCTCGGGCACTTCGATCTCGCCCGGCACCGGCGGCGCGAGCGGCGCATTGCCCCTGAAATGATTGAGCAGCGAGAGAAGGTCGGGCGCGCCGAGCACCTCGACATTGCCCGCCCATGCGGCCTCCGGCCCCTGCGCCGCAGGACAGATCAGCCCGAGCCCGGCGCTTCCGGCATGGATGGCAGCGAGCAGCACCCCCGGCGACGCCGCGACGCGCCCGTCGAGGCCGAGTTCGCCGACGACGACGTAGGAGGCGAGTGTTTCGGCATCGATCACCCCCATCGCGCCGAGCAAAGCGAGCGCGATCGGCAGGTCGTAATGCGAGCCTTCCTTGGGCAGGTCGGCGGGCGACAGGTTGACGGTGATGACCTTGGGCGGCAGCGACAGGCCGATCGCGGCGATCGCGGCGCGGACGCGCTCCCGACTTTCGCCGACCGCCTTGTCGGGCAGGCCGACGACGACGAAGCGCGGCACGCCGGGCGTGACCTGGCACTGCACCTCGACGCCGCGCGCCTCGATGCCGAGATAGGCCGTGGTTGAAACGACTGCGACCATATTCCCCCCGGAACTGCGCCGATGTGCCCCCTTTGTTCCAAACCCTCTTTAGGCGAAGTGGCGGGAAGGTCGAGTCTTTTTCGGATGTTGGCGAAAGTGCCGCGCAGCATCGGGTCCGAGCCGGATTTGACAACATACCAACTAGTCGGTATGTTGATTCGCATGAACCAGATACCAGCCTCTCCGAACAGCAGCAGCACGGCCCGGGCTCCGCGGGGTAGCGCGCGGGCGAAACTGATCGCGGCGGCGCATGCGACGGTGCGCAAGCAGGGCTATTCGGCGACCACCGTCGACCAGATCTGCGCGTCGGCGGGCGTGACCAAGGGCGCGTTCTTCCACCATTTCGCGTCGAAGGAAGATCTGGCGATCGCGGCGGCCGAAGGCTGGACCGAGCGCGCGCGGCCGATGTTCGAACTGGCGCCGCATGTGAAGCTGGACGATCCGCTCGACCGCCTGCTCGGCCATATCGATTTCCGCCTGTCGATGCTCGACGGACCCACCGAGGATTACACCTGCTTCGTCGGCACGATGGTGCAGGAAGCCTATGCGACCAACGACCGTATCCGCGCTGCGTGCGAGGCGAGCATCAACGCCTATTGCCAGGCGCTCGCTCCCGACATCCAGGCGGCGATGGATGTTTACGGCGTGCCCGAAGACATCACCGCGCTCGGCCTTGCGCAGCATGTCCAGTCGGTACTGCAGGGCGCCTTCGTCCTGGCCAAAACGACGAACGATCCGGCGATTGCGCGCGGCACCGTCACCCATCTGAAGCGTTATGTGCGGATGCTGTTCGGCGCGGGAAACGCGCCATGATGTGGCGCGTAATTGCCGCCGCGCACCGTGTACGCTGACAACAAAAATCCAACACCCCCAAGGAGAGAGTAGATGCCCCAGATGATTTTCGTGAACCTGCCCGTCACCGACCTCGACAAATCGAAGGCTTTTTACGAGGCCGTCGGCGCGGCGAACAACCCCGCCTTCACCGACGACACCGCCGCCTGCATGGTCGTCGAGGAAGGATCGATCCACGTCATGCTGCTGACGCATGAAAAATGGGCGACCTTCACCTCGAAGAAAATCCCCGACGCGCACACGACCGCGCAGGTCCTGCTCTGCGTATCGGCCGAGAGCCGCGATGCGGTCGACGCCCAGGTCGACAAGGCGGTCAAGGCGGGCGGCAAGGCCGACCCGACCCCGACGCAGGAATATGGCGACTTCATGTACGGCCGCAGCTTCGAGGATCCCGACGGCCATATCTGGGAAGTGATGTGGATGGACCCGACCGCGATCCCCGCCGACGCGCCCGCCGAAGCCAGCGCATAAAGTCGATACGGGAGGAGGAAGAGAAATGACCGATGCTATCCCCCCCAAGGGTCAGTTGATCGCAGGCCATGTTTTAAGCGGCCTTGTGATCCTCTTCCTCCTCTTCGATGCCGGGCTGAAGCTGATCGCGCCGCAAATCGCGATTATGCATAGCCCGCCCGGCCTCGGATGGCCGCTCGACGGCCCGACGATGTATATGCTCGGCACGCTGCTGCTCATCCCGACCTTGCTTTACATCTGGCCGCGCACCGCGATCCTCGGCGCGATCCTGATCACCGGCTATCTTGGCGGCGCGATCGGTACGCATGTGCGGATCGGCAGTCCGTTGTTCAGTCACAGCCTGTTCGGTGTGTACCTCGGCGTGATGCTGTGGGGCGGCCTGTGGCTGCGCGATCCCCGCGTTCGTGCGCTGATCCCGCTGCGCGCAGGAGCGGGCGCATGAGCTTTCAGGCCTATCTCGACAATGTCGAAACCAAGACCGGCAAATCGGCCGAACAATTGAAGAGCATCGCGATCGACAAGGGCCTCGCCGACGAAAGTGGCCTCGCCCCCGGCGTCAAAGCCACCTCGATCGTAGACTGGCTGAAGAGCGACTTCGATCTGGGCCACGGCCACGCGATGTCGATCGTCGCCTACATCAAAGGGAAGAGGAACTAGACATGCCCGTAAACCCCGACAGCAAACTCGAAGTCACCGCCTTCGACTGGGTTCCCGATTTCGCGCGTGGTTTCGTCCGCGACCTGCGTCCGCGCTGGGCGTGCGAGGAAATCGGACTCGATTATGCCGAGCATCTGATCAGCGCGATCAACCGTCCGGCCGACCATTTCCTGTTCCAGCCATGGGGTCAGGTGCCGGTGCTCAACGACGGCGGTATCCGCCTGTTCGAAAGCGGCGCGATCCTGCTCCACCTCGCAGAGAAGGACGCGCGACTGATGCCCCGCGATCCGCAGCAGCGCGCGAACACGCTCGCTTGGCTGTTCGCCGCCTATAACAGCGTCGAGCCGATGCTGTTCGAGCTGGGCAATGTCGATATTTTCTCGGCCGAAGAGGAATGGGCGAAGCTCCGCCGCCCGAGCCTGATTGAGTTCATCCAAGGCCGGCTCGGCCGCCTGAACGATGCGATCGGTGACAAAGACTATCTGACGGGTGAGTTCACCGTCGCCGACATCGCGATGGCGACCGTGCTGCGCGAAGCCGTCGAAGCCGGGCTGATCGCCGAACAGCCGCGGTTGCAGGCCTATCTCGATCGCTGCCTCGCCCGCCCCGCCTTCCAGCGCGCGATGGACGCGCAGCTGGCCGCCTTCAGCGAAGAAGCGGGACCGCCCGCCGCCTGAAATCCCCTCCCACCCCCCAAGGAGAGACAAGATGACCTATGTAGAAGGATTTGTGGTCGCGGTGCCGACCGCCAACAAGGAAGCCTATCGCAAGCATGCCGCCGACGCGGCGCCTTTGTTCAAGGAATTCGGCGTGAGCCGGATGATGGAATGCTGGGGCGACGACGTTCCCGACGGCAAGGTCAATGATTTCAAGGGCGCCGTGCAGGCCAAGCCCGACGAGACCGTCGTATTCAGCTGGTTTGAATATCCCGACCGGGCGACGCGCGACGCCGCGAACGCGAAGATGATGAGCGACCCGCGCATGGAGGCGATGGGCGGCGAGATGCCGTTCGACGGCAAGCGCATGATCATCGGTGGGTTCGATTCGATCGTCGACGATCGGGCCGAGGGCGAGACCAGCTATGTCGATGGCTATGTCGTGCCCGTCCCCGACGGCAACAAGGACGCCTATCGCGCGATGGCCCAGAAGGCGTCCGAAGTGTTCCGCGACTATGGCGCGACGCGCGTCGTCGAAGCGTGGGCCGACGACGTCCCCGACGGCCAGGTCACCGACTATGCGCGCGCCGCGCACAAGAAGGATGGCGAAAGCGTGGTCTATAGCTGGGTCGAATGGCCGAGCAAGGAAGCCCGCACCGCCGGCTGGGAAAAGATGATGACCGACGAGCGGATGAAGCATGATCCGGAGAACAATCCGTTCGACGGCGCACGCATGATCTACGGCGGCTTCGCGCCGATCGTCGAGGCGTAGCGCTCCAGATCCTCCCTGTGCCGCAGGCATGGGGAGGTGGCAGCACGAAGCGCTGACGGAGGGGCGATGACGCAACGTCGCTGCCCCTCCACCATCCTTTGGATGGTCCCCCTCCCCATCGCTTCGCGGCAGGGAGGATCAGAGGGAAGAGACCGATGGCCGATACGCAAAAACTCGCCGCGTCCTGCCAGTGCGGCACGGTGACGCTCGAACTCACGGGCAAGCCGATCGTCGCGGCGACCTGCTATTGCCATAGCTGCCAGACGGCGGGGCACGCATTCGAGGCGCTTCCCGGCGCGCCGGCGGTGGTCGGTGCCGACGGCGGCACGCCGTATCTGCTCGTCCGCAAGGATCGGCTGCTCTGGCTGTCGGGATCGGACAAGCTGGACGAACACCGGCTGAAACCCGACTCCCCGACGCGGCGTTTCGTGGCGCGTTGTTGCAACGCGCCGATCGCGCTCGAATTCACCAAGGGCCATTGGCTGAGTGTCTATTCGGCGCGCATCCCCGAAAGCGAGCGCCCGGCAGCCGAAATGCGAACGATGGTCAAGGACCGGCCGACGGGCGTCGAGCTGCCCGACGACATCCCTAATTATGCGACCCCGTCGGGCAAATTCATGTGGCGATTGCTGAAAGCGTGGGCCGCGATGGGATTCCGCGCCCCGCCCGTTGAGGCAACGAAAGGATATGCGCCGTGACGAGTATCGAACATCTGTCCTTCCCGAATGAAAGCGCGGACTATCGCGCCGCGCGCGCCGAGCTGCTCGCCGACGAGATCGCGCTGCGCCGCCAGATCGAGGCGGTCGCCGCCAAGCGCCGCGCATTGCCGCCCGGCGGCACGGTTCCCGAGGATTATGGCTTCGAGCGGATCGGCGCCTATCAGCGGCCCGAGCGCGTGATGCTGTCCGAATTGTTCGCGGGAAAGCCCAGCATCATCCTGCAAAGCTTCATGTTCGGACCCGAGCGCGACAAGCCGTGCAACGGCTGCACGCACATGCTCGACGCAATCGACGGCAGCGCACGGCACGTCGGGCAGCGCGCGCCTTTCTATGTCGTCGCGAAATCGCCGATCGCGCGGCTGGAAGCGTGGGCGAAGGACCGGCGCTGGCCCCACCTGACCTTCCTGTCCGACGTCGACGGGCGTTATTCGGCGGATTATTTCGGCGACACGTCGAAGATCAGTGACGCGAAGCGCACCGAACGCGGCATGAAGCCGGACGAGAATTGGGACGAGACGATCTTCAACGTCTTTCGCAAGGACGGCGATACGATCCGCCACGTCTGGGCGAGCGAGATGGCTTATGCACCCGAAGACCCCGGCCAGCACCATCGCGCCGGCGACCTCGTCGACCCGCTCTGGGGCCTGCTCGACATGACGCCCGAGGGGCGCGGCGACTGGTTCCCCAGCCTGACCTACTGACCATCATCGAGGAGAGAGACGATGACCGAGGCAAGCAACTTCATCTGGTACGAACTGATGACCCCCGACCCGGCGGGCGCCGCGCGCTTTTACGGCGCGGTAGTCGGCTGGAATATCGCATCCGAGCGCGATCCGGCAGCCGGCGACATGGATTATCGCATGATCGGGCGTAGCGACGGCGGCAATGCCGGCGGCGTGCTGGCACTCAACGCCGACATGATCGCGGGCGGCGCGCGGCCGATCTGGATCGGCTATCTCCACGTCGCCGACGTCGATACCGCGGTCGCGGCGATCACGGCCGACGGCGGCAGCGTGCATATGCCCGCGATGGATATTCCCGTCGGGCGGATCGCGATGGTCGACGACCCGCAGGGCGCGGTCTTCTATGTCATGGATCCCAAGCCGCCCGAAGGTAGCGAGGCACAAGAAAGCGACGTCTTTTCGGTCACCGAGGCGCAGCGCGTCCGCTGGAACGAGCTTGCGACGAGCGATCCCGACGCCGCCATCGCCTTCTATAAAAAGCATTTCGGCTGGGGGCAGGACGGCGAGATGCCGATGGGCGAGCTGGGCGCGTACCGTTTCATCCAGCGCGGCGACGTCGGGCTCGGCGCGGTGATGCCTTTAATGGAAGGCTATCCGGTGCCGGTGTGGAATTTCTACATCGGGGTCGACGACATCGACCGCGCCCGCGATGCGGTGGCCGCGAATGGCGGCACGATCACCAACGAACCGATGGAAATCCCCGGCGGCGAATATGCGATGAACGCGATCGACCCGCAGGGCGCGCCGGTCGGCTTCGTCGGCCCGCGAAAGGCATGATTCCCCGGAAAAGATCAGGAGAGAGACGATGACGAACCAACCGACGAGTGCGCCCGTGAGCCTGTGCCTCTGGTACGACAAGGACGCCGAGGAGGCGGCGAACTTCTATGCCGCGACCTTCCCGAACAGCAGCGTCGGCGCGGTCCACAAGGCGCCCGGCGACTTTCCCGGCGGCAAGAAAGGCGACGCGCTGACGGTCGATTTCACCGTGCTGGGCATCCCGTGCGTCGGGCTCAACGGCGGTCCGATCTTTCCGCACAGCGAGGCTTTCTCCTTTCAGGTCCACACCGACACGCAGGAAGAAACCGACCGTTACTGGAACGCGATCGTCGGCAATGGCGGCAAGGAAAGCGCGTGCGGCTGGTGCAAGGACAAATGGGGCCTCAACTGGCAGATCACCCCGCGCGTGCTGACCGATGCGACGATGGGCGGCGACCCCGAGGTCGCAAAACGCGCCTTCGACGCGATGATGACGATGCACAAGATCGATATCGCGACAATCGAGGCCGCCGTCCGGGGCGAAGCCGTTGGCGCGGCGTAGCCCGGCGCTCTTCGCATGGGCCCTCTGCGGCACGCTCGACATCGTCTATGCGGCGGTGTCGAGTTTGCTGCAGGGCGGCACAATCTCCTTGATGCTCCACGCCGTTGCGAGCGGGCCGTTCGGCGACGCCGCGCGCGGCTGGGGCATCGGCGGCGATATCGCGGGACTGGCGACGCATTATGCGATCATGGGCGCGATGGTCGCGGCGTGGTTTTTCATCGCGCGGCGCTGGAGCGCACTGACCGCATGGCCGTGGTGGCTGACGGGCACGCTCTATGGGCTGCTGCTCTATGTCATAATGAACGCGATCGTGCTGCCGCTCCGCTTCGGATCGCCTTTTCCGCCGACCGACCTCGTCAAGGGCGCGATCGCGCTTTTCCCGCATATATTCTTCGTCGGCTGGCCGCTCGCCTGGCTGACGCGCAAGGATGGTAATTGATGCTCATTTTCTATGGCCACCCCTTTTCGTCCTACACATGGAAGGTGCTGATCGCCCTCTACGAAAAGGGGATCGAATTCGATTATCGCTCGGTCGATCCGGCGTTTCCGGAGCATATGCCTGAACTGAAGGCCTATTGGCCGGTGGGGCAGTTTCCGTTGCTCGTCCATGACGGGGTGCCCTGGTTCGAAACGTCGATCATCATCGAATATCTCGACCATCTGGTGCCCGAACCGCGGCTGATCCCGCAGGATTTCGACGCGGCGCTCAAGGTCCGGCTGTTCGACCGCATCTTTGACCATCATGTGATGAACCGGATGCAGGAGGTGGTGAACGACGCGCTGCGCGGACCCGAAAATCATCTGCCGATCATCGTCGAACAGACGCATGTGCGGCTCGACACGATTTATGCGTGGCTCGACAAGGAACTGGCGGGCGGCGGCTGGGCGATGCCCTATGGCTTCACGCTGGCCGATTGCGCGGCGGCGCCGTCGCTCTTCTACGCCGACTGGGTCTATCGGATTCCAGAAAAATACGAGAATCTGCGTGCCTATCGCGCACGACTGCTCGCGCATCCGACGGTGTCGCGCTGCGTCGAGGAGGCGCGGCCGTACCGTGCCTATTTCCCGCTCGGCGCACCCGATCGGGATTAGGCGTCCCGAAACGGGGTTAACGGGCCGCTGACGCTGCCTGTTTGCCAGTTGATAGGCGCGCACGCGCGAAGGCGGACGCATGGTTTCGCCGTCCGCCTTCCTGCGCACGCTCATTATCGCTGCTTTCGCGGCGGTGCTGGCGTTCGCGCCGGCGCATGCGCAGCAGGTCGTGACGATCACCACGACGACGGTGACATGGACCTATGACGATGCCGGCGACGACGACGGCTCCGAATATATCGACGAGGACGCCGCGCTGCTGGGCGACGAGGCGCTCGCCGAGGATGCCGATTTTGCCTCGACGCGCCGTTATGCGCCCGCCGCCACGCTCGCGACGCTCGGCCATGCCAAGGCGCGCTATGGTCCCTTTTCGGTGATCGACGGCACGACGGTTCGCATGGCGGGCGATGTCACCTCGGCGACCCCGCGCCAGTTCGCGGCGATGCTTGCGGCGCACCCCGGACTCAAGCGGCTCGAGATGATCGACTGCCCCGGCAGCCTCGACGAGGAAGCCAATCTGATCCTCGCGCGTGCGATCCGCCGCCAGGGCATGGAAACCGTGGTGCCGGCGGGCGGCTCGATCCGCTCGGGCGCGGTCGAGCTGTGGCTTGCCGGCGTCACCCGCCGCGCCGCGCCCGACGCCGAGTTCGGCGTGCACAGCTGGGCCGACGAATATGGCCGCGAGGCGAACGATTATCCGGCGAACGATCCCGTCCACGCCGAATATCTCGGCTATTATCGCGAAATGGGCATGGATAACGCCAAGGCGCGCGCCTTTTACGCGCTGACCAACAGCACCCCGTTCGACGACGTCCGCTATCTGACGCGCGGCGATATGGCGCGGTTCGTCACGCTCGACTGACGTCGCAGCGCACCCCGCGCTGCTTTATCCTTGTAACACGCCGCACCCTCCCCCACATCGCCCTCTATGGCGAAGCGGAGCCTCTATCAGCGATTGCGATCGACCGCGCAGGTCCGTCTTGCGCTGTTCATCCTCGGCATGGTGATGATGATCGTCTCGCCGATCGTCGGCATCCTGCCCGGCCCGGGCTTCATCATCCTCTTCCCGCTCGGGCTGATGCTGTGCCTGCAGAACAGCGCATGGGCGAAGCGCATCTATGTGCGTTTCAAATGGCGCCACCCGCGCTATGCGGCGTGGACCGACCGCGTGATGCGGCGCGCGAGCGCGGCGCGGAAACGCGAGCGCGCGGCAATGGATGCGATCAAAAAGGCAGCTTTCCACGGCAAGACACCGGAAAACCGCCGCGATGGGAATTGACTTTGCCCCGACTCTCGCTTATCCGCGCCCCCATCAGTGGCCGCCCACGTTTGGCGGCCCTTTTCTGTTAGAGCCTTTAGAGAGAATTTGGGGATACCGCGATGAAGCGTACCTATCAACCGAGCCGCCTCGTTCGCAAGCGTCGCCACGGTTTCCGCGCCCGCAAGGCGACTGTCGGCGGCCGCAAGGTTCTCGCCAACCGTCGCGCCCAGGGCCGCAAGAAGCTGTCGGCCTGATCGCTGACGCTTCTGCACCGGTTATGCTGGTGCGAACGCTTTCAAAACGCAGCGAATTTCTGGCCGCGAACCGCGGCCTTCGCTTTCCCATGCCCGGCTTTGTCCTGCTCGTCCGCCAGCGCGGCGACGGCGACGATTCGCTGGGCATCGGCTATACCGTCAGCAAGAAAGTCGGCAATTCCGTCACCCGCAACCGGATGAAGCGCCGGCTGCGCGAACTCTGCCGCGCCGCGCTTCCCGAATCGGGGATCCCCGGCGCCGACCATGTGCTGATCGGCCGGCCGGGCGGCAACGACATCGTCTTTGCCGAACTGGGCGAGCATCTCGATTCGGCGCTGAAGCGCGCGGCAAAGAAGCTCGTAAAACCGGCATGATCGCGAAACTGCTGATCCTGATCGCGCGCGGGTGGCAAATCGGCCCCTCGCGTATCCTTCCGCCCACCTGCCGTTATTCGCCGTCGTGCAGCGCCTATGCCATCACCGCGCTTCAGCGCCATGGTGCGATCAAGGGTGGCTGGCTGGCGACAAAGCGGCTATTGCGCTGCCATCCTTGGGGCGGTCACGGCTACGACCCCGTGCCTTGAGCACGGCCTATCCCGACATTATTTGACGAAGAGAGACGAACGCGTGGACGACAAGCGTAACATGATCGCGGCAATTTTGTTGTCGGTGGCCATCCTGATCGGATGGAATTTCGTCTCCGAGAAATTCTTCCCCACGCCTGACAAGCCCGACGTGACCAAGACGGTCGCGGGTCCGGATGGCGCAGCGCCCGCGGCAACGCCGGGCCAGCCCGCCGCGCTCCCCGCGCCCGGCGTGCCCGCCACCGCGCCGCAGGCGATCCGCCCGATCGAAGCGGTGCTGGGCGACGGCAACCGCATCCCGATCGACACCCCCGCGATCAAGGGGTCGATCAACCTCGTCGGCGCGCGCGTCGACGACATCACGCTCAGCAAATATCGCCAGACCATCAAAAAGGATTCGCCGCCGGTCCGCCTGTTCGCACCCGCCGGAACCAAGGCCGCCTATTTCGCGAGCATCGGCTGGTCGGCGCAGGGCATCGCTGTGCCGGGCGCCACCACCGTCTGGACCGCCAGCGGCACGAAGCTGACCCCGTCGACCCCGGTGACTTTGAGCTGGGCGAACACGACCGGCCAGACCTTCCGCATCGAATATAGCATCGACGACGATTATCTGATCACCGCAAAGCAGACGATCGCGAACACCGGCGCCACGCCGGTCGCGGTGCGCAGCGGCACCTATATCGACCGCACCGGCAAGCCCACCGATCCGCATGAGCAGGATAGCTGGACGATCCATGTCGGCCCGACCGGCTATCTCGACGGCAAGTCGAACTTCACCGATTATGGCGAGGTCGAAGAGGCGTCGAACGGCACGGTTTCCTACACCGCCGCCGGCTGGCTCGGCTTCACCGACAAATATTGGCTCGCCGCGGTCATTCCGGCGAAGGGCGAAAAAGTCTCGGCCGCGTTCAACGCCCTGCCAGGCGGCGCCTATCGCGCCGCATTCGCGCGCGATCTTGTCGAGGTCGCACCGGGCAAGCAGGTCACGACGACCAGCCGCGTCTTTGCCGGGGCCAAGGAAGTCAGCACGCTGTCGGCCTATCAGGACGACCAGAGCATCCCGCGCCTGTCGAACGCGATCGACTGGGGCTGGTTCGAATTTTTCGAGGTGCCGATCTTCAAGCTGCTCGACTGGCTGTTCAAGCAGGTCGGTAATTTCGGCGTCGCGATCATGGTGCTGACGCTCATCATCCGCGCGTTGATGTTCCCGATCGCCAACCGGCAGTTCGGATCGATGGCGCAGATGCGCCTCGTCCAGCCGAAGATGAAGGCGCTGCAGGAACGCTACAAGGACGACAAGCCCAAGATGCAGCAGGAGCTGATGAAGCTCTATAAGGACGAGAAGATCAATCCGCTCGCCGGCTGCCTGCCGATCCTGATCCAGATCCCGATCTTCTATGCGCTGTACAAAGTGCTGATGCTGACGATCGAAATGCGGCACCAGCCGTTCATCCTGTGGATCAAGGATCTGTCGGCGCCCGATCCGCTGCACATCCTCAATCTGTTCGGCCTGCTGCCCTTCACCCCGCCGTCGATCCTGTCGATCGGCATCCTCGCGGTGATCCTGGGCATCACCATGTGGCTGCAGTTCCGCCTGAACCCGCAGGCGACCGACCCCGTGCAGCAGCAGGTGTTCAAGATCATGCCGTGGCTGTTCATGTTCATCATGGCGCCGTTCGCGGCGGGCCTGCTGCTTTACTGGATCACCAACAACCTGCTGTCGATCGCGCAGCAGCAGTGGATGTACCGCAAGTTCCCGGCGCTGAAGGCGGCACCGGCGACGACGACAAAGTAGAGAGCCGTCATCATTGGGGTGTGTCCCCGCGCAGGCGGGGATCCATCTCCGGTGGTTTCGGAATTGAACAGCAGGAGATGGACCCCTGCCTGCGCAGGGGTACGGTCGAATATGACTGATGAAATCGAGAATCTTGACCCCGGGGCCGACCCCGAGCGGGCCGAGCGCGCGCGAAAGCTGTTTTCGGGACCGATCACGTTCCTGAAATCGGCGCCCGCGCTCCAGCACCTGCCGCCGCCGAGCGCGCCCGAGATCGCGTTCGCGGGCCGGTCGAACGTCGGCAAGTCGTCGCTGCTCAACGCGCTGACCAACCGCAACGGGCTGGCGCGCACATCGGTGACACCGGGACGGACGCAGGAACTCAACTATTTCGACGTCGGCGAAAACCCGCTGATCTTCCGGCTCGTCGACATGCCCGGTTACGGCTTTGCCAAGGCGCCGAAGGATGTCGTCAAGAAATGGCGCTTCCTGATCAACGACTATCTTCGCGGCCGTGCGGTGCTGAAACGCACTTTGGTGCTGATCGACAGCCGCCACGGGATCAAGGACGTCGACCGCGACGTCCTCGAAATGCTCGACACCGCGGCGGTCAGCTATCGCATCGTGCTGACCAAGGCCGACAAGATCAAGGCGACCGAGCTCGAAGCGGTGCAGGCCGCGACCGAGGCCGAGGCGCGCAAGCACCCCGCCGCGCATCCGCAGGTGATCGCGACGAGCAGTGAAAAGGGCATGGGCATCGCCGAGTTGCGCACCGCGGTGCTGGAAGCGGTCGAGAGTTGACCTTTTCCTCCCACCCCTTGAGGGTGGGGCCAAGGAGACCCCATGAAACTATTCCTCGGAAACAAGGCCTATTCGAGCTGGAGCCTGCGCGGCTGGCTTGCGGTCAAGCATAGCGGCTTGCCGTTCGAGGAAGTCACCGTCCCGCTTTACGACGAGGAATGGAGCCAGCGGCGCGAGGGCGACGAGTTCGCGCCGTCGGGCGGCAAGGTGCCGATCCTGTGGGACGGCGACGATATCGTCGTGTGGGACAGCCTCGCGATCATCGACTATCTCAACGAAAAGACCGGCGGGACCAAGGGTTATTGGCCGGATGACATGGCGGCGCGCGCGATGGCACGGTCGATGGCTGCCGAAATGCATTCGAGCTTTGCCGCGCTCCGCCGCAATCACAGCATGAACATCCGGCGCATCTATCCGCCCGCCGAACTGCTGCCCGAGGTGCAGGCCGATGTCGTGCGTATCTTCCAGATCTGGGCCGAGGCGCGTGCGCGCTTCGGCGGCGAAGGCGATTATCTGTTCGGCACATGGTCGGCCGCCGACATCATGTTCGCGCCCGTCGTGACGCGCTTCGTCACTTACTCGATCCCGCTGCCGCGCTTTGCCGCCGCTTATGCGCAGGCAGTGATCAGCCATCCATGCATGCAGGAATGGATCGGCGGCGCGCAGGCCGAGGACTGGGTGATCGAGAAATTCGAGGGGCCGGTCGAGGGGTAGCAAGCGGTAACATCCGCTTCCCCCGCTCACATATGCGATATGACCTCGGGCGCGTTCCACCAATTGTTCGCCGCGCCATCCATATGCTGCACCGGCAGCGCCGCCATTTCGGCCGGCGTCAGATCGTCGAGGCACGCGATCGACACCGAATAATAAGCGCCGCCGATCTCCTCGACATAGCCATGGCCGAACGACGACACGCCGCACGTCTTGCAAAAGACATGATGCGCGCTGCCCGATCCGAACACATATTCCTCGAGCGCCGCGGGATCGGTGAGCAGGCGGAAGGCGTCGGGCTTGATCTGCGCGCTCCAGTTCCTTTTCTTCGTGCAGATCGAGCAATTGCATTTGCCCGTCCCCGCATCGAGATCGATATCGGCCTCGAACTTGACGGCGCCGCAGTGGCACGAACCATGGTGGGTCTTGAGCATCGTAAATCCTCCGGTCTGGCGGCGCTCGCTGCGCCCTCAGCCGGGGATAGCCCACCCCCCTGACAGATAATGTCAGGAGGCGGCATCCAGTCCGTTCTGCCGCCACCAGTCGGCCATCAGCACCGCGCGCCGCCGCCCGAAACCCTCGTCGCCGATCCGCGCCGCCGCGATCCGGTCGATGCGAAAGCTGCGGAAATCCTGCCGCAGCAGGCACCAGGCCGCGATGATCTGCTTCTCTTCGAAATAGGCGAGCACCGCGGGCCAGATCGCGCGTTCGGTCGCCGTCCCCTTCTCGTCGGCATAGTCGATATGCAGCACCTTCTCGGCGCGCATCGCCTCGCGCACCGTCGCGAGCAAAGGCGCATTGCTCTCGCGCCAACGGCTGTTCACCGGCCACAGCCCCGACTCGTCGATGCGCTGTTTGAGCGGATCGGGGCTCGCCGCCGCGATCTTCGCGAGCGCCAGCCCGGCGGCGCGCGACAACGCTCCGTCCTGCCGACCCTCGACCCAGCGCGCGCCGAGCACCAGCGCCTCCAGCTCGTCGGCGCTGAACATCAGCGGCGGCAGGAAAAACCCCGGCCGCAGCATATAGCCGACGCCCGCCTCGCCCTCGATCGGCGCGCCGAGTGCGATCAGCGCCTGGATGTCGCGATAGAGCGTCCGCACCGACACGCCCTGTTCCTCCGCCAGCACCTCCGCCGTCACCGGCCGCCGCCGCCGGCGCAGCCCGTCGATGATCGCAAAGAGCCGCCCCGTCTTGGCCATCAGCGCCGCCGATAGGTCCAGCGACGCGCCTTCGACCCGTCGATCGCCGAAATCGTCGCGGTCAGCGTGTCGCCGCTGCGGGCATAGGCGATGCGCTGCGGATAATCATGCTCGGCATTCTCGAAGGTCGCGCTCGTCTTGTCGTGCCGCGCCAGCGCAAACGCGACGGGCGTCCCGCCCTGCGGCATCGCTATATAGGCAAGCGCGCCATCCTCGCCGCGCGCGATGCGCAGAAACTCGAACTCGCGCAAGTCATCGCCGCGCCCCGACCGGCTGTAACCGATCATCATCCCGCCGCGTGGGCTCGCCCAGCTCTCCTCGGTCCAGCGCCCGTCCGCCTCGCTCACCCAGTCGCCCGCGAGCCAGCCGAGATCGTCGACGCGCACCGCCGGGCTCGCCGCGACGAGCAGGAACGCCAGAACCGCCGCGATCATCCGCATGACACTCTCCCTCGCCGCCCTTTACCACCGCCGCGTCGCCATCATCAATGGACAGCCTTCGCGCCCGCGCCTATAAGCCTTCCATCCCCGGGGAGCCGCGTCTGCAATGGCCGGTTGAGAGCGGAATAGACCGCGACCCGTTGAACCTGATCCCGGTAACTCGGGCGGAGGGAGGGCCGGTATTTCCCACGCGGAATCCATGCCCTCGCTCCGATAAAATGGAGCGACTGCACATGGCCGACATCGACTCGAAGTTCGAATCCGCAACCCCCATCGGCGTCACCACCGGGCCTATTCGGGGCAGCCGCAAGATCCATGTCGCGACGCAGACCGGCAGCGGCATCCGCGTCGCGATGCGCGAGATCGACCTCGACCCGCACAGCGGCGAGCCCCCGGTCCGCGTCTACGACACCAGCGGTCCCTACACCGACGTCAATGCCAAGATCGACATCAACGCCGGCCTCGCCGAACTCCGCCGCGAGTGGATTTTCGGCCGCGGCGACGTCGAGGAAGTCGCGCAGCGCGAGGTGAAGCCCGAGGACAATGGCCAGCTCGGCCCGGATCGCTCTGGGGGAGTCCCCGCCTTCCCCAACGTCAAGAAGCAGGTTCTCCGCGCCAAGCCCGGCCAGAACGTCAGCCAGATGCACTACGCCCGCCGCGGCATCATCACGCCCGAGATGGAATATGTCGCCGAGCGCGAAAATCTCGGCCGCGCGCGCCTCGCCGAATATAAGCGCGACGGCGAAAGCTTCGGCGCCAGCATCCCCGACTATGTCACGCCAGAATTCGTCCGCGACGAAGTGGCGCGCGGCCGCGCGATCATCCCCAGCAACATCAACCACCCCGAATCCGAGCCGATGGCGATCGGCCGCAATTTCCTCGTCAAGATCAACGCCAATATCGGCAACAGCGCGGTCGCCAGCGACGTCGCGAGCGAGGTCGACAAGATGGTCTGGTCGATCCGCTGGGGCGCCGACACCGTCATGGACCTGTCGACCGGCCGCAACATCCACGACACGCGCGAATGGATCATCCGCAATTCGCCCGTCCCGATCGGCACCGTCCCCATCTATCAGGCGCTGGAGAAAGTCGGCGGCATCGCCGAGGATCTGACCTGGGAAATCTTCGCCGACACGCTGATCGAACAGGCCGAACAGGGCGTCGACTATTTCACCATCCACGCCGGGGTCCGCCTGCCCTACGTGCCCCTCGCGGCCAAGCGCATGACCGGCATCGTGTCGCGCGGCGGCAGCATCATGGCGAAATGGTGCCTCGCGCATCACAAGGAAAGCTTCCTCTACGAACGCTTCGACGAGATTACCGAGATCATGAAGGCCTATGACGTCGCCTACAGCCTCGGCGACGGCCTCCGCCCCGGCAGCATCTACGACGCGAACGACGAGGCGCAGTTCGCCGAGCTCTACACGCTCGGCGAGCTCACCAAGCGCGCCTGGGCGCAGGATGTGCAGGTGATGATCGAGGGTCCGGGCCACGTCCCGATGCACAAGATCAAGGAGAATATGGAAAAGCAGCTCGAAGCCTGCGGCGAGGCGCCCTTCTATACCTTGGGGCCGCTCACCACCGACATCGCGCCGGGTTACGACCATATCACCAGCGGCATCGGCGCCGCGCAGATCGGCTGGTACGGCACCGCGATGCTTTGTTACGTCACGCCCAAGGAGCATCTGGGCCTGCCCGACCGCGACGATGTGAAGGTCGGCGTCGTCACCTACAAGCTCGCCGCGCACGCCGCCGACCTTGCGAAGGGCCACCCCGCCGCGCAGGTCCGCGACGACGCGCTATCGAAAGCGCGCTTCGAATTCCGCTGGCGCGACCAGTTCAACCTGTCGCTCGACCCCGACACCGCCGAGCAGTACCACGACCAGACGCTCCCCGCCGAAGGCGCCAAGTCGGCGCATTTCTGCAGCATGTGCGGCCCCAAATTCTGCTCGATGAAGATCAGCCAGGAAGTGCGGGAATTTGCGAAGCTGCAAAATCAGGACAGCGCGGGCTCCATCGCGGCGGAGGAAGCCGAAAAGGGCATGGCGGAAATGAGCCAGGTCTATGAGGACACGGGCCGCGAGCTGTATATGGGTGCGGGTGACAGGGAGCATGATTGAGGGGCGCGATCATATCGCCGCAACCTCAAAATTTTGGCCACGTGACGCTGGTTAGGTGTTCCTCTGTGTAATCCTCTAGGAGAGCTGAGGCCCAATCGTTTTTGTCGGGCCGGAAGTCCAAAATGAAAGATTTGAAGGAGTTTTTTTCATCGCAGCTGACATAAAATTTGGCAGAAAATCGAATTTTACCGCGAGTGTCAGCCGCTATAAAGTCCAGCGCCTTCTCGTCTGGAGCGCTATGCAGATTCAGAGCAAGCGTACATCTATCGGAGCTTATAGTACCTAATTTGACTTCAACACATTCGCTTGACGGTACAAGATCGATAGGACGCTTTAGCTCTAATAACTCGATTGAGGTAAGCTCCAAATCCTCATCTGATTTGCCGCTTCCTTTCATATCTGAAACAAATATTCTGATATTCTTAGCAGGATTTTTTCCGTAATTTTCGAGATAGAATCCCAATTCTATTTCCCATGGCGTCTCCGGAGGGTCTCCAGTGTAGGATGACAACACTCCATCGCTCCAAAGCTTTACCCTAAACTTTGGCCTTCTGAGATAGCTTATTAAGTTAAAAGACTGCGAGAGCGCGAATCCTATCAGCGCGCTAATTACGGACAGTAGGATTTTTTCCATAACAGTTCTGCTTCCTAATTGGGCGCAGGGATTTCTCAGCCTATCACAGGAATTTTTCGTCCCCGCTATTAAGTACGACCCAATTTTCTAGGAATTGGCGTGTCTACCGGCCAATATCCTCTTTTATCAATGTGCTGGAACTGCCTTGACCGCCAAAGGTTTGTGCCCAGCACTTTTGACTTGTCGCTCCCGTCTATGACGTAGCCCTCCGCCTCCAAGCGCTGAAGAAGCTCGCTTCGGGTCAGCGGCCGCCCTTCTGACAAAATTTGACGTCTCGCTGCAGCCATCATTTCGGCGACATAGGCAGAACGACCACGCCGCGAGCGGCTCCCCTTCCACAGATCGAGCTGCGGCAAATCCTGCTCCTTGTCTAGCATGGACAGCTGCCGATAAGTCTCAATCAATTTTTCGAGTGCCTCGGACTCCAAACGCAACTCATCACGTCTTTTCAGTAGTTTAGATAAAAGTTCTCGGATCGATTCATCCGCCATTCCTGCCTCCGATTCCACGACTTGGCACAGAATAACACACAAATGCTGTCCGGAGAACCGAAATGGGGTTGCACTCGCGATTAAGAGTGCCTATGCAGGATTCGCGAAGCCGTACCTGCGAGTCTCGCAGTAAGGCGGAGCAACAAGCGAAGGGCGAATCAAATGGGGGCCACCCCAAAGGATGACCCCCTAGCAAGCTGAGTGACGATGCACTCGGGCCTACCTAGCAGTTGCCTGCTCGCATGCATCGCCACTTGGGTCAACCTGAAGTCCGACGATTTCAGGGGAAGGACCGGTGGGTAAGATGTTTGCAGGCTGTGGAAAACCGCACGTGATCACGCTTATTCACCCGCGCCCCAACCTGACTTCGTTCGGCCTTCATCGATCGCAACGATGAATGTTCGAAAGGTAAAATAAGATGAAGGTTGCCGCATATCACTCGATCAAGCCCGGCACGCGTGTCCATCACAACGACAACAAGTGCACCGAGGGCAACAACATCGAAAGCTACAATCGCCGCAGCGGCACTGGCGGTCATCCGCTCTGTGACCACTGCAAGCGGCTGTAAAAAACAGGGGGTGCGGCGCCGATGGCGTCGCACCAACACCATGCTACACTCCCACCCATGCGCGCCCGGAACCCGCTCTACATCATGGCCAAGCCGCCGCCCGAGGTTCAGGCGCAGATCGCCGCGCTGCCGCGCAACGACCCCGGGCGCGGCCCCGACCTCCTCCACGTCACGCTCATCTCGCTCTACGACCTGCACCATGTGCCGCCCGAGTGGCTGCCCGCGACCATCGCCGCGCTGGACGGCTTCGTCGCGGCGCCCTTTCCGCTCGCCTTCGACCGGATCGAGAACCGCAAGGCGGTGACTTTGCGCACCCGCGATCCGCTGGCCGGGGCGCGGGCGTTCCAGAAGGCGCTGGTGAACCATCTGCTCGCCGCAAAGGCGCCGATCATGGACGGCACCACCCCCGAACCGCATATCACGATCAACTATCGCGGCGACCGGCTGGGTTCGCAGACATTGAACGCGCTGAAATTGCCGCCGATCGGCTGGATGGTCGACGAGATCATCCTGACCGAAAGCATCGTCGGCAAGACCACCCATGTCGAACATGGCCGCTGGCGACTGCGCGAGGTTGCGGGCTGAGCGATTGCGTCACCCACTACCGTCACCCTCTAACGAGACACGTGGCTCGTTAGACTTGATCCGGGGTGACGAAGTAGAGGCAGGTAATGAACGACCGCGCGGATTGGCCTAAGCCGCCCCGGACGCCCGTCAGCCGAAGCGACGACGGAACCAGCCGCGCTTTTTCGGAACGATCGGGGACTGGCCGGAAATCCGGACCAGATAATTGCCCAATATGGCCGCTTGCTGCTTGGTCATAACGAAACGGAACAGGTCGGGGTCGTGCCTTTTTGCCGCTTCCGACGACTGCACGCTTTCGATCCGGAGCATGATGCGGTCGCCCGCATCATGATGTTCCCACCCGACCAGTGCGCCAAAACTCTCCACCATCTCGCCTTGCCCCTCCCGATCTTCGCACGACCGATGCCGACAGCCCGAGGCGCGAGTTTACCAGAGCATCGGCCGAATGTCGCGCCATCGATCCCGTTTCGCATGCCCTCGCCCCGCTCAGCCTGCCCGGCGCTAACCCGCCGGTTTCAGCCAATTGTAGAGAAAGTCCTGGATCGCGTCGCCATAATGGCGGTCGGTGTCCGCCGCCGCGTCGTACAAAAGCTGTTTTCCCTTGGGCCATTACGGCTGCGGCAGCTTGAGCGTCGCATCGCTGTACAGGCGGATCGTGTCGCGGAACGGCGCCCAACGATTGCCCGCGTTCGACTGCCGCCATTTTTCGGTCAGCATCGCCTGCCCCGCCGCGCGCACGCGTTTGTCCAGCAGTTCGGCCTTCTTCGGGTCGCGGGCATAGATGCCGACCAATGTCGGCCAGCCCGCCGCCTCCGGCTTCTCCCACTCGGTCTGCCACATCGCGACCAGTTCGCGGGCGAAGCTCTGCATCATCCCCGGCGGGGTCGTCACCGCGGTCCGGCTCGCCTTGTCTGGTTTGCCGTCGGCGCCGAGGCGGGTGAGCTGGATCACGCGGTCCTTGGGAAAGGCGAACTCCTCGAGCAAGTCGATCTCGCCTCCGTCGAGCTTGCCGTCGCGGCGCAGGTGGCGGATCACCAGCTTCGCCTCATCCTCGCCGATATATTTGCGATAGAGGCTGGGGTTCTTCGGATCCTTCACCGGCGCCCATTCGGTGAGCAGGCGGAAAATCGAGCGGCTTTGCATATCCCGCCTCCCACTCGGTCGCGGGCAAGCCCCTGACCTCGGCGACGGTGCCGCCGGTCTGGGCGAGCGCGGGGATGGTTGCGGACAGGCTGAGCGTCAAGGCAAGCGCGGCGAACGGCGCACGGATCGATCGAAACATATTCCCTCCATCGACCCACGCCCTGCCTATCAGTCCGCCGCGAACAGGCAAGCGCGAACCGCACGCGGCTCGACTTGGCCGGACGGCGCCGATAGGCTGGCGGTCCTTGGTAATATCGGGAGAATGACGATGCGCGGACAGGCTGGGCTGATGATGGGTGCGATGCTGGCGCTCGCCGGCTGCGGCGATGCCAAGGCACCCACGGCACCCGAAAAGTCGGTGCTCGCCGATGGGCCCAAGGCCGACATCAGCAAGCTCGCCGCGACCGACCTGCCCGCCGGCGTCCGCGACGCGGTGCTCGCCCGCGTCCCCGGCATGACGATCGCCGAGGCCGAGCGCAAGGAACGCGACGGCAAGATCTTCTTTGACGTCGAGGGGACGCGCCCCGACGGCAGCGCGGTCGAACTCGATCTGATCGAGGAGGACGGAAAATACCGCGTCGTCGAAATGCAGCGCGACATCGCCTGGACCAGCGCGCCCGCCCCGGTACGCGCCGCCGCCGATGCCTTCACCCCGGCGCGCGTCATCGAAAGCACGCAGGAGGACGGCACGATCGTCTATGAGCTCTTCGCCCCCGGCAAAGCCGACGAACCCGCCGCCGAGGTGAACTGGAAGGACGGCAAGGCGGCGCTGCGCACGACACGAAACGAATATTGACGTGACCGACGCCGCCGCGATCGAACGGCGGCTTGCCAAAGTCGCGCTACAAATGTAGCGCATGTAGCACATCCTCTTGCCGTCCTGACCGGGAGTTTCGATGCTGACCACCCTGCTCACCCTCGCCGCTGCGACCGCAACGCCCGCGCCAGCCGCATCCCCCGCCGACCTCTCGGCGATCGAGGCGACCTGCTTCGACTATGTCGACGGCCAGCTCGAAGGCGACACCGAGCGCGTCAAACGCGCGCTCCACCCCGACCTCGCCAAGCGCCGCGTGCTCGGCGACACCCCCGACGAGCGGCTCGGCCTGCAGCGCATGAGCCGCGAGGAGCTGGTCGACCTGACGAAGCGCGGGGCGCTCAAGACGCCGCGCGATCAATGGAACCGCTCGTGCCGCATCCTCGACGTCGCGGGCGACGCCGCGGCGGTGCGCGTCGAAACGCCGTGGTTCGTCGATTATTTCCATATGGGCAAATTCGGCGAGCGCTGGGTGATCGTCAACGCGATGTGGCACATGAAACCGCGCGAGGCGACGAAGTGAAGCTCACGCTCGCCGCCGCGCTGCTGCTCGCGCTGCAGGCCCCCGCCGCCGCACCCGACCCCCGCCGCCCGGCGCCGACCTTCGACAGCGTGGCGCCCGAGCTGCCCGTGCTCGCCCGCCCTGCGGTGCTGATCGTCAGCAAGACCAACGGCTATCGCCACGACAGCATCGAACAGGCGGTGCCGGCGATCGAAGCGCTGGTCGCCAGGCGCGGCTGGAGCAGCTTCGCGACCGAAAATGCTGCGGTGTTCAACCCCGAACAGCTCGCCAAATTCGACGTCATCGTCTTCGCCAACGCCAGCGGCGACATCACCACCACCGCGCAGCGCGAGGCATTTCAGGCGTGGATCGCCAAAGGCGGCGGTTTCGTCGGCCTCCACAGTGCGGGCGACGGCAGCCACCCCGACTGGTTCGTCAGGATGCGCGGCAACGGCAATTTTACCGGCCATCCGGGCGGGGCCGACCAGTTCCAGCGGACGAACCTGACCGTCGAGCGCCGCAACCATCCCGCGACGCGCCACCTGCCCGCGATCTGGCCGTGGACCGACGAATATTATAGCTGGGACGCCGCGCCCGGGGCCGACGCGCACATCCTTGCCCGGCTCGACGAGAAGACGATGCGGCTCGATCCGAAGCTGCAAATGGGCGACCATGCGCTGATCTGGTGGCGCTGCGAAGGCCGGGCGCGGATCTTCTACTCCGCGCTCGGGCACAAGGCTGAGGCGTGGTCCGACCCGGTCCATATGCGCATGATCGACGGCGCGATCGCATGGGCCGCGCGCAAGGAAGGCATGGGCTGCGACTAAGCGCCGGGTCTGACCGCCGGTCCCCGGACGGCATCGACCGCCTTACCCAACGCATCGGCAGCATAGATGCTCGCCGCCGACCCCGACCGGGCACCATAGAGCCAGACCAATGTGTCGAGGATCGCCGCCGCGCTGTCGCGCGAAATCGCCGGCGTCCACCCCTCGCGGTCGCGATTTCCGGCCTCGATCGCGTCGAGCAGCGCCGCCGCCGCGGCCCCGTCGCCGCTCATCCTTTCTTCGGACGCGCCGACTTTTCGAGATTGGCCTCGACCGCCGCACGCACCAATGCCCTGAAAGCCGCTTCGTCGACCATATCGCCCTCGAACAGGTCGATCGCGCGGCGCGCGTTGCCGTCGAGGCTCGAATTGAACAGCCGGGCGGGATCGGCAAGCGCTGCGCCCTTGGCAAAGGTCAGCTTGACCTTGTCCTTATAGGTCTCGCCGGTGCAGAGGATACCGGCATGCTCCCACACCGGGACGCCCGCGGGATTGGTCGGCTTCTGCCACTTCACCGTCTCCTCGACCTCCGGGTCGGCAGCGTGGATCAGCGCGCGCAGCCGGGCCAGCGTCGCGCCGCGCCAGTCGCCGAGCCCCGCGATCTTCGCGTCGATCAGATCCGCTGCCATCCCGTCCTCCTCACATCTTCTCGCCCGGCAGCGCCGCCGCCTGTTTCACCCAGTCCGCGAACGCCGCCTCGTCGACCTTGTCGTCTTCATGGATGTGGAAATAGCGCGTGTCGCCGCTTTTCGACGCGACCGGCGGCACGGGTGTCAGCGACTGGCCGCGAAAGAAGGCGACCTTGATATAGCGGTCGAAGCAATGGATGCTCAGGAACCAGTGCGTCGGCTCATCGGGTTGCCCCGGCGGGCCATAGAGTGGCGAGTTCCATTTGACCGCCTTGGCGACCCCCGGAACCGTCCTTTCGATCAGCGTATCGAGCCGCGCCCACACGGCCGACTTCCACCCCGGCATCGCCGCGATATAGGCCTGCACCGGCGTGTCGCCATAGCCTTTGGCAATCTGCGGATTGCCGCCCGACAGCAGCACGGGTCCGGTTTCGGTCACGCAGCGCTCAGCGTTCGTCGCGATAGAAGGGGCGGTCGCCGGCGATCGTCACCCGTTCCATCCGCCGCACCGCGGGGAAATAGTCAGACGCCGCATAATGCTGCCCCGCGCGATTGTCCCAGAACGCGATCGACCCGGCGCGCCAGCGAAAGCGGCACTGGATCTCGGGCACCGCCGCCTGCGCGTAAAGATGCGCGAGCAGCCATTCGCTCTCCTTTGCCGACACGCCCTCGATATGGCTGGTGAAGGCGGTGTTGACATACAGCGCCGGCTCGCCCGTTTCAGGATGTGTGCGCACCACGGGGTGGAGCTGCGGCGGATATTGTTCGTGCAGTTCCTCGATGCTCTTGCCCAGTCTTTTGGCAAAGACGCGCGCGATATCGTGAACCGCGCTCAGCGAGCGGCACCAGTCCTGCATCGCGGGCGACAGGCCCCGGAACGCCGCCGCCATGTCAGCGAACAGCGTGTCGCCGCCGACCTCGGGCACCTCGATCGCGCGCAGGATCGACCCCAGCGACGGTTCGGCGCGCCAGGTGACGTCCGAATGCCATTCATTCTCGCGCCCGCGCGAATCGGGTCCGTGCGCGATATGCAGCACCTCGGGGTTGGGCTGGTCCCTCGGCGTCGCGGGATGGATTTCGAGCGGTCCGAAGCGCCGTGCAAAGGCGATATGCTGTTCGGGCGTGATGAACTGGTCGCGAAAGAAGATCACCTTGTACGCGAGCAGCGCGGCGCGGACTTCGGCGATCGTCGCGTCGTCCTGCTCCTGCGTGAGGTCGATGCCCGAAATCTCGGCGCCGATCGACGGCGTCAGCGGCGCGACCTTCAGCCGCTCGAAAACCTGCTGCGTTGCAACCCCGGCCATGGCGTTCCGCTCCTGCTATTTTCTTGTCGGAGCATGAGAAAGCCATGGCGACGGCGAGTCAAGCCGCCGTGCGGTTATCCGACGATCTCGGCGGTTGCGGCGCGCTCGATCGCGGCACGCCAGTGCGGCCGGACGGGCAGCAGGAAGATCTCCGACAGGACGCGCGCGATCTCGTCGGCGACCAGATAACGCCGGTCGATGCGCCCGTCGGCCAGTCGCACCGTCAGGCGGTTGTCGCGCAGGCCATAACGCGCCTCGGCGGTCGTGCGCGCGGCGATCAGCTGGTGACGGAAATGCGAATCGGGGTGCGCCGACGTGTACCAGTTGCCGATCTCGTAATCGATTGCCGGGGGCGGCGTATCCTCGATCCGGTACAATGTCCGCCATTCGCCCTCGACCGACAGGGCAACCTGCCATTCGGCGCCCTGCCGGACGATACGATAGCTTTCATGCCGCGTCGGCTGCGCCTCTTCGTCGTCCAGCGCCAGCGGCTGCGGCGGCACCGCCGCGCCGAAGCCCACATCGGTCAGCCAGCGCCGCCCATCGATCGACACGCGAACGACCATATGCGTGCGCGGCGTCGGCGGCGCATCGTCGGGCAGCATCCAGCGGACGCGGCCGAGCAGCCCTTCGGCTTCGAACCCGATCGCACGCAGCACGCGCAGGAACAGGCCATTCTGTTCGAAGCAATAGCCGCCCCGGCGCTGTCTGATCAGCTTGGCGTCGACCGCATCGGCACCGATATCGATCCCCGCGCCGGTCAGCGCGTCGATCGCCTCGAACGGGATCGTCGCGATGTGCGCCGCCTGCAAGGCTGCCAGCACCTCCAGCGTCGGCGCCACCGGGCCGCGATAGCCGATCCGCGCCAGATAGCGCGGCAGCAAGGCCGCGGCGGGCGCATCGTCATCCATATCGAAAGCATCGGACGAGGGCGTGGCGGGGTAGTGCAGCATGGACAAAAGCTCCGTTCGCGAATCAACTGTCCGGCCCTTATGAAAGCTCAAGCCCGGTTGAGGTCAAGCGCGGATCGATAGAATCCGCTGGCCTCGCAAAGCGCTATCATCTTGGTAACTTAGCCATTGCGGACGCCCCCTTGCTGCGGCAGACCTGACCGACAAGATAAGGTCGCAGACCATATAATCTTCCAGGAGCCTCCATGCGCACCAACTTCGCTATCCGCCTCGCCGCCGCGCTCGCGCCGGCAACCATCCTCTTCGCCGCGGGCACCGCCAACGCCGCCACCTGCGAAGAGGCCTTCGTCAAAAAGGGCAATGCCATCACCGGGCTGCGCTTCACCGCCGCGGTGACCGTCGCCGACCTGCCGCCCGCCGTCGCGATCGGCCAGATGCGCGGGCTCGTCGCCGCCAAGGGTTACGACATCATGGCCGACGAGGCCGAATATGGCTCGATGCTGATCGAACAGCCGATGACCGGCGGTGCGCGCGCCTTTCCGATCCAGATCACCGCGACGCAGACCGGCGGCATCGGTACCGTCGTGATGGAAGCCAAGCTGCGCGCCGGCCAGACGGTTGGCAGCGATCCCGCGAAGGCCGAAATGTGCGGCATCCTGAACCAGATTCAGGGCGGCAAGGCGGGTGCCGCTGCGGCAAAGAAGGGCGCGGTCGCGACCACCGTCGCCGCCGCGCCGGTCAAGATCAGCGCGCTCGGCTTTTCGCAGCAGGTGTCGAAGGATACCGAACGCAACGCCGCGGGCGTGCTGACACGCTATAAGGGCAAGCAGTTCACGATCGACGGTTCGGTCGAATATGTGACCAAGGACGGCAAGGATTTCCGTGTCGGTTACAAGGTTCCCAACCCCTGGGAACAGGCGATCCGCCTGCCCAATCAGGCGCCGTTCAAGACCGACATCGTCTGCTATATGGCGCCGGGACAGGCGGCCTATTCGCTCCAGCTCAAACCCGACAAGGGCATCAAGCTGACCGGAACGATCGAGGATTTCGACGAATATAAGCATATCATCTGGCTGAAGGATTGTCGCCCGGCGCAGTGATCGGGGCCCGACAGCGACGGAAAGGGACGCCATGCGTGGAACGATAGCGGCAATGCTGGCTTTCGGCATGGCGGCACCCGCCACCGCCGAGGCGCCCGAAAACGAGACCGCAAGCCTCCGCGCCTTCGCCGACGCGTTCGACGCGGCGCAGATCGCGCAGGACGGCGACGCGCTCGAAACCATGGTCGCCGACGACCTCGTCTTCATCGACGGCAGCGGCAAACGCTTGGGCAAAGCCGCTTTCATCGCCGGCTGGACCGGGGCCGACGACGATTATGACCCGGTCACGCTGACCGATCGTATCATCCTGCCGTTTGGCAGGGACGGCGGCCTCGCCAGCGCAGAGGCGATATTGTCGGGCCGTTCGGCGGGCAAGTCGTTCCGCGTTCGCATCCGTTTCACCGACATCTTCCGGCGGCACGGCGACAGCTGGCAGGCAAGCTATATCCACGTCACACGGATGGCGGTCGCGGACAGCCCGCCCTCCTGACATGCGGCCGATTGCCTTGGCGCCGCGTTACGCCGATAGTCGCACCATCCTTGCCGCAGCAGATATGTCATGCGCTTTTCCCGTTCGCCCTTCGCCGCAGCCTTGCTGATCGGCGGTGCCGCGCTGACACTCTCGGCCTGCGGCTCCGAAAAGGCGCCGGCCGCACCGACACCGGATAGCAAGACGGCAGCGACCACGACCGATGCGGCCCCCGCCAAGGCCCCGGCGACCGCCGCGCCAGCCAAGGCAGGCGCGCCCGATCTGTCCGCCTATGTCGGCAAATATCCGTTCGACAAGGTCGACGGCGTCGCCTTCGGCGACCATCCGCTCGTCAAGGCAGGCATCGCGGCGACTGTGACCGACGCGCGCGTGCGCACCGCAATCACCGCCACCGCCGGCCCCTCGGCGCCCATCGAAATGATCGACGGCAAGGTCGCGTCCTGGGCGTGCCAGCAGCATAAATGCGGCGAGCATCAATGGACCGTGCTTGTCGATCCCGCGACCGGCGCGACCGACGTCTGCTATGTCAACGATCCCGCGATGACGAACGAATCGCGCTGGTTCCTCGCGGGAGGCAAGGAAGAAAAGCGCAAGGGCGACTGCGCCGCCGAAAAGAACTGATTGCCGCGACCCCACCATTTCGCGCTCTGGGCCGGATAGGATTCGACTCTCGCCCGACATGAGAACATAATAGGAACATTGATCCGATTCGGAGGAATGGACGATGGACCCGATGTTCCGTTATTTTCTGGGTTTTCAGGTGGCGGCCGACCGCGCCGGCTGGCTCGCGCGCCAGTTGCCGCCCGTTTCAGGTGACCTGTTCGCGGGACTCAAGCCGCAACATTACCATCTGACGCTCTGCACGATCGCCGAAACCGACGAGCAACAGCCGTTCCTGCACAAGCGGGTCGCGGCAGCCTTTGCATCGGGGCTCCCCGCCGCGAGCCATATTCCCTTCGGTCGTATTGTGAGCCGGGACGCGGGCGCCGAACTCGTCACCGTCGGGCACGTCGGCGGGCTGCGCCATCTCTATGAGCGCATCGTCGCGCGTCTCGACACGCAGGGCATCGAACCGATGCACCGCAAGTCAGGGTTACGGCCGCACATCACGCTCGGCTATGGCGCGTGCGACTTCGACCCCGTCCCGACGGTCTGGCGATGGACCCCGCGCGAGCTCGTCCTGATCGAAAGCCATGTCGGCCATCGCCGCCACCGCGTGCTGCAACGCTGGACGCTCGAAGCGCCGGCGCAGGGCAGTTTCGCCTTCATGACCGACGAATTGCCCGCGCCGCTGCTCCGCGCGGCCTAAGCCTCGAGGCTGTGCTCGAGCGTGATCTCGCAGTTGAGCAGCTTCGACACCGGGCAATTCTTCTCGGCCTCGGCGGCGATCGCAGCAAACTCGTCGGCGCCGATCCCCGGTACCTTGCCCACCAGCGTCAGCGCCGATTTGGTGATCTGGAAACCGCCGTCGACCTGATCGAGCGTCACCACCGCGCTCGTTTCCAGCGTGTCCCCGCTATAGCCCGCGCGTGCCAGGCCGAACGACAGCGCCATGGTGAAGCAGGCTGCGTGCGCCGCGGCGATCAGTTCCTCGGGGTTCGTCCCCGGCTGGCCCTCGAAGCGCGTGCCGAAACCATAGGGCTGCGCGTTCAGGACGCCCGATTTGGTCGTGATCGCTCCCTTGCCGTCCTTGCCGAAACCTTCGTAACGGGCCGATGCGCGATTGGTGGTCATGCTTCTGTCTCCTTGCCGGGTTGAGTCTCTTGCGTGTTTCTACACCATGACGACCGCCGGACTATCCCGACAAAAGTATGGTGATCCCCATCCTTCGGTCAGGCGAGGCCGCGCCGCGCGCCGACGCGCTTCCAGGCCTTTTCATGGAAGAAGAATGCGACGGCATTGATACAGGGCTCGATAATCGCGATCCCGCCCGCCAGCGCGACCGACCCGGTCATCACATAGGCGACGCTGAACCCGATCGTCAGATGGATCGAGAGATAGGTGAAGGTCTTGATCAGATCGGTGGGCATGGCCCGTCTCCAGCAAATGCGAACCCGTCCAAATTAAGAATGGTTCGCAATAAGTGCTAGATAGACCTTTAGGTCAGTCTGATCGATTTTCCCGGCCTTCGCCTGCCCGCTATGTCCGGATCTTCCCGACCAGCTCCACCGCAACGTCCTTTGCGGTCGCGTCCGGCGCGCTGCCGATCGTCAGGATCACAAAGCGGCTGTCGTCGAGGAAGACATTCATCTGATTGATTCCCGGTACGAAGAACGCGGCCTTGCCCAAGCCCGCGACATCCACGATCTTCTTGTCCGAAAAGGCCGCCATGGTCTTTTCGGTCGTCTCGCGCGTCTGCCGGATCGCGGCGTCGCTATTGTCGGCGATCGGCGACCGGCGCGCCATCAGCGTCGCGCTGCTCCCGCCCGCGAGGCGATAAGTGCATTCGGATGTCGCAGCGTTGGCGCCTTCGGCCTTGTTGACGAACGCAAGGCTGGTTTCGGTCACCGTGTCGCCCAGCGCTGCGCCGACCGCCGCCTTGTCGAGCAAAGCGCAGGCGTCGCTCGCATCCCAGCCGCTCGCGGCGATCTTCGCCTCGCCCTTTTCGGCGGCCTCATCCTTCGCTCCGCCGTCACAACCGGCGAGCAACAGGACGCCCAGACCCGCAACGATCGCTCCGTTCACACCCTTACGCATAAGCTTCTCCCCATCTGCGTGGTGCGACCCACTGCGACGATGCGCGCAAAATGCCATCATCTCAAGCCGTTCGACGCTTTGGAGAAAAACCGGTCCTCAGACCGGCGGCCGGGCGACCCCGGCGCGGTCGAGTTCGGGGCCCAGCCGCCCCGTCAGCCACAGCCCCCACATTTTGAAATCGGCGGCAAGGCTCCAAAGCGGATAGGTAAAGGTTGCCGGCCGGTTCTTCTCGACCCCGAAATGCGCGACCCAGGCAAAGAAATAGCCCGCCACCGGCAAGGCGATCAGCCAGCCCCAGCGACCCGAAAGGACCGCTGCGATCGCGATCAGCACGACAAGGCTCGTGCCGATATAATGCAGCGCGCGTGTCGACGCCTTGCTGTGCTCGCGCAGGTAAAAGGGCCAGAATTCGGCGAAGCTCGTATAAAGCCGGGACATGCGCCAAAGATGTCGCGGCCGCACCGTGCGGTCAAGCCGCCCCGCGATTTCTCCCATAGCCTCGGCCCGATATCCTGTTACGCTCGCGAACAGAAAGATAATGGGGGAGGAATATCATGAAGAAATCGACGCGCGCCTTGCTGGGGCTGATCCTGCTCGACCTGATCGTCGTCGCGGGTGCCTGGTGGATGATCGAGCGGACCCGCAGCGGAGCATGGAATTCGAACGATCCGGCCGGCTCGATCACGATGGTCACCACGACCGCGGGCATGGTTGTCGGCGTGATCACCGCGGTGCTGTTGCTCGCCTTCGTCATGCACCGCCGCGCGGGGAACTAGCGCCCGAATCGGCGCAGTCCGCATCACTCGCGCGGATAAATTTCGCAAAACATCGAAAAGAAAATTCTACCCGCGCTTCAGCCGGACCAAAGCGCCATCCAGCGCCTGCAGGAATGATGAGCGGTCGGCCTTCGAAAAGGGCGGCGGGCCGCCCATTCCATCGCTCATTCCCGATCGCAGGTCGGCCATGATCGCGCGCGTCGCGATCGCGGGGCCGATCGACGCCATGGTGAAAGGCTTGCCGTTCGGGCCGAGCACGGTCGCGCCCGCCTTCAGCGCCCGGTCGGCGAGCAATATGTCGGCGGTGACGACGATCGACCGCGCATTCGCCGCCTCGGCGATCCAGTCGTCGGCGGCGTCGAATCCGTCCGACACCACGACCCGCTCGATCAGCGGATGCTCGGGCACGCGCAGCCGGCTGTTGCTCACGACCTTCACCGCCACCTCGTGCCGCCATGCGACACGATAGATTTCGTCCTTCACCGGACAGGCGTCGGCATCGACAAGAATCTGGATGGCATTCGTCATGGGCAAAGGGTCAGCCGACCTCGACGCCTTTCCAGAAAGCGATGCGATCCCTGATCGCCTCGGCCGCCTCCTTGGGGTCGGGATAATACCAGGCGGCGTCCTTGTTCACTTGGCCTCGGGCGGTGACATGATGATAATGCGCCAGCCCCTTCCACGGGCAGATGCTCGTCGTCGCGCTGTCCGACAGCACGCCCGCGTCGACGGCATCGCGCGGGAAATAATGATTGCCCTCAACCACGACCGTATCGTCGCTGTCGGCGATCACCGCGCCGTTCCACACTGCCCGCACCATCGATCCGCCTCCCGCGTCAGCCCGCCAAGCCGTCCCACACCAGCTTGGCGCCGAGCAGGACCATCAACAGATAGATGATAACATAGAAACGGGCGCCATCGATGCGCTTCAGCCAGCGCACGGTGAGCAGCGTCGAGCCGATCGCCAGCGGCATCAGCAGCAGCGCGGCGACAAGCACCTCATGCGGAAAGGCGCCGAGCGCGATATAGGCGGGCACCTTCATCCAGTTGATCGCGGCGAACAGGATCGAACTCGTGCCCACGAAGACAAGGTGCGGCAGGCGACGCGGCGTCACCCACATCTGGAACGGCGGCCCGCCGGCATGCGCGATCTGGCTGGTAAAGCCCGTCGCGACCCCGAACAGGCTGCCGACCCAGCCCGGCGAGGTCGATGCGGCAACGACACGCCCGCCGCGCTCGACCCACAGCCGGTAAAGCCCGAACGCCAATGTGATCGCGCCCAGCGCCGCCATCAGCTTCGCCTCGTCGACGCGCTCGGCATAGAGATATCCCGCCGCGATGCCGACGGCAGCGCCGGGCAGCATCCACGCGATCACCCAGCCGTCCCACGTCTTGCGGAACGACCAGACGCTGACGACATCCTGCACGATCAGGATGGGGAGCAGCAGCGCCGCGGCGATCGTCGGCGGCAGCACCAGTGCGACGAGCGGCGTCGCAAGCGCCCCGACGCCCGACAGGCCACCCTTGGCAAGCCCGAGCAGGATCACCGCGGCGGCAACCACGATCAGCGTCAACGGATCGGCCAGCAGGCTCATGCGGCGGCGACGTCCACCGCATCGGGCAGACGCCAGTCGATCGGCCCGCGTCCCTGCGCTTCCAGAAACGCATTCGCCTGACTGAACGGCCGCGACCCGAAAAAGCCGTTATGCGCCGACAAAGGCGACGGGTGCGGCGCACGCAGGATCAGGTGCGGACTCCCCGCGCCCAGCCCCGCGACATTCGCGGCTTTCTTCTGCGCATGGCTGCCCCACAGGATGAAGACCTTGGGCGCCGGGTCGGCGGCAACTGTCGCAACCACCGCATCGGTGAACTTCTCCCAACCCTTGCCCTGATGCGAGGCCGCCATGCCGCTCTCGACCGTCAGGCAATTGTTGAGCAGCAGCACCCCCTGCTCGGCCCAGGATTTAAGATAGCCATGCGAAGCACGGGGGATGCCAAGGTCGCTCTGCATTTCCTTGTAGATGTTGACGAGGCTCGGCGGCGTGCGCACGCCGGGCTGCACCGAGAAACAGAGCCCGTGCGCCTGCCCCGGCCCGTGATAGGGATCCTGCCCGAGGATGACGACGCGCACATCCTGCGGCGGCGTTGCATCGAGCGCGGCGAACCAGTCGCGCGGGCGCGGAAAGATCGCCTTCCCCCTTGCGCGCTCGTCCGCAAGAAATTGCTTCAGCGCCGCCATATAGGGCTGTTTGAACTCGCCGCCGATGCGCGCGAGCCAGTCGGGATGCAGTTTGACCTCGGCCATGACCGCGCTTCACCAGAGCAGCGCGGGCTTGTCCAGTGTCGTTACCTTGCGAAGCGCGACATGTGGATATCTTGGGGGATAACCCCCGTATAATGCTGTGGATCAGCTGTTGAGCGCGCGCCGGATCGCGGCGATTTCGGCGTCGAGCTCACTGTCGGCGATGCGCAGCGCCTCGACCGTGCGCACCGCGTGGATCACCGTCGAATGATCGCGTCCGCCGAAGCGGCGCCCGATCTCGGGGTAGGACCGCGGCGTCAGTTCCTTTGCCAGGTACATCGCGACCTGACGCGGGCGCGCGACGGCACGAACGCGGCGCTTCGACGCCATTTCGGACTTGTCGAGGCGGTAGTGGGCGCAGACCGCGCGCTGGATCTCGTCGATCGTGATGCGCGGACGCGCGGTACGGACATTTTCGGCGAGCCGGTCTTCGGCAAGCGTCAGGTCGACCGTTGTGCCCGTTAGTGCTGCATAGGCGAGCAGCTTGTTGAGCGCGCCTTCGAGTTCGCGAATGTTGCGCGTGAAATGCTTGACCAGATAGGCGACGACATTGTCGGGTACATCGACCATCGGCATTGCGGCGAGCCGCTGGCGGATGATGCGTTCGCGCAGGTCATCCTCGGGCGCCTCGATATCGGCGACGAGCCCGCCCGACAGGCGCGACAGCAACCGTGCCTCGACCCCGTCGAGCATCGCGGGCGGGCGGTCGGCGGTGACGACGAGGCGCTTGCCCGCAGTCATCAGGTCGTCGATCGTGTGGAGCAGTTCTTCCTGCGTCGAATTCTTGCCGATCACAAACTGGAGATCGTCGAGCAGCAACAGGTCGGCGGCGCGCAGCCGCGCCTTGAACGCCATCATGTCGCCGCCGCGCATCGCGCCGACGAATTCGAGCATGAACTTTTCGGCCGACATCAGGATGATGTTCGCGGTCGGGTGCGTCGCGGCATAATCCTGCGCGATCGCCTGGAGCAGGTGCGTCTTGCCCTGTCCGGTGCCCGAGCAAAGGTAGAGCGGGTTGAACTGCGGCGCCTCGACCATCGCCATGCGGCGCGCGGCGTTGGCGGCAAGGATGTTACTACGCGCGACGACAAAACGATCGAACGACAGGCGCGGATCGAAACCGAGCAGCGCGGGGTTGGCGGCAGGCACCGCCGGCGCGGGCGTATCGAAGCTCGGTAGCGGCGAGGCGGCAAGGCTTGCGGCGCGGTCTTCCGCGGCGGCACCGCCGCGCACCATGACGCTGCGCACTGCGGGCAGTTGCTGGCGCCATGCGAGTTCGAGCCGGTCGCCGAAGCGTTCGTTGATCCAATTCGCGGAGAAACGGCTGACGGTTTCGAGCGTCACCACGCCCGAGAGCGAACAATAATCGGCAAAGCGCACCGGCTTCAGCCAATGGTCGAAGGTGCGCACGCCGAGGTCGCGGCGCAGCCCTTCGGCCACGCGCGGCCAGAGCGTTGCGGCATCGCCGCTCACTGCTCCACCCTTTGCGTTATGCCCATGCCAATTGCCGCTCTCTGTCACGCTGTGCCGCCCCCTCAGGTCCCCTCGTCACCAAACGATCGGGCGGCCCCCACGCGCCGATTCGTCGCCCGCGCCGGGCGCAGGCATACTGTCCGGGGCAATGCAGCCCGGGAAGTCGCGAATCATGTCGATGTGGCGGCCACCGGCGAAGGCCGACGACGCACCCTGTCTAGTCAGGCCGCGCCGAGTCGATCAAGGGCACGGCATGTAAAAATACTGAAATAAAAATCTTGACTCATCCGGGGCGCCGGAATCGCGCCGAAACGTCATTTTATCACGTATTTTCAATAGCTTAATTGTTGCATTCGGATGACTAAACAACGAATCGCAGTAATTCCGTCACTTACCGCGCTGCAACACTATTGCCATCGCGCTGTCACAATATCGGACGCAAAAAAGGACCCGCGGGCATGAAGCCAGCGGGTCCTTTTTGTTCCCTTTCGGGACAAGCCGGATCAGGCGATCGCGTTGACGCTCTTGGTCAGGCGCGAGAACTTGCGGGCCACAGTGTTCTTGTGGAGCACGCCCTTGGCAACGCCGCGCGCCATTTCAGGCTGCGCTGCCTTCAGCGCGGTAGCAGCAGCGTCCTTGTCACCAGCGGCGACGGCATTCTCGACCTTCTTCACCAGCGTGCGAATGCGCGAAACGCGATTCTTGTTCACGATGGTGCGCGCGGTGTTGCGGCGGATGCGCTTCTTTGCCTGCGGCGTATTGGCCATAAATTCCTCTAATCTTTCAAACGGTCTACATGGTCGGAGCACAGCCTCAGCGGAGCAGCCGAATCGCGCGAATTGCAGCGAATCAATGTCCGGATGCGGCCGGTTCCGGACGACCGGACCCTGCTCGAAGGGTGCGCGCATAGCGGCGAAGGGCGATTTGGTCAATGGCTTTGCGGGCAATCACCCGCATTACCGCTGGCATTTCGGGCAATAAAAGGTCGAGCGACCCGATTGCACGATGCGCGCGATCGTCCCGCCGCATTCGCACGCCTCGCCCTCGCGGCCATAGACGCGCCAGTCCTTGGCAAAATAACCAAGGTCGCCCTCGGGGCTGAGAAAGTCGCGCAAGGTCGAACCACCCGCAGCGATTGCCGCAATCAGCACCTCCTTGATCGCGGGCACCAGCACCGCGAGCTTCGCCCTGGACACGTCGGCGGCGGGCTTCGTCGGCGAAATGCGCGCCATGTTGAGCGCCTCGCAGACGTAGATATTGCCGAGCCCCGCGACGACCGTCTGGTCGAGCAGCATCGCCTTGATCGGGGCGCGCCGTCCGGCGAGCGCCTTGGCCAGATAGGCTGCGTCGAACGCCTCGGACAGGGGCTCCGGGCCGAGCGTCACGAACGCGGGGAACAGCGTCAGCGGATCGCCGCTCACCAGATCGACCGACCCGAAGCGCCGCGGATCGTGAAGGAAAAGTCGGTGCCCCGCCCCGGTTTCGAGCAGCAGATGATCGTGCTTGCCCGCCTCGCCGCCTTCGGTCCGCCAGCGCCCCGACATGCCGAGGTGAAAGATCATATGATCGTCGCGGTCGGTCGAGATCACGCCATATTTGGCACGGCGCGAAAGCCGCGTGACCGTCGCGCCGGTCAGCCGCTGCGCCAGATCGGCGGGAAACGGCCGGCGCAGGTCGGGACGGAAAGTGGTGACCGCAGTCAGGCGCTGCCCTTCGAGGAAAGGGGTAAGGCCGCGGACGGTGGTTTCGACTTCGGGCAATTCGGGCATATCGTCTGTCGGGCTACGCGCCATTTGCGCGGGCGGCAAGGCCCCGCTAAAGGCCGTTCGACTTTACCTCTCCCCCGCAAAAGGCGCGCACTCCATGGCCACTCCCGACACCGTCAGCTTCGGCTATGAACAGGTTCCCGCGGGCGAGAAGACCGCGATGGTCGGCGAGGTGTTCAGCCGCGTCGCGCGCAAATACGACATTATGAACGATGCGATGTCGGGCGGCATGCACCGGCTGTGGAAAGATCGCTTCGTGCGCCGCGTGAAGCCGCGCGAAGGCGAAACGATCCTCGACATGGCGGGCGGCACCGGTGACATCGCCTTTCGCATGGAGCGGTTCGGCGCCAGCATCACCGTCGCCGACATCAACCCCGACATGCTCGGCGTCGGCGTCGAACGCGCCGCCGAACGCGGCATCGACAGCCTCGTCTGGTCCGAACAAAATGCCGAGAAACTCAGCTTCCCCGACCAGTTTTTCGACGCCTATACGATCGCCTTCGGCATCCGCAACGTCACCGACATCCCGGCGGCGCTCAAGGAAGCACACCGCGTGTTGCGCTATGGCGGGCGCTTCTTCTGCCTCGAATTCTCGACCAACGAATGGCCGGGTTTCGCGCAGGCCTATGATGCCTATTCGCACCACCTCGTCCCCAAGCTCGGCAAGCTGATCGCCGACGACGAGGACAGCTATCGTTACCTGATCGAATCGATTCGCCGCTTCCCGCCGATGCCCGAATTTGCGCGGATGATCCGTGAGGCGGGCTTTACCGCGGTCAAGGTCGAACCGATCCTCGGCGGTCTCGTCGCGATCCACAGCGGGTGGAAAGCTTGACCCGACCCGTCACCCATATCGCCCGCCTGCTGAAGTGGGGGCGCATCCTTGCGCGCCACGGGGCGCTGCGCGGGATCGAGAGTGCGCCGCAGACCCCGCCCGGCGTCAAGCGGCTGTGCCGGCTCGCGCGGCTCGGCACGATCCAGCCGAAGGTGCCCGACTATGCCGCGGCGTTCCAGGCGATCGGCCCCGCCGCGGTCAAGCTCGGCCAGACACTCGCGACGCGCCCCGACCTCGTCGGCGAGGAAGCGGCGCATAATCTGCTGACGCTGCAGGATGCGCTCGCGCCCGTCGCGTTCGAGCGTATCAAACAGGAAATCGAGGCGACCTTCGAAGTCCCGCTCGAAAGCCTCTACAGCGAATTCGATCCCGAACCCGTCGGTTCGGCTTCGATCGCACAGGTCCACCGCGCGGTCACGACCGACGGCCGCAAGGTCGCGGTGAAGGTCCGCCGCCCCGGCATCGACAAGCAATTCGCACGCGACATCGACACCTATGAATGGGCAGCCGCGCACCTTGAGGCACTCGGCGGCGAAGCGACGCGGCTGCGCCCGCGCGAGGTCATCGCCAATTTCCGCCGCTGGACGCTGCGCGAACTCGACCTCCGCCGCGAGGCGGCCTCTGCATCCGAACTGCGCGACGCGATGGTTGGCGTGCCCACTTATGAAGTCCCCGCAATCGACTGGGACCGCACGGCATCGCGCGTGATGACGCTCGACTGGATCGACGGCATCAAGATCTCGCGCCGCGACCAGCTGATCGCCGCCGGACACGACATGGAGACATTGTCGGCGAACCTCGTCAACGCCTTCCTGCGGCAGGCGATTGCCGAGGGTTTCTTCCACGCCGACATGCACCAGGGCAATTTGTTCGTGAAGGCCGACGGCACGATCGCCGCCGTGGACTTTGGCATCATGGGCCGGATCAACCGGCAGGCGCGCTACTGGCTCGCCGAAATCCTCTATGGGCTGACGACCGGCAATTACCGCCGCGTCGCCGAAATCCATTTCGAGGCGCAATATGTGCCCGCCTATCACAGCGTCGAGGAGTTCGCGACGGCGCTGCGCGCGGTCGGCGAGCCGATGCGCGGCAAGCCGGTGAGCGATCTCAGCGTCGGGCAGATGCTCGACGGGCTGTTCGCGATCACGCGCGACTTCGACATGCAGACGCAGCCGCACCTCCTCTTGCTCCAGAAGACGATGGTAATGGTCGAGGGCGTCGCGACGATGCTCAACCCCAAGATCAATATGTGGGACGTCTCGGGCCCCTTCGTCAGCGAATGGATCCGCGACGAACTCGGCCCCGAGGCCGCGCTCGCCGACGGCATCCGCGAACAGGGCAAGACGCTGGCGCTGATCCCCGATATCATCCGCCGCCTCGACGCACAATTGCCGAGGAAGGGTGCCGCTCCGCCCGCCCCGCCGCTGCCCGACATCGCGCTGATGTGGGACACGGGCGAGAAAAAGCGCTGGTGGCGCTATGCGTTGACGGCGATCGCCGGCGCCGCGGCAGGCGCCGCCGCGCTGTGGGCCGCCGGGATCAGCTAGACGCCAGATCCTTGAGCGCATCCTTCTCGGGCTTCTTGCCGAGGTTGCGGATGCGCCACACGACCACCGACAGCACGCCGAGCGCACTGACCAGCGCGAGCAGCATCGCGCGCACGCCGCCGATACTGTCGGTCAGCCGCGAGACCATCATGTCGAAACGCCCGATCGCGTCGGCCTCGACATCGACCGCGATCATGCGGCTGTCGATCGTGTCGAGCGGCTTGCCATTCTGTTCGGCGAGGCTTTCGACCTTCACCCCCAGCTTGAGCTTGCCATCCTGTTTCGGCGAGACGGTCCAGTCGAACGAGAGCATCCGCGACAGCCCGCGCTCCTTGCACTGGCGCGCCGGACCGTTTAGTTCGAACTGCGTCGCGAGCAGTTCGGCGCAGATCCACGAGCCGAGCCGGATATCGACGGTCTTGACGTCGCCCGCGTCGGTCGCGCTGTCTACAACCTGTGCCGCGACCTCCTTCGCGCCGATCACCAGCTTCACCGGATAGTCGCGCCCCATATCCATCCGGCGCGGCGGGTCGAAGGCGGCAACCCCGCTCTGCATCGTCGCGAGCAGGCCCGAATAATTGGCGCATTCTTCCGGTGTTGCGAGGCCGCCGAGCTGGGGGCAGGCAACCTTGCCGACGGTGGCCTGATCGCTTGCGGCACCTACAGCGGAATCGGCCATATGCGCGGGCTCCGCCGATCCGCCACTGGTGTCGGGGAAATTGATATGCCCTTTGCGCGCGGCTTCGACCTGCTTCTTCGCCTGCGCCACGGCCGCCTTGGCTTCTTCATAGGCACGCATGGCTTCGGAACGTGCCGATTGCTGTTCGCGCGCGGCTTGCTGCGCCATCGCCTCTTGCCGGGCGCGATCGGCGGCTTCACGCTCCGCGCCATAGGGCTCGACCCCACCCGGTGCGGGCGGCAGCATCTCGGGCGCCTTTTTCGCATAGCCGCACCCCGAGAGCGCAAGCGCCATCGCGAGCAACAATGCCCTGCCACAAGCCTTGTTCATCCAGCCCCCCATGCCCGAAGGCGACCCCCGGGACATGAAATTGCATGTTTGCCGGGCGGCGTCCACCGGAAGCGCGCTGTGGTTACCGGACATTTACCTTAAATCATTATGACCCGACCTCGACCAACCCCGGACATGAAATCCGGACAAAACCGAGGTTTCATGCGCCACGACACCCTGATTGCCGACACCATATTACCCGTCGATGCGCTTCCCCTAGAGGTCGCGGTCGTCGTGCCGACGCTCAATGAAGCCGGCAATGTCGAAAAGCTGATCGAAAAACTGTCGGTCGTCCTCGCGGGCCGCGGGTGGGAAGTCGTGTTCGTCGACGACAATTCGCCCGACGGGACGAGCGAGCTGGTGCGCCGGATCGGCCGCGGATCGCGCCATGTGCGGATCGTCCAGCGCGTCGGCCGCCGCGGCCTGTCGTCGGCGGTGGTCGAGGGTATATTGGCGACCGCCGCGCCCGTAATCGCGGTGATGGACGGCGACCTGCAGCATAGCGAAGATGCGCTGCCGAAGCTGATCGACGCGATCGTGGCGGACGGAGCGGATATCGCGGTCGGTACGCGCTATGTCGCGGGCGGCGGGATCGGCGATTGGGACAAGGATCGCGCACGGATGAGCCGGCTCGCGACCCGCGCCGGACAAATCGCGCTCGGCACCGATGTGTCCGATCCGATGAGCGGCTTTTTCGCGGTGCGCCGCGACGCCTTCGAACGCGCACTGCCGCGCCTGTCGGCGATCGGGTTCAAAATATTGATCGACATATTGGCATCGAGCCCGGCACCGCTGAAGGTTGCCGAAATCCCCTATCAGTTCCGCACGCGCGAGGCGGGCGAGAGCAAGATCGGCGCGCGCGTGATCGCCGAATATGCCGAACTGATCGCCGACAAGACGATCGGGCGCTTCGTGCCCGTCCGCCTGCTCAAATTCCTGATGGTCGGCGGGCTCGGCGTGTTCGTTCACCTTGCCGTGCTGCGCACGATCCTCGGCACCGGCAGCGCCTTTGTCACGGCGCAGACCGCAGCCGTGATGACGGCAATCGCGTTCAACTTCTTCCTCAACAACAGCTTCACCTATGCCGATCGCAAGCTCAAGGGCTGGCGTCTCGTCGGCGGCCTTGCCAGCTTCTATGCGATTTCGGCGCTGGGCGCGGTCGCCAACATCGGTATCGGCACCTGGATGGCGGGGCATGACGAGCGCTGGTGGGTCGCCGGGGTTGCCGGCGTCGTCGTCGGCGCGATCTGGAATTTCGCGATGTCGTCGGCGCTGACATGGCGCAAATAGCAACCGCCGCACCCGGCTGGAACCGCTTCGTCGGCGTTTCACGCCCCATCGCGGCGGCCATATTGGGCCTTCTCGCCTTGTTGATGGCATGGGGTGCGACGAGCGACGTCGGCCGCGATCATGTGAGGGTCGCAACATCCTCCTCGCCGCATTTCGACGGCCTCGTCGGCGATCATGCGCTCTACGCCCGCATCGCGCAGCGCGTCGCGGCGGGCGAATCCTATTATACGACGGCCGCGGCGGAACATCGCGCCGGCGACTATCCGCTGCGCCCCTTTGTCGCCGTTCGCCTGCCGACGCTCGCCCATATCGTCGCCGCGCTCGGCGAGAAAAAGGCGCAGCTCATATTACTCCTTATCGGCGGAGCGGCGATCTCCGCCTGGTATCGCCGGCTGCGAACCGAACCGGACCTGCCGCGTGCCGCCGCAATCGGTGCGCTGTTCGTCGCGGCGAACCTGACGCAGCTTGCGGCGCGCGAATGGATCTTCATCCACGAAGTCGCAGCCGGGGTGCTCATCGCATTGGCGCTGGCGCTCTATCGGCCTGCCCGCCCATGGGCCGCAATGGCCATCGTCGCAGCAGCGGTCGCGATCCGCGAGACCGTCTTGCCGGTCGCAATGCTGTTCGGGCTCTTTGCATTGATCGACCGCGACTGGCGCGCCGCGGCGGGATGGCTCGCGATCGGCCTCGGCTTCGCCGCGGGCCTCGCAGCGCATGTCGCGGCGCTGGCTGCGGTCACGACCCCCGCCGACGCCGCGAGTCAGGGCTGGAACGGACAAGGCGGCTGGATCGCCTATCTTTCGTTCGTCCAGGCATCGTCGCTGCTTCGCTTCTTTGCCGGATGGGTCGGCGCATTGCTCGTCCCGCTCGCGCTTCTCGGCTGGGCGGCATGGCGCTCGCGCCTCGGGCTCGCCGCGCTCTCGATCCAGCTTGGCTATGCTATGCTGTTGATGATGTTTGCGCGGCCCGCCAATTTCTATTGGGCGATGCTTGTGACGCCGACCCTGTTCATCGGCCTCGTCTTCGCGCCCGCGGCGCTCGCCGAGCTCGCACGCTCGCTGCGCGGAGAAAACGCCCCCAATCGAGCCACTGCCGTATAAGCCCTGCGCTTGAACTGCGGCAAGGAAGCGCATAACTGATGCGCGAAGGAGACGGCGATGAATCACCCCCTGTCGATCGCCGCCCCTGGCGGGCGGGCCTGCCACCACTGATGGCCGCACCGCGCATTCTTCTGATCATCGGCGGCGGGATCGCCGCGTACAAGAGCATCGAGCTCGTCCGGCTGCTGCGCAAGGGCGGCTATGTCGTCCGCTGCGTGATGACGCGTGCGGGCGAACAATTTGTGACGCCGCTGACGCTCGCCGCGCTGTCCGAGAACAAGGTCTACACCAATCTCTTCGACCTCAAGGACGAGGTCGAAATGGGGCATATCCAGCTCAGCCGCGAGGCCGATCTGGTCGTCGTCACGCCAGCCACTGCCGACCTGCTCGCCAAGATGGCGGCGGGGATCGCCGATGATCTCGCGACCACGCTGCTGCTCGCGACCGACAAGCCGGTGCTCGCCGCCCCCGCGATGAATGTCCGCATGTGGCTCCACGCCGCGACGCGGCGCAATGTCGCCACCCTGCGCGGCGACGGCGTGACGGTGATGGAGCCCGACGAGGGCGAGATGGCATGCGGCGAATATGGCCCTGGCCGCCTGCCCGAACCCGCCGCGATCAAGGACGCGATCGACGCTGCGCTCGCCAATGCGCCTGCCGTGCGGCCCCTCACCGGCCAGCCCGACTTTGCCCCGGCGGACCATCGCCCGCTGTTCGGGCGCCGCATCCTGATCACCGCCGGGCCGACGCACGAGCCGATCGATCCGGTGCGCTACATCGCCAACCGGTCGAGCGGAAAGCAGGGTTTTGCGATCGCCGCCGCCGCCGCCGAAGCGGGCGCCGAGGTGCTCCTGATCGCGGGGCCCGTCCCGTTGCCGACCCCGCCGGGGGTGATCCGCGTCGATGTCGAAACCGCGGTCGAGATGGCCGCCGAGGTTGCCGAGGGCCTGCCCGTCGATGCCGCGATCATGGTCGCCGCGGTCGCCGACTGGCGCGCCGCCGACACCGCAGCCCAAAAGATCAAGAAGGATGGCAGCGGACAGGTTCCGCCGCTCGCGCTCGCCGAGAATCCCGACATTCTCGCCAGCGTCGCCAAATCGCCCGAACGCCCGAAATTGCTGGTCGGCTTTGCCGCCGAAACCAACGACGTCATTCCGCACGCACAGGCAAAACTGGCGCGCAAGGGATGCGACTGGATCGTCGCCAATGATGTGTCCGCCGATCCGATGGGCGGCGAAAGCAACCGGGTGCATATCGTTAGCAAAGACGGCGTAGACAGCTGGGACCGGCTGCCCAAGCAGGCCGTCGCCCGCAAATTGATGGAAAAGATCGCCGATGAGCTCGAAAAACGCGCACCCCTTGAAAGAGATTGAGATCGCCCTGCAGCGGCTGCCAAACGGCGGCGGCCTGCCCCTGCCAGCCTATGCCAGCGATGGTGCGGCGGGGATGGACGTCGTCGCCGCCGAGACGCTGACGCTGCGCCCTGGGACGCGACACGCGGTGGCAACCGGCTTCGCGATGGCGATCCCCGCGGGTTACGAGGTGCAGGTGCGCCCGCGCTCGGGCCTCGCGCTCAAACATGGCGTCACCTGCCTCAACACGCCGGGGACGATCGACAGCGACTATCGCGGCGAAGTGAAGGTGATCCTCGCGAACCTCGGCGACGAACCGTTCGAGATCAAACGTGGCGACCGCATCGCGCAACTCGTCCCCGCGCCCGTCCAGCGCGCGACCTTTGCCGAAGTCGAAACGCTCGACGAGACCAAGCGCGGCGCAGGCGGTTTCGGATCGACCGGCGTCGAAAGCGATGCGGCCGACGAGACCGCGGAGACAGCAGGCGTCGCTTCCCTGTCAGGCATCAAGCTGCGCTAACCGGTGCTCAGCGACGCCGAACTCGACCGTTATGCCCGCCAGATCATCCTCCCGGCCTTTGGCGGGGCGGGACAGGCGAAGCTGAAGGCGGCGCATGTCGTGATCATTGGCGCGGGCGGGATCGGCTGTCCGGCGATCACCTATCTGGCGGCGGCGGGCGTCGGCAAGCTGACTATCATCGACCATGATGTCATCGAGCTGTCCAACCTGCAGCGGCAGCCGCTCTTCACCGATGCCGATATCGGCGCGCTGAAGGCAGAGGTTGCGGCCGGCGCGGCGCGGCGCATCAATCCGCACGTCGATGCCGTCGCCGTCGCCGAGCGGATCGACGCGGGCAATGCCGATATGCTGCTCGAAGGCGCAGACCTGATCCTCGACGGGTGCGACAATTTCGAAACGCGGCTCGTCGTGAACCGCGCGGCGGTGGCGCAGAGTATTCCGCTGCTGAGTGCGGCGATCGGCGCGTTCGATGGGCAGGTCGCGCTTTACGAGGGCTGGCGCGTGGGCCATGCCTGCTACGCCTGCCTTGTCGGTAACGACCCCGACCGGCCGGGGATCAATTGCGCCGAAACCGGCGTCATGGGCGCGCTCGCGGGAATGATCGGCACGATGGCCGCGCTGGAGGCGGTACGCGCGCTCAGCGGCTGGGGCTCCGCGTTGACGGGACGGCTCGCGATCATCGATATGCTCGACCGGCGCTGGCGCGAGGTCGGCGTGCCCAAAGATCCCGAGTGCCCGATATGCAAGGCCTGAACATCATCGTCGCGGTCGCCGAGGGACGGCGGCTTTATGCCGCGCTCGAAGCGGCGATGGCGGCGGCGGCGCTCGGACGGCCGGTGCGCATCTTCCTGCAGGGCGAGGCCGCGGTCCTGCTGCGCGCTCCCCTGTCCTTTTCGGGCGACGAAGCGCGCCGCGCCGCGGGGCAGCCCGACCTCGCATCGCTGGTCGAGGAAGCGATCGCGATGGAGGTCGCCCTCTTCGTTTGCCAGTCGGGCATGGCGCTCGCCGGCATGACCGCCACCGAACTCGTGCCGCATGTACGCGCGGCGGGGCTGGTCAGCTTCATGGCCGGGATCGACACCGACGACCGGCTGATCGTCTATTAGGGCCAATTCCCTTCAGGGATTGTCGCAGACCTTGATCGCATCGGGCTCGGGGCGCTTTCCTTCGGGCTCGAAGCGCGCGAGATAGCCGCCCGCATGCTGCTTGTCGTCGTAGGAGACGAGTTTGTAGCCCACCGCCTCGAACTCGCACACCAGCAGGCGGAAGGGCGTGCCGTGCTGCGCGACCGGACGATCGCCGTCGACGACGAGCACCTGCCCACCCTTGCGAAGCGCCGGGCGCAGCCGCCAGAGGAAGGCGTAAGGCTCACCGATCTCGTGATACATATGGACCATGAACACGCGGTCGAAGCTCGCCGCGGGCAGGCGCGGATCGTCGACCGCCCCGAGTTTGAGCGAGATATTGTCGAGCCGCTCGCGCGCAACGCGATCGGCAAGGCGCTCGATCACTTCGGGAATGATATCCTGCGCCAGCACGCGTCCGCCCGCCCCGACGCGCTGCGCGAGGCGCACGGTATAATAGCCGTCGCCCGCGCCGATGTCGGCAACCGTCATGCCCGGGCGGACGTCGGCCGAGTCCATCACATCATCGGCTTCGTTGACGCGGTCGCGCGCTTCCTCGGTCGACCATTTGGTCGAGACCGTCGGTGCCACCGGCCGGTCGGCGGGCGGAAAGTCGCGCGCGGTTTCGGCGCGGTCGCTGCCATCGTCCCACGGCGCGTCGCAGCCGCTCAGCAGCGGCAGGAACGCCAGCAGGACGGCGGCTGCGCGCTTCATCAGTCGATGTCTTCCACTTCGACCTTTTCGCCCGTCACCTTCTGCGACAGCGCCGCCGCCATGAAGGGGTCGAGCGCTCCGTCGAGCACGTCGGACGGCGCCGTCGAGGTCACCCCGGTGCGCAGATCCTTCACCAGCTGATACGGCTGGAGGACATAGGAACGGATCTGGTGGCCCCAGCCGATCTCGGTCTTCGCCTGATATTCGCCCGACGCCGCGGCCTCGCGCTTTTGCAGCTCGGCTTCGTACATCCGCGCCTTCAGCATGCCCATCGCGGTCGCACGGTTCTTGTGCTGCGAACGGTCGTTCTGGCTCGCGACGACGATGCCGGTCGGGATGTGCGTGATGCGCACCGCCGAATCGGTCGTGTTGACGTGCTGGCCGCCCGCGCCCGAAGCGCGATAGGTGTCGATCTTGAGGTCGCCCTCGTTGATCTCGATATCGATATTATCGTCGATCACCGGATAGACCCAGACCGACGAGAAGCTGGTGTGACGGCGCGCCGAACTGTCATAGGGCGAGATGCGGACGAGGCGGTGGACGCCGCTTTCGGTCTTGGCATAGCCATAGGCATTTTCGCCCTTCACTAGCATCGTGGCCGACTTGATGCCCGCCTGTTCGCCCGCCTGATATTCGACCAGCTCGACCTTCAGTCCGCGCTTTTCAGCCCAGCGGCTGTACATGCGTTGAAGCATTTCGGCCCAGTCCTGGCTTTCGGTACCGCCCGCGCCAGCATGGACCTCGATATAGGCGTCGTTCGCGTCGGCTTCGCCCGCGAGCAGCGCCTTGATCTTGTCTTCCTCGGCGCGCGCGGCGAGCGTCGCAAGGCTGGCGACCGCCTCATCGACCATCGCCTCGTCGCCTTCCATTTCGGCCAGCTCGATCAGTTCGGCGGTGTCGGCGCATTCGGTTTCGATCGCGCGCGTCGCGGTGATCGCCTCGTCGAGCCGGCGGCGTTCGCGCATGACTTCCTGCGCGGCCTTGGCGTCGTTCCACAGCGTCGGGTCTTCGACCTTCGCATTGAGTTCGTCGAGCCGCCGCACCGCGCGGTCCCAGTCGAGGAAACGCCGCAACAGCGCCAGCGCGGCGCCAATCTTGTCGATATGATCCTGCGCTTCGGCGCGCATGTCCTTGCTCCTGAAATATGTTGATCCCGCCCTTACGGCCTGACGGGCCGCAGGGGAAGGCGGTGCGCGACGTCAGATAATGCCGCCGCGGTCGTCGAGGAAATCGCTGTCGGTCCGGCCGGTCGATCCCTTTTGCGCGGGACCGCTCGAGCGCTTCGGTGCCTTGATCGGCTTGATTTCCTCTTCGCGAATCGTCCGGCGCGGCTCGCTCTCGGGCTTGAAGGCCTCCCAGATGATCGACGCCTTGGGATCGGTACCCGGCCAGCTGCCATAGACGCGGCGCCCCGACTGACGGTCGATGCGTACCATGCGCACGCCCTTGGGCGCACTGAAGGGGATCGGCTGGCGATCGGCAAGCGCGGCGAGCGCGAAATCCTTGAAGATCGGCGCCGCATAGCTGCCGCCCTGTGCATAGCCGCCCATGCTGCGCGGCTGGTCGAAGCCGATGTACATGCCCGCGATGACGTCGGGAGTGCCGCCGACGAACCACACATCGTTCGGGCCGGAGGTCGTGCCCGTCTTTCCGAACAGCGGGACATTGAGGTCGCGCAGCCGCACCGCGGTGCCGCGCTGGACGACGCCTTCGAGCATATGGACGACCTGATAGGCGGTGATCGGATCCATCAGCTGCTTGCCCGACTTGGCGAAGCGCGGCATCGGCCGGCCGTCCCAGTCCTTCTTGTTACAGCCTTCGCACGGCCTCCAGTTCGCCGGGAAGATCACCTTGCCGCGGCGGTCCTGCGCATAATCGATCACGCGCGGTTTCAATTCGCGGCCGTGATTGGCGAGCATCGCATAGGCATTGGTCATCTTTTCGACCGTCGTCGACCCGGCGCCGAGCGCGGTCGAAAGATAGGGCTCGTGCTTGCCGATCCCCATCGTGCCGATCATTTCGACCACCGGTTCCATGCCGATCTGGCTCGCGGTGCGCACCGTCATCAGGTTGCGCGACTGTTCGAGACCCCAACGCATCGTATGCTCGCCGCTGCCGCCCGCACCGCCGAAGTTGCGGAAACATTTGTTGCCGAAGCGCGCGCCCTGATAGACGCAAAAGGGTCCGTCGACGATCATCGTCGCGGGGGTCATGCCGTTGTCGAGCGCGGCGGCGTAGACGAAGGGCTTGATCGTCGAGCCCGGCTGACGTTCGGCCTGCGTCGCGCGGTTGAAAGGCGACAGACGGACGTCGAAACCGCCCTGCATCGCATAGATGCGGCCCGAATGCGGGCTTTCGACGACCATGCCCCCCGACACTTCGGGAATGTTGCGCAGCGCATAGCTGCTGCCACCGCTCGATTTGACGACGATCAGATCGCCCGGACGCATCGCCGAAAAGGCGCTGCCGCCGGTCTTGCGATACCCCATCGTCGCGGCGCTGGCGGGCAGCGTGCCCGTGTCGCCATTCGCGAAACCGATGCGCGCCGCACCCGCCGATTTCGAAAGCACCGCGGCGACACGCCAATTGTCGTAATCGATACCGATGAAGCTCGACGCGAGGCGGCTCTGCCACTGGTCGTCGGCCTCGATCGTCGCGATCGGCCCCGACCAGCCTTTGCCCGCGTCATAGCGCTGGAGCCCCTTGCGCAGCGCCATCGTGGCGCCTTGCTGCATCTTGCCGTCATAGGGTGTGCGCACCCAGAGGCCACCGGCATAGACGCTGTGCGGGCCCTTGTCGGCGGTTTCGCCGAACTGGGCGATCAGCTGGCGCCGGACCTCTTCCATATAATAGCCGCCGACCTGCGCGACCGCGGTGTTGCCCGTGTTGGTGAGGCCAAGCGGCATCGCACGCGCGGCGTCACGCTGCGCCGCTGTGATCCAGCCATTGCTCTCCATCGACCCGAGCACGAAATTGCGGCGCGCGAGCGCTTCCGCCGCGTTACGCGCGCGACCATATTTCTCCGGCGCCTTGGGCAGGATCGCAAGAAATGCCATTTCGTGCAGCTGGAGCTGGTCGACATCCTTGTCGAAATAGGCGCGGCTCGCCGCCTGCACGCCGAAGCTGCGGCGGCCGAGCGGGATTTCGTTGAGGTAGAGTTCGAGAATCTGTTCCTTGGTCAGCGCATCCTCGATGCGCATCGCGAGGATCGCCTCGCGCACCTTGCGGCGATAGCTGAGCTCGTTGGTCAGGAGCAGATTCTTCGCGACCTGCTGCGTGATCGTCGAGGCGCCGACGGGACGGCCGCTGCTGGTCAGGTTGGTGAAGATCGCGGTCGCGATGCCGGGATAGTCGATCCCGCCATGGCTGAAGAAGGTCTTGTCTTCGGCCGCGAGGAAAGAGCGCACGAGCAGTTGCGGATATTCGCTATATTCGAGCTGGACGCGCCGGTCGCGCGCATAGGCATGCACGGGCTTGCCCTCGCCGTCGCGAACCATCGTCGGCAGCGCCGGCTCATAGTCGCGAAGCTGGTCGACCGAGGGCAGATCGCGCGCAAAAACCGCCCAGATCAGCGCGATACCAAGCAGGCCCGCAAGCGCGAGATAGCCAAGCCAACGGAACCAGCGCCGCCCCCACATATCGCTCAGCCATGCGATGACGGCGTTGCTGTCGCGGCGCAGGCGCAAACGGAAATCGGGCGGACTATCGGCGGCCATATGCCCCCGCCTCTAAAGCCTGTGTCGACGAAAGGGAAGCGTGCATGCGGCGAGGCGCAAGACTAGACGCTGGTTGCCAGATCGCGCAGCGCCGAGCCGAGCATATCCGACACTTCGGCACGCACGGCAGCGGCCGAAACGCGGTCCTCTTCATACAGCATTTCGTCGGCGGCAAAGCCGAGTTCGACCGCGAGCCGCAGCCGCGCCCAGAGCGCTGCGGTGTCTATACCGCGAAGGTGCGGCACACAGGCATCGGCGAGCCGGTCGGTCACATGCCGATGCGATTCGAGCCGGACGTGGACAAGACGCGGCGTCGCGTGCAGCGCGCGCAATATCCACACCGCCCCCGGCTCGGCGCGCGTCACCGCGGCGTTTTCGGCCAGAAGCGCACCGATATGATCGGCCATGCCCGCGATCCCGCTCGCCGCATGCAACGCAAGCCAACGGTCGAGCACATCATTCTGGCGCTCCATCAACCGCCGCCCCAGCGCTTCGATCACCGCATATTTGTCGTCGAAATAGCGATAGAGCGCGGGCGGGGTCAGTCCGGCACGCGCGGCGATCATATTGGTCGAAATCCGCTCGAGCCCGACTTCGGCAAGCAAGTCGCCCGCGACGTCGAGCAAGCGTTCGCGCGTCTGCCGCGCGCGATCCTGTTTTGGCGGCTGGCGCGCGGCGACGATCACCGCGCGCGGCCGCGCGCGCTCACCGGCCAGATATCGATGAGCGTGTCGCCCGCGACGATATGATAATGGTCATAGAGATTCACCGTCGGGTCGCAGTGCGGCACGGTCAGGCTGACCGGATCGCCGGGCTGGAGCTCGTTCCCGATTCCCGGCGCGATCAGCGCGGCATGTTCGTCGCCCATGAACGCGAAGAAGGCGGTTTCGGGCGCTCCGCGCTGGACGACCGCGACGCCGCCGTCGGTCGAAAGCGACTTGTAGCCCGCATCGATCGTGACGAGCCCGCTGTGATTGGCACTGACAACGCGTGCGTCGACGGCAAGCGAAACCTCGAACGGGGGTTCGGCGCCGTCGGCGATGTCGCAGTCGAGATATTGCTTGTCCATGAAGACATAGCTGCCCGCCTGCAGCTCGTTGAAGACGCCGAGGTCGAGGTCGATGCGGTGCGTGCCGGTTCCCGATCCGGTAATGATTTCGGGCGCAAAGCCCGCCTCGGCCAGCGCGGCGATCACGTCCTGCAGATAGGCGGTGCGCTCGACGATCGCGGCGCGGCGATCGGCATAGCTTTCGATATGCTGCTGCGACCCGCAATAGAATTGCACTCCGCGATATTCGAGGTTCGGCGATGCGGCGATCGCCTTCGCCAAGGCCACGGCCCCTTTAGCCGACGCGACGCCGGTGCGCGCGATGCCGGGGTCGATGTCGATAATGACGTCAAGCTTCGCCCCCGCGGCCACCAGCGCCGCGTCGATCCGCTCGGCGACGGCCGGGTGATCGACCACCGCCATCAGCCCGTCGGCGGTCGCCGCCAGTTTCGCTAGCCGTTCGATCGCTGCGGGCGCCGCAACGGGCGAGGTGATCAGAATATCGGTCACGCCGCCCCCGGCCAGCGCTTCGGCCTCGCCGATCTTCGCACAGCATACGCCGACCGCGCCCGCTGCGATCTGGCGTTTGGCGATATCGACGCTCTTGTGCGTCTTCGCATGCGGGCGCAGCGCGACGCCGCGATCCGACGTGAGCGCCGCCATTCGCCCGATGTTGCGGTCGAGCGCATCGACATCGAGGATCAGCACGGGCGTGTTGAGGTCGGCACGCGATCCCTGCTGGCCGATCAGATGGTCGTGCAATTCACGGTCGGTCGTCATGCGAACAATGTCTCCAGATGCGGGTTGAGGAATTTACCGCCGGGATCAGCGGCGCGGCGAACCGCTGTATAGCGCGCAGCCATCGGGTAAAGCGCGGCGACGTCGGCACGGCTCAGCGTATGACGCTTGGCCCAGTGCGGCCGCCCCCCGGCACCGCGAAAGATCGCCTCGGCATCGGCGAACAGCGTAGCCCAGGGCATTTTTGCATATTGGTGCATCGAGATCGCGGCCACGGGCCCCGCGTTCATCGGGCTCATCCAGATATCGTCGGCGGCGACGGTGCGATACTCGAAGGGGAAGGTGACCGGCAGCCGTTTCTTGCGGATCCAGCCGACAACCTCGTCGAGCGTTTCAAGCCCGGCGGCACGCGGTATTTCATATTCCATCTCCTCGAACCGGATCGTGCGATCCGAGGGGAAAATGGCGTGCGCAGGGCCCCGGCGCCGACCGCTGATGTTCGTTCGCATCATCAGACGCTGCAGAAAGGGCGTGAGGAAAGGCAGCCGCGCCGCAATGTCGAGAATGCGCCGGAATGTCGCCTCCTCCATGTCGGTCGTGCTCGGCGGCGGGTCGCACGGGTCGCAGATATCCAGCGTTTTCAGGATCACATGGTCGCTGTGCGGAAAGAACCAGAATTCGATATGGCGGTGCTGCCGCGCCAACTCGTCATAGCTCTCGCGAATTTCGGCCCAGCGGCGCTTTTCGATCCGCTCGGACAGGTGAAAGGCGGGAACCACCGCGACCTCGATTTCGGTCGCGACACCGAACAGGCCGAGCGAGAGGCGCTGCGCCTGATAGAGGTCGGCGTTGGTTTCGGCATCGCACCAATGCGTCTCGCCATCGGCGCCGACGAGGCGGAAACCCCTCGCAAAAGTCGCAAGCGACCCCAGATCGACCCCGGTGCCATGCGTGCCCGTCGCCATCGCTCCAGCGAGCGACTGCGGATTGACGTCGCCCTGATTGGCGAGCGCCAGCCCCTCCTCCCACAGTGCCGCGGTCAGGCGGCGGATGCTCCAGCCCGCGGGAATGCGCGCGGTCCGGCGGTCGGCGGCGATACGCATCGTCCCCGCCAGATTGTCGAGGCTGACGATCAATTCACCCGATTCGCAAAGCGGCATGAAGCTGTGCCCGGCGCCGGTGACGCGCAGCCTGCTCGCGCTGCGGACGAGCGCCGCCAGTTCGTCCTCGCTTTGCGGGCGCGCGACCGCGCCGTTTGCGGTGACGCTACCCGACCAGTTGCTCCATGCCATGCGTCTCTCCCGCGACAAGCCGCGGAAAGTTGTGCGCCACAGAAAAGTTAGTCAAGACTATATTATAGCCGGCAAGTCGGCTTCAACGCGGGGCAATCCGCCGCGCGAAATGAACCTGCACCGCGTTACGCACGCCCCGCGCGACCTGTTTCTGTCCGGCGGACGAAGCGAGGAATTCGCTGTCCTCCTTGTTCGAGATGAAACCCGTTTCGAACAGGACCGACGGGGTATCGGGCGCCTTCAGCACGATGAACGAGGCGAAGCGATGCGCGGTGGTGCGGAATTTGACATCGCCCGATGCCTCACGCTGGAGCAAGCGCGCAAAATCGGACGCGACATTCATCGTCTCGCGCTGCGTGAGGTCGAGCAGGATCGCCGACACATCGCCGCTGTGCGCGCCCAGATCGACGCCATTGATGATATTCGCCTTGTTCTCGCGCGCCGCGAGCCGCGCCGCCTCGCGGTCGGAGGCAACCTCGGACAATGTGTAGATCGACGCGCCGCTCGCCTCGCTATTCTCCGCGGCATCGGCATGCACCGAGATGAACAGATCGGCTTTCAGCCGCCGGGCGATGCCATAACGTTCCTCGAGCACCAGAAAGCGGTCGTCGGCGCGTGTCAGCGCGACACGCACGCGGCCCGAGGCGAGAAGGTCGGCACGGATCGCGCGAGCCAGCGCGAGCGTGATGTCCTTTTCGCGTTTTCCGCTGTGCGGGCTGATCGCGCCGGGATCGTGCCCACCATGCCCCGCGTCGATCACGACAAGCGGCAGGCGGCCGTCCGCCGGCCCTTCGATGCGTGGAAGCGACACCGACGGCCTCGGCTTCCCGATCGGAACGGTCACGCTGTACCGTTTTCCAGGGCGCTTGGCACGGAAGCCAGCCGAAACCCGTAACTCGCTACGCGGCCTGTCGAACGTCGGATCGACGGTTGGCCGTCCCGCAACAGCTGCGGACGGAGACGCGATCATGCCAAGCAGGGCGAGCAGGCTCATGGCGCGTCTATGCCGCCGGAAACGCGCGCGGGTCCAGCGCTTATTGGATGACGCAGGTGGCAGGCCGCATAATAATGTGAATCGAGCATTAGGCATCGCGCGCCAAACGCGCTTGAACCGGCGGGGTTGGCAGGCAATTCAACCTGTTCGCCGATGCGGGTTTTCTTGCAACACCTTCGCACCAACCTATCTTTGTGCGGTGGTTGTGGTTGCCGTCGGCAGATGCCAATGCTAGCACGCCCTCACTGACGGTGTCGTTCCCGGTGCCGTCCGGCCTTTTGAGGGGAAGGCCTGCTCCGCTTATGTGCGGATCATGGCCGCCTTGGTGCCGGACATGCGGGGAAGGGCGACCTGCCGCCAGTCCACCCGGTTGACCGGACAGTCAGGGCGTTCGCAAACGCCCGCCCTGCCCGCCCGCTCATCCCGTAACAGGTTGATGCCGTATGAGGCTTGCCATGCCCTCTTTGAATCCCGACGCGGGCGCTTTCGCCCCGGCCGTCGCCGGATTTGAAGACCGCATGCGCGTCCAGGACCGGACGCAGGCTCCTTTCGGCAATAACGTATTTTTTCTTTTCACCCGTATCCGCCGTGGCTTTCCCTCGGGGAGGTTCGCGGGATTTTTTGATGGCGCGCTGACGCGCGCTTGGAGTGTATCTAATGACCACGCGCATGTTGATCGACGCGCGGCACCGGGAAGAAACCCGGGTCGCCGTCACCAAGGGAAACCGAATCGAGGAGTTTGATTTCGAGTCCGCCGAGCACAAGCAGCTCAAGGGCAATATCTATCTGGCCAAGGTGACCCGTGTCGAACCGTCTTTGCAGGCGGCATTCGTCGAATATGGCGGCAATCGCCACGGCTTCCTCGCCTTCAGCGAAATCCACCCCGACTATTACCAGATTCCGAAAGAAGACCGCGACGCGCTGCTGCGCGAAGAAGCCGAACATGCCGCCGCCGCCGCACAGCGCGCCGAGGAAGACCTCGACGAGCTCGAAGGCGATGTCGCCGACGTCGAATATCATGACGAAGACGAAAATGGCGACGCGCCCGCCCCCGAAACCATCGGCGAAGACGGCGACGGCGACGGCGACGAGGATGGCGACGTCGAAAATGGCGATGCCGGCGAAGCCGAAGATGGCGCCGAAGAAGGCAAGGACGGCCGCGGCGGTGACCGCAAGCGCCGCGGACGCGACGGCCGCAAGGGCGGCCGGGGCCGCGGACGTGGCCGCCGGAACGACGACGAGGATGGCGAAAGCCGCATGTCGCTGCGTCGTCGCTACAAGATCCAGGACGTCATCCGTCGCCGCCAGGTGATGCTGGTGCAGGTCGTCAAGGAAGAACGCGGCAACAAGGGCGCCGCGCTCACCACCTATCTGTCGCTCGCCGGCCGTTATTGCGTGCTGATGCCGAACACGATGCACGGCGGCGGGATCAGCCGCAAGATTTCGAACGGCGCCGATCGCCGCAAGCTGAAGGCGATGATCGACGAACTCGCGCTGCCGCCGACGATGGGTTGCATCGTCCGCACCGCGGGGATGAGCCGCACCAAGGTCGAGATCAAGCGCGACTTCGACTATCTCGCGCGCCTGTGGGACGAGATTCGCCAAAAGACGCTCGAATCGAGCGCGCCCGCGCTCGTCCATTCGGACAGCGACCTGGTGAAGCGCGCGATCCGCGATATTTATCATAAAGACATCGAAGAAGTGCTCGTCGAAGGCGACGAGGGCTATAAGGCCGCGAAGCAGTTTATGAAGCTGCTGATGCCGAGCCATGCCCGGCGCGTGAAGCAATATGCCGATCCCGTTTCGCTCTATCAGCGCTATGGGGTCGAGGACCAGCTCGCCGGGATGCTCAATCCCGTCGTCCAGCTCAAATCGGGCGGCTATCTGGTGATCAACCCGACCGAGGCTTTGGTGTCGATCGACATCAACTCGGGCCGCTCGACGCGCGAGCATAATATCGAGCAGACCGCGCTCAGCACCAACCTCGAGGCTGCGGCCGAAATCGCCCGCCAACTGCGCCTGCGCGATATGGCGGGGCTGGTCGTGATCGACTTCATCGACATGGATCATGGCTCGAACGTCCGCAAGGTCGAGCGCGCAATGAAGGATGCGCTGAAGAACGACCGCGCGCGCATCCAGGTCGGCCGCATCTCGGGCTTCGGCCTGATGGAGATGAGCCGCCAGCGGCTGCGCACCGGCGTGCTCGAAGCTTCGACGCGTCCGTGCCCGCATTGCGAAGGCACCGGCCTCGTCCGCACCGCCAGCTCGGCCGGTCTCAGCGCGCTGCGCCTGATCGAAGAGGAAGCCGCACGCGGCAAGGGCAACAAGATCACCCTGCGCGCAAGCCAGGAAGCGACCTTCTACCTCCTCAACGAAAAGCGCCGCGAATTGCGCGAAATCGAGGAACTCTATGGCGTAACCGTCGAAATCCTGCCCGACGGCGAGACCGAGGGTGCGCGCATGGCGGTCGAGGTCAGCGGCCCGCCGCCGGTCGCGCGCCGCAGCTTCGCCCCGATCGCGCCGATCGAGGACGATGACGACGACGATTATCCCGAGGACGAGGAAGAAGAAGCCGAAGAAGAGGCCGCCGACGAACGCCCTGCCCGCTCGCGTGATCGCGAAGAAGGCGCGCGCGACCGTGAGGAAGGCGACGGAGACGGTGAAGGCCGCAAGCGTCGCCGCCGCCGCCGCCGTGGCCGCCGTGGTCGCCGCGATGACGAAGGCAATGAGATCGTCGAAGGTGGCGAAGAAGCCGACGATCACGAAGGCGAGAGCGCCGAAGCCGACGCAGCCGAAGCTGCACCGGTCGAAGCTGTCGAGGCTGCGCCTGAAACGGACGCCGAGGAAGCCGAAGCCAAGCCCCGCCGCCGCCGTGGTGGACGTGGCCGCAAGAAGGCCGATGCGACCGACGTTGCCGAAGAGGCTGCCGTCGAAGCAGAAGCGCCTCCGGTAGAGGTCGCGGAAGCCGCCGAGCCGGTCGCCGAAGAGGCCCCGGTCGCCGAGGAAAAGCCGAAGCGCAAGCGCGCACCGCGCAAGACCAAGGCCGCTGCGGCAGCCGAGGCCGCCGCCGAAGCTCCGGTTGTCGAAGCGCCCGCCGCCTCGGCTCCGGCCGAAGCCGAGGCCGAACCCGCGAAGCCCGCGCCGAAAAAGCGCGCAAGCCGTGCGAAAAAGGCGGTTGCGGCCGAAGCGGCAGCCGAACCCGCAACCGCGGGTGAAGCCGAACCGGTTGCCGCGGATGCCGACAGCGAGGGCGCAGGCCCCGACGGCGAACCCCGCCGCGGCTGGTGGCAACGCACCTTCGGCAATTGATCGGCCGAACCGATCGGGCGGCAATTGATCGGGCAAACCGATCGTGCTGTGACTGATCGGGGCCGATTGATCGCATAAGCATGATCTGCACCTTGCGTCCGCGCGACCTGCCCCCCAATAAGCCCTTATGGCTTCACTCGGGGTTCAGGCGCGCGGCGCAAGAGAGGCGGGGATGACTGCCCCCTTCCCGCCGCCCGCGTGCGGTGCGCACAGGCTGCGCGCCATTTTTCGTATCGCGCTGACATTGCTTGCGATGTTCGCCATCGCGATGCGTCCGGCGGCGGCACAGTCGATCCTGCGCGACGCCGAAACAGAGGCCTTGTTCCAGGACATGATGGACCCGCTGCTCGTCGCCGCGGGGCTCAAGCCCGGGCAGGTGCGCGTCCATCTGCTCGGCGACCGCAGCATCAACGCCTTTGTCGCCGGAAGCCAGGACATCTATGTCTTCAGCGGGTTGATCGAAGCCGCCGACAGCGCCGAAGAGGTACAAGGCGTGCTCGCCCACGAACTGGGCCATGTCATGGGTGGCCACGCGATCCGCGTGAACGACGGCGCCAAGGCGGCGACGAACATCTCCCTGCTCAGCCTGCTGCTCGGGGCCGCGGCGATCGCGGCGGGGGGCGGCGAAGCCGGCATGGGGATCATGATGGCGGGACAACAGGCCGCGCTCGGCAAATTCCTCGCGTTCAGCCGGGTGCAGGAATCGACTGCCGACGCCGCCGGTGCACAATATCTGTCAAAGGCCGGGATCAGCGGTCGCGGCAGCCTTGCCTTTTTCAAGAAGCTGCAAAATCTCGAATTTCGGTACGGGGTCAAGCAGGACGACGATCAGGCCTATGGCCGCACCCATCCGATGTCGGGCGACCGCATTCAGGCGCTGCGCGAGGTCTATGTTATCGATCCCGCATGGGAAAAGCCCGCCGACCCGAAGATCGAGGCGCGCTTCCAGCGGATCAAGGCCAAGCTGTCGGGCTATATGGCCGAGCCCGAACGGACGCTGCGCAAATTCCCCGAGAGCAATACGACCATCCCGGCGCGATATGCGCGTGCCTATGCCTGGCACAAGAGCGCCTATCCGCAAAAGGCTTTGACCGAGGTCGAAGGCCTGCTCGCGACGAGCCCGAACGATCCCTATTTCCTCGAACTCGAAGGTCAGGTGCTGCTCGAATCGGGACGGCCGAAGGAAGCGATCCCGGCGCTGCGCAGGGCGGTCAGCCTGTCGCGATCGCAACCGTTGATCAGCGCCACGCTGGGCCATGCGCTGATCGCGACCGAGGATCCGGCCAATTATGCCGAAGCCGAAGAGGTGCTGAAAACCGCGGTCGCGCTCGACAACCAGAATCCCTTCGCCTGGTATCAGCTTGGCATCGTCTATGCGAACAAGGGCGATCAGGCGCGCGCCGCGCTCGCCTCGGCCGAACGTTACAGTCTTCAGGGTGGACAGTCGGGGCTCGCACTGCGTAATGCCGAACTGGCGATGCAGGGCTTGCCCCAGGGCTCGCCCGACTGGATCCGTGCACAGGATATTTCACTGGTCGCTCGCGCCGAGGTGGAACGCGAGCGCAAACGGCGTTAGATTCAACCGGAAAAAGCGGGGACCGCATCGCCAATGATGATGCGCAAGGGCAACAAGTGACTGACAGAAAAGACGATTATTACCAGCCATGGCTGCGCGACCCCGCGTCGACGCCGACAGGCGGCGCGCCTGCGCATGACGAGGGACTGGCCAAACCGAAAGAGGAGCCCCCGGTCGGCATCGACCTCACGCGCTATAGCAAGACCGAAAAGCCGCGCGATCCGCTGGTGAAGCCCGAAGCGATCAAGGCGGGCGCCGCGAATCTGTGGGATCGCATCCGTGACGGCGCCGAAGCCTTCGCTGACTGGACGATCCGTGTCGGCGACCGCGCCGATATTCCCGCGCGCGTCGAAGCGATGGAAATCCCGCGCCGTTCACGCGAATTCGCCTCGAAGACCGGCGTCCTCACCGCGCGCGCCGCGCGCGCCGCCGGACGCGGATCGGCACAAGCCGGCCGCGCCGCAGCAAAGGCGAGCGGCGAGGCGTGGGAGAAGATGGCGCTTGGCGACAAGGCGCGCAAATTGTCGAGCGAGGCCGGGCGCGGTCTCGGCGAAGTCGCCGGCAAGACAAAGGCCGGCGTCGTCGATATCGCCAAGGCGAGTGGCGAGAGCCTGCGCGACGGGATCGGCGATGCGGCGAGCAAGCTGCGCCCTGCGCCGCGCGAGGAATTGGCGCCGCCGCCCTCCGGTCTCGAACAATTGCTCGCGCGCGAGGAAGCCGCCGCCGCACAGGCGAACGCGCCTGCCGCGCCGGACCTGCCGCTCTTTGCGGGCGAAGCCGCAATTCCGGCCCTGGCGAAACCCGCGCCGGCAGACAGTATCCACACGATGGAGGGTGACGATCGTTCGCCGATCGCGCCGGCGGAGAAAAAGGCCGCAACGACCAAGGCGATGTCAGCGCAGAGCTTGCCGCAAATAAAGGGGATGGGGATGGAAGGCGTTTCAACGCGCCCATGGGCCATGGCTGCGGGCGGGATACTCCTGCTCGCCGCCGTTTTCTGGCTCGGCGGGCGCTTCGGCGGCGGGATGAGCAAGAGTGAGGTCGAGGGCGTAGTCGCCGATTATATCAAGGCGAACCCGCAGATCATTCCCGAAGCGCTCGAAGCGCAACGCAATGGCGAAATCGCCAAGGCCATCGACGCGATCCGCCCGGCGCTTGAAAAGCCCTATGCGGGCGCGTGGGCGGGCAATGCCGACGGCGACGTCACATTGGTCGTATTCACCGATTATGCCTGCGGCTTCTGCCGCGCGAGCGTACCCGACGTCGACCGGCTGATCCGCGAGGACAAGCGACTGAAAGTCGTGTTCCGCGAACTGCCGATCATCGCGCCGCAGAGCCGCGATGCCGCGATCATGGCACTCGCCGCAGCCCGGCAGGGCAAATATGATGCCTTCCACCATGCGATGTTCGCGGCGGGTTCGCTTGACAAGTCGGCGATTGCAGCGGCGGCCGAAAAGGTCGGGGTCGTTACCGACGGCACCGCCGACGCGACCGCGAACGAGGCGCTGTTCCAGCGCGAGCTCGACAGCAATCTCGCGATCGCGACCCAGCTCCAGCTCAACGCCACCCCGACCTGGATCGTCGGCAACCAGCTGTTCCAGGGCCAGATCGGATATGACGCGTTGAAGCAGGCGGTCGCGAAGGCCCGCGCGGCGAAAAGCTGAGACAGCGAGCTTGGCGACCGTCACGATCGATCAGGCGCTCGCCAACGCCCGCCAGCTTCTGACCGGCGAGCCCGCCGCCGCACTTGCGCAGGCGCGGGCGATCATCGACGCGGTCCCGACATCGGCGGCGGCGCATCGCCTTGCCGCGCATGCGCTGCGCGCGCTGGGCCGCGAGACCGAGGCACAGGCCGCGTCGCTCGATGCCGTCGGCGCGACGATCCATGACGAGGCGATGGTGGATGCCGCCCTTGCCCTCGCCGAGAACCGGCTACCCGATGCCGAAAGCGCGCTCCGCCAGCGCCTCCGCGAAGATGCGACCGACGTCGCCGCGATCCGCATGCTGGCCGAAGTCGCGGGACGGATCGGGCGGTATGAGGACGCCGAAAAATTGCTGACGCGCGCGTTGCAACTCGCGCCCGGTTTCGGTGCCGCGCGCGCCAATCTCGCGACGGTCTATTACAAGCAGAACCGCTTTGCCGAGGCCTCCGACATGCTCGATGCGGTGCTCGGCGACGATCCCGACAATCCGGCGCACGCCAATTTGCGCGCCGCCGCGCTCGGCCGCATCGGCGGTTATGACGAGGCGCTTGCGCTCTATGAGGAACTGACCCGCCGCTTTCCCGGCCATGCGAAATTGTGGATGAGCTATGGCCACATGCTCAAGACCGTCGGGCGACAGGACGACAGCATCGCGGCCTATCGCCATGGACTCGCGGCCGAACCGGGACTCGGCGAAATCTGGTGGAGCCTCGCCAACCTCAAGACGATCCGCTTCGATGGCGATGACCGGACCGCGATGGAAACCGCCCTCGACGATATCGGCACCGGTACAGATAGCGACGCGCGCGCCGACGACCGGCTGCACCTCCATTTCGCGCTCGGCAAGGCGTATGACGATGCCGGCGAGCATGAACCGGCGTTCCGCCATTATGCCGCGGGCAACGCGATCCGCTCGACGCAACTCGGCTATCGCGCAACCGAAACGACGGCGGCGGTCGATGCGATCATCGCCGCCTGCACCCCCGAATTTTTCGCGGCGCGCGCCGACGCGGGCGACCCGGCCTCCGATCCCGTCTTCATCCTCGGCATGCCGCGCGCGGGGTCGACGCTGATCGAACAGATCCTTAGCTGTCATTCGGCAATCGAAGGGACGATGGAGCTTCCGGACATTCCCGCGCTTGCGCTTGGGCTCGGCCGCGAAAAATATGACGACGGGCGCCGCTGGATCGATGCACTGGCCGAAACACCGCCCGAACGGCTGGCCGAATTGGGCGCGGCCTTCCTTCAGCGCACCGCGGTCCAGCGCAAGACCGGCAAGCCCTTCTATATCGACAAGCTGCCGAACAACTGGCTCTACACCGCCTTCATCCGCGTCGTCCTGCCCAATGCGAAAATCATCGACGCGCGGCGGCATCCGCTCGACTGCTGTTTTTCCAACTTCCGCCAGCATTTCGCGAAGGGTCAGTCGTTCAGTTACGGCCTTTCCGATATCGGCGGATATTATCGAGACTATGTCCGCCTGATGGCGCACATCGACGCGGTCCAGCCCGGCCGCATCCACCGCGTCATTCACGAGGCTTTGCTCGACGATCCCGAAAGCGAAGTGCGGTCGATGCTCGCCTTTCTGGGCCAGCCCTTCGAAGACGCGTGCATGGCGTTCCACACCAATGCGCGCGCGGTGCGGACGGCGTCGAGCGAGCAGGTGCGCAAACCGATCAATCGCGACGGCGTGGACCAGTGGCGGCCCTATGAAGAATGGCTCGATCCCCTGAAACGCGCGCTCGGACCGGTTCTCGACGCCTATCCGGCGACTCCCGCCGCTTTCCGGTAACGCCCCCGCGACAAAACGTTGCCTTTCGGCAACAGCGCACGACATTTTCAACCAACGACTGCCGCACTGCACAACAATGCTTGCGCTTGCGCTACGGCGCGTCATGTTCGCGTCATACAGCTGTCATCAAGGGGGGATTCCATGCGGAAACTATCGGCAGTATTGACCAAGGGCGGTGCATTTCTGTTGGGCAGCACGATGTTGTGCACGTCGGGCGCGGCGCTCGCGCAGCAGAGCAATACCGACGACGATCGCGACATTGTCGTCACCGCGTCGAAACGCGAACAAAATCTGCAGGATGTGCCGCTGGCGATCACTGCGATCGGGACTGAGCGGCTCGACGAATTGCAGGTCAAAGAATTCCAGGACGTCGTCAAATTCCTGCCGTCGGTGACCATCCAGACGCTCGCGCCGGGTTTCAGCCAGGTCTATTTCCGCGGCGTCGCCTCGGGCGAAAATGCCAACCACTCGACCTCGCTGCCGACCGTCGGCACCTATCTCGACGAAATGCCGATCACGACCATCCAGGGCGCGCTCGACATCCATGCCTATGACCTCGCGCGTGTCGAGGCGCTCGCGGGTCCGCAGGGCACACTCTACGGCGCCAGTTCGATGGCAGGGACGATCAAGCTCGTGACAAACCAGCCCGATACCAGCGGGACATACGGTTCGGCGGGGCTGGAGCTCAACACCGTTTCGCGCGGCGGCATCGGCGGCGTCGCGGAGGGTTTCCTCAACGCGGCGCTCAGCGAGCGCGCGGCGTTGCGCCTTGTCGCCTGGTATCGGCATGATGCGGGCTATATCGACAATATCGCCGGCAGCCGCACCTATCCTACCAGCGGCATCACCCAGAATAATGCGCCTTTCGTCGAAAAGGATTATAACGACGTCGACACCTATGGCGCGCGCGTCGCGCTCGGCATCGAACTCGACGACGACTGGACGATCCGCCCGAATCTGATGGGCCAGATCCAGAAAGCCAATGGCAGCTTTGCGCAGGAACGCTCGGCCGCAGTGACGCGCAGCCTGCAAACGGTGCAATATAATCCCGAACGCAGCGACGATAAGTGGATTCAGGCCGCGCTGACGATCGAGGGCAAGATCGGCAACTGGGATCTGACCGCAACCGGCGGCCACCTTCGCCGCAAGACGCTGACCGACAGCGATTATTCGGACTACGCCTATTTCTACGACGCGATCAACGGATCGGGCGCCTATTTCGAGGACAATGACGGCGACCTGATCAGCCCGAACCAATATATTCAGGGCATCGACCGTTATAAGCGCAGCTTTGGCGAAATTCGCGTCGCATCGCCCGTCGATGCGCGCGTCCGCTTCATCGGCGGCCTGTTCTGGCAGCGCCAGTCGCACAATATCGAACAGCATTATATCATCGACGACCTCGCCGACGATCTGCAGGTTCAGGGCACCGTCGATAATATCTGGCTGACCAAGCAGCTTCGCGTCGACCGCGATTATGCCGCCTTTGGCGAACTCAGCTTCGACATCACCGACAAGTTGACGCTGACCGGCGGCGGCCGCCTCTACAAGTTCGACAACAGCCTCGTCGGCTTTTTCGGCTACAGCAACCCCGGCTACAGCACCAATCCGGTCTATGCCTGTCAGGGGCCGGCGGTGGTCGCGGGATCGCCATGCACCAACCTCGACAAACGGACGAAGAAAACCGACTTCATCCACAAGCTGAACCTGACCTATAAGCTGACCGACGATGTGATGGTCTATGCGACCTGGTCGCGTGGTTTCCGCCCCGGCGGGATCAACCGGCGCGGTTCATTGCCGCCCTATGGATCCGACACGCTCGACAATTATGAGGCGGGGTGGAAAACCAGCTTCGGCGATGTCCGCTTCAACGGTGCGGTCTATCAGGAGGACTGGAACAATATCCAGCTGTCCTTCCTGGGTGCGAACGGGCTGAGCGAAGTCCGCAACGCGGGCATCGCGCGCATCCGCGGGATCGAGGCCGATCTCAACTATCGCGCCGGCGGCCTGACTTTGAGCTTTGGTGGTAGCTACAACGACGCGACGATCCGCCGTCCCTTCTGCGCGATCGCCAACGCCGATTTCGACTGCACGACGCTCGGCAATGACGAACTCGCGCCGTCGGGCTCGCGTCTGCCGGTCACTGCGAAGTTCAAGGGCAATGCCGTTGCACGCTACGAATTCCCGCTGATGGGAACCGATGGCCATTTCCAGTTTGCGTTGAACCATATCGGCAAGCGCCGGTCGGACTTGCGCACCATCGAAAACGACATCGTCGGCAACTTCAAGGCCTATACCACCGCCGACGTCAGCTTTGGCGTCAAGGGCGAGAGCTGGACTGCCGAACTGTTCGCGACCAATTTGTTCAACAGCCGCGGGGTCATCAACAGCGCGGTTCAGTGCGGAGAAACGATCTGCGGCGATGCCGAAGGCGACACCGTCAATGGCGGGGTCTTCTATGACAATGTCATCCGCCCGCGCCTGATCGGGATCAAGGTCAGCAAGGATTTCTGACCGGGTGACCGACACCGCAACCAACAACGAAAGGCCGGGCCAAAAGCTCGGCCTTTTGATGTGCGTCGCGCTCGGCATGGGCAATATGATCGGGTCGGGCGTATTCCTGCTCCCCCGCGATCTCGCCCCATTGGGCTGGAATGCCGTCGTCGGCTGGGGGGTATCGATCGCGGGCACTTTATGCCTCGCGGTCGTCTTCGCGCGGCTCGCGCGAAGGCTGCCCGAAGGCTGCGCCGCCTTTACTTATGCCGCTTCGGCTTTCGGTCCCGGAACCGGCTTTATCGTCGCGTGGAGTTACTGGATCAGCTGCTGGACGGTGGTGGCGACACTGGCGGTCGCAGCGATCAGCAACATGTCGATTCTGATGCCCTGGCTCGGCGAAAAAGGCGCGGCGCCGGCGCTGATCGCCATCGCCTGCATCTGGTTCTTCACGCTGGTCAACCTGTTCGGTGTCCGCCGCGCGGGCGGCGCGCAACTGCTGACGCTCGGGCTCAAGCTGATCCCCGTGATCGGCGCGGTGTTCGTCGGCGTCTGGGCGCTCGGCACGGGCGCGGCGCCGCCGCCGACGATGGCGGGCACCGAGCCGATCAGCCTGTCGGGCGTCAGTTCGGCCGCGACACTGACCCTGTTCGCGCTGCTCGGCTTCGAAAGCGCGTGCGTCGTCAGCGACCGGGTCAAGGATCCCGAGCGCACCGTTCCGCGCGCGACGGTCATCGCCGCCGCGGCCGTCGGCCTGCTCTATCTGTTGTCATGCACGACGGTCACGCTGCTGGTACCGGTCGATGCGCTGCATGATTCGAACGCCGCTTATGCGACCTTCTTCTCGCGGCTGGTGAGCCCGGGCGCAGGACAGGTCGTTGCGCTGTTCGCCGCGATTGCCGCGCTTGGTGCGCTCAACGGCTTCGTGCTGCTGCAAGGCGATATCCCGCGCGACCTCGCGCACCGGTGCCTGCTCCCCGCCGCCTTCGCGCGCGATAATAAATTCGCGTCGCCATGGATCACCCAGATCGTGTCGAGCGCGCTTGCCAGCGTGATCGTCTACGCCAATTATTCGCGCGGGCTCGCCGACCTCTTCGCCTTCATGGTCAAGGTGACGACCTCGACCGCGATCATCCTCTACATCGTCGGCGCCGCCGCCGCGCTGCTGCTCGAGCGGCGCGGCGCGATCAAGGTTTCGGCGGGCTTCGCCGCCGCGACCGTCATCGGCTTTCTATACAGCGCCTGGGCCTTTTACGGCGCCGGGCTGGAAGCAAGCCTGTGGAGCCTCGCGATGACGGCGGCGGGCCTGCCGATCTACCTCGCCATGCGGCGATCGGCGCCAGCCTTAACGCCAGCGGGGAGCAAAGAAGCCCCGATCGCGTAGAATGACCTCGGCGGCATTATGCCCCGGCGCGCCGGTGACGCCGCCGCCGGGATGCGTTCCCGCGCCGCACATATATAGACCCTTCACCGGCCCGCGATAACCGCCGTTGCCGAGCACCGGACGCGCCGACCATAGCTGGTCGAGGCTCATATTGCCGTGCATGATGTCGCCCCCGACAAGCCCGAATTTGCGTTCGAGCCCCTTGGGCGAGAGGCGCGTCTGAGCGATGATGCTCGCGCGGAAACCGGGTGCATGTTTTTCGACCGTGTCGATAATCGCATCGGCTGCCGCTTCTTCCTCATCGTCCCAGTCGCGACCGTCCGGCAGTTCGGGCGCGAACTGCTGGCAGAAGAGGCTCGCCACATGCTGGCCCGGAGGGGCGAGGCTGTCGTCGACGGTCGAGGGGATCAGCATCTCGACGATCGGCGCTTTCGACCAGCCATGCTGCTTCGCGTCGAGGAAGGCGCGGTCCATATAGTCGAGCGTCGGCGCCAGGATGATCCCCGACTGGTGATGCTCGCCGGGTTCGGGAAGACAGGTGAACTTCGGCAATTCACTGAGCGCGACATTCATGCGGAAGGTGCCGCTGCCTGCCTTGAACCCCTTGATCCGGCGTTCGTAGCCTGCGGGCAGGTCGCCCGCGTCCATCATCCGTTCGTAAAGCAGCTTCGGCCCGACATTGGCGACAACACGCGCCGCCGCGATTTCCTCGCCGCCGACCAGCTTGACCCCGACCGCCTTGCCGCCGTCGACGAGCACCTTCGCGACCGGGCTTTCGAGGCTGATCTCAACACCCATGTCGCGGCAGACCTTCGCCATGATCTCGGTGATCTTGCCCATGCCGCCGACGCTGTGGCCCCACGCGCCCTTTTTGCCGTTCACTTCGCCGAAGACGTGGTGGAGGAGGACATAAGCGCTGCCCGGGGTGTCGGGGCTGGCATAGTTGCCGACGACCGCGTCGAAGCCGAAGGCCGCCTTGACCGCCTCGCTCTCGAACCAGCTATCGAGCATCGTGCGCGCCGATTTGGTGAAGAGGTCGAGCACATCGCGCTGCTGGTCGAGACTGAGCCCAGCAAAGCGCCGTCCCTGCCGTGCCCCGTCGAGCAAAGTGCGGAGCCCTTCGCCGACATTGGGCGGGACGCGCAGCGCGAGGTCGCGAAGCAGCTCGGCGACATTTTCGAGCGCATCATAATATTGCGGCAGCACTTCGGCGTCGCGGTTCGAGAATTTGCGGAACTCGGCCTGCGTGCGTTCGAGCCCGCCGCCGAGCTTCAGATAGCCGCCATCCTCCTGCGGCAGGAAATTGCTGATCGGCCGTTCGATCACGCGATAGCCGTGATCGGCGAGCTTCATGTCGGCGATGACCTTGGGCTGAAGCAGGCTGACGGTGTAGCTCGCGACCGAATTGCGGAAGCCCGGCGCGAATTCCTCGGTCACCGCAGCGCCGCCGACGACGTCGCGCGCCTCGACGATGCGGACCTTCAGCCCCGCCTTGGCGAGATAGAAGGCGCAGACGAGGCCGTTGTGGCCGGCGCCGATAATCAGGGCGTCATAGGCTTTGGTCATGAAAAGTCTTTCGCAAGCGGGGATTGGACATGTTGGCGGCCGAAGCCGAGGCCGAGAATGCGACCGGGGATGCGGCGCAGCAGCGGGACGGCGTCGAGCAGGCGGACGGCGAAGGGCACGCGCGTGATTTCGCCGCGCAGCATCGGTTCGATGACGCGCTGGTGGGCGAAGCGCTGGATCGCCTGCATCTGCGTCGTCGGCGTCCAGCGGCGCTCCTGCACCCTGGCGAGCAACGGGTCGGGATCGGCGCCCGCGGCGAGCGGCGCAGCGAGGATGTTCGCGGTCGCGACGGCGTCCTGCACCGCGAGATTGATCCCGACGCCGCCGACCGGCGACATCGCGTGCGCGGCGTCGCCGATCGCGAGCAGCCCGGGGCGCGACCAGCGCGTCAGCCGGTCGAGCGCGACCGAGAGCAGTTTGACGTCGTCGAAGCTGTGGATCGCGTCGATCCCCGCTGAGAGTCCGGGTGCGATCTCGACGACCTTGTCGCGGAAGGCAGCGATCCCGCGCGCCTCGATCGGCGCAAAGCCGCCTTTTTCGATGATCTGCGCGCATTGCCAATAATCGCCGCGGGGGATCGCGACGACCATGCCGCCCTTGTCGATCGTGCCGAGCGCGACTTCGGACATATCCATACCCGCCGGAACCGGGATACGGAACCACAGCACATCCATCGGCGCACCGAGATCTTCGAGCGGTAATTCGGCGGCATCGCGCAGTACCGAGCGGCGCCCGTCGGCGGCGATGACGAGCCGTGCGGGCAAAATCTCCCCGCTCGTCAGCGTCACGCCGCTGACGCGGCCCGCGTCGTCATAGGTCAGCCCGGTCGCCTCGGTCGACATGCGGAGGTCGAAGGTCGGATATTTCCGGCCCTGCCCGGCGATGAAATCGAGCAAATCCCATTGCGGCATCATCGCGACGAAACGCGCCGCGACGGGCAGATGCTTCATCGTCGCGATCGTATATCGCCCGCCGAGCAGATTGAGCGTCATCGTGTCGATCGCGGCGTGCGGTTCCTTGAGCAATTCTTCGAGCAGCCCGATCTCGTTGAACAATTCGAGCGTCGAGGGATGCACCGTGTCGCCGCGAAAATCGCGGAGGAAGTCGGCATGCTTTTCAAGGATGGTGACGCGCACGCCGGCGCGCGCAAAGAGCAGGCCCGCGACCATGCCGGCGGGGCCGCCGCCGACGACCACCACGGGCGCGCTGTCGTTCAAGCGCGGCTCCATCCCGCCTTCGGCGCCCGCTCCAGTCGCGCCTCGGGGATCAGGTCGCGCATCCGCGAACAGAAATGCTTGAGGCACACTTCCTTGTCGCTGAGCGGGCCCATCGAAAAGCTTTTCGACTGCATCCCCATCTGGACGCGCGTGATCAGTTCGGTGTCCTCGGCATTGACCTGACGGTTGATGCGCCAGTTCAGGTAACGCGCGGCCTTCATTTCGCGGCGCTCATCGGGAAGCACATAGGATATTTCGCGGATCAGGCACGTCGTCGGCCCGGTGGGCAGCCACTGCATGAAATCGACCTGATCGGGATAGATATCGAAGGCGACGTTCGGCCACAGCTTGAAATAGAGCCAATGGCGCTGGTTCGCTTGCGGAAGATGCGGCACCAGCGGCAGCAGCCGCTGATACATGCGTTCGGACCAGTTGACCGAGGGCCGGTCGATCAAATCGCCCCACATCCGGTCGACATTGTCCTCGGCCTCGACGCCATAGCTTTTGCCGAACAGCCGCGTCAGGCCGGGGTGGGCGACGGGAATGTGGAGCCCGTCCGAATAATTGTCGCCGACATTCTTCCAGTTCACCTCGCGCGGGCGAAGCGTGACGCGGCCGAGCGCACCGAGTTCCTCGAAACGATAGGGCGCGACCTGCGCCTCATAGGGCGCCATCATCGACGCGACCGACGGGCCGCCGTCGTCCTCGAGCCGCACGAACCAGAAGCCGCGCCATTGCTCGAGCCCGACGGGAACGAGCCCCGCCTTGCCCTTGTCGAGCGTCGGATAGCTCGCGCTGTCCGGCACACCGGTCAGCCGCCCGTCGAGTTCGTAGGTCCACGCATGATAAGGGCAGACGAGCTTTTTCGCGCAGCCGACCGCGCCATCGACAAGGCGCGAGCCGCGGTGGCGACAGACATTGGTGAAGGCGCGCACAGTGCGATCGGTGCCGCGCACGAGAATCACGCTCTCGCCGCAATAGTCGATGCTGTGCCAGTCGCCGACGTTCGGAATGTCGCTGTCATGACAGACGACCTGCCAGCTCGGACGGAAAATCCGTTCCATTTCGGCGGCGTAGAAATCGGGATCGCTGTACGTCCACGCGGGCAGCGACCAGCCATCAAGAGGATCGAAATTCGAATCGCGAACGGGTGCAGTTGCCATGGCCTCTTCCTTGTTGTACGAATGTATAACAAGATGACCGCCGCTCGCCAAGCCTTTACGCGCGAAAGCGCCGACGCCCGCAGGGCGGACCTGATCGAGGCGACGGCGGCCGTGCTGGCCGAACATGGACTGGCGGGAACGAACGTCCGCGCGATCTGCGCGAAGGCGGGGGTATCGCCCGGCCTTTTGCGCCATTATTTCGGCGGTATCGACGATCTGGTGGCTGCGACCTATCAGGCGACGAGCGACCGTATGGATGCGATTTTCGCCGCTGCGGTCGAGGGCGCAGGCGCCGATCCGCGCGCGCAATTGACCGCATACCTGACCGCCAGCTTCCGCCCCCCGGTGACCGATCCCGAACTGCTCGGCGCTTGGACCGCCTTCTGGGCCCTTTCGCGAAACGATGCGCGAATGGCGGATATCCACGCGGAAAGTTACGCCGGCTATCGCGCACGGCTTGGCGAGCTGCTAACCGCATGCGGCGCGCGCGACGCCGAACGGCTGGCGATCATGCTGACCGCGATGGTTGACGGGCTGTGGCTCGAACTGTCGCTCGACGCCGCCAGCTTCGGCGCGGAAGCGGCGGCTGCGATGGTCGAAACGGCCGTGACGGCGCTGCTCGACTGAACAGCGCCGTCAACGGAAAGCGTCAGAAGCTGCCCTTCACCGGGCGCACGATGATTTCGCTGACGTCGACATCATCGGGCTGTTCGACCGCGAAGCGGATCGCGCGGGCGATCGCGTCGGGGGTGATCGCGATGCTACGAAATTCGGCCATGGCCGCCGCGCTGCCCGGATCGGTGATGTCATGGCCGAGTTCGGATTCGACGACACCGGGCGAGATGATCGTCGCGCGGACATCCTGATGCTCCTGCCGGATGCCGTCGGTGATCGCCCAGACCGCGAACTTGGTCGCGCAATAGACCGCGCCGGTGGGCACGACATAATGCGCGCCGAGCGAGGCGACATTGACGAAATGGCCCGAACCCTGCGCAGTGAAGCCAGGGAGCGCGGCCGCAATGCCGTTGAGGACACCGCGGATATTGACGTTGATCATGGCGTCCCAATTGGCGGTTTCGAGTGCAGCGAGCGGCGACAGCGGCATGATGCCGGCGTTGTTGACCAGCACATCGACACGGCCGAAGCGCGCGATCGCGTGATCAACAAACGCCTGCATGTCGGCGCGGCTGGTGACGTCGAGCGCCCGAAACTCGGCGATCCCGCCTGCGGCCGCGATTTCCGCCGCCAGGGCTTCGAGCCGGTCGGTGCGGCGGGCGCCGAGAAGCAGTTTCGCGCCGGTGCCGGCGAGTTCGCGCGCCGTCGCGGCGCCGATGCCGCTGCTCGCGCCGGTGATCAGGATGACTTTGTCGTTTGCGGTGGTCATGATCATCTCCATCGAAGGCCGGGCGGCCCTGTGCCGTCCGTTGATCGGCTTTTGGCCCGTTTCGGGCAGGAAGCGGTAGAACACGGCTCCACGATGATTGCACGATCCTCCGGACAAAGCGCTTTACGCTTGTCCGGACACGGCAAGACTGCAAGACCGTCGCCATGACGACGCTTCCAGAAATGCAGTCACTACTCCTTCGGCACCGGCCGACCGACGGGATTCACCCGTGCGCGCTGCCCCGCGTATCGCTTGTCCGTAGCTCCGAACCGAGCGACCCGATGCCCGTCGTGTACGAGCCGTCGCTGTGCCTCGCGGTCAGCGGACGCAAGCGGGTGCTGCTGGGCGACGCCAGCTTCATTTATGACAGCGCGCAGTATCTGGTGGTGTCGGTCGACCTGCCCGTGAGCGGCATGGTCGTCGATGCCAGCACCGACGATCCTTATCTGTGCCTGAAGCTGGATCTCGACGTCGCGGTGCTCGGCGAACTGCTGCTGGCGCACGACGCGCGCGTGCCGCGCAGCGAGCATGCTCCCTCGATCGCGGTCGGCGACACCGATGCGGGCCTGCTCGACGCCGCGCTCCGCCTGCTGCGCCTGCTCGACACGCCGGACGATATGGCCGCACTCGCGCCGCTGGTCGAACGCGAGATATTATACCGGTTGCTGACGGGATCGCAGGGCGCGATGCTGCGCCATATCGCAACCGCGGATACGCGACTGCACCAGATCAGCCGCGCGGTGGCGTGGATCAAGGATCATTATGCCGGTGCGGTCAGCATCGACCATCTGGCGGGATTGGCGGGAATGAGCCCGTCATCCTTTCATGAGCATTTCAAGAGCGTGACGCGCTTCAGCCCGCTGCAATATCGCACCCGGCTCCGCCTGCTCGAAGCGCGGCGGCTGATGGTCTCTGAAGCGATGGACGCGGCGAGCGCCGGCTTCCATGTCGGGTACGAAAGCCCGTCGCAGTTCAACCGCGATTACAGCCGCACCTTCGGCCTGCCGCCCCTGCGCGACGCCGCGCGGTTACGCGCGGCGCCGGAGTTCGGTTTGTCGGCGTAACGCCCGCCCCTATTTCGACAGATCGCGCAGCACGCTGTCCCAATGTGCGAGCGCCGGAGCAATTGCATCGACCGGCACGCGCTCGTTGAGGCCGTGCGCGTAGCTGTCGCTCGCTTTCGAGAAGAGGCCGGCAACGCCGTAGCTTGGCACGCCCTGGATGCGGAAATGATAGCTGTCGGTTGCCCCTGCGCTCATCGACGGGATGATCGGCAGGCCCGGCGCGCGCGCATGCACGGCCTTCGTCACCGCCGCGACGACGTCTGGACGCAGCGGCGAGGCGTCGCTCGCGCTCGCATCGGGATCGGTGTTCACCTTGACCGCGGGGTCGGCGATCACCTTTTCGAGCTCGGCGCGCACCGTTTCGACCGGCACGCCGGGAAAGATGCGGCAGTTGATGTTCGCCGTGGCCCGCTGCGGCAGCGCATTTTCGGCATGGCCGCCCTTGGTCAGCGTCGGCACGCAGGTGGTGCCGATCTGGCCGATATATTCGGGGTCGGCGCGGATCGCGGCAATGGCTTTCGCATCGGCGGGGTTCGCGGCAAAGGCTTTAAGCGCCGCGCCGATATCGCCGCCGACCTGATCGGCGACGATCGGCATGCCGACCTTGGTCAGCTCATTCTGCTGCGGCGTGAAGCGATAGGCGCCAACCTTGGCGAGCGCGTTCGACAGCTGGACGATCGCATTGGTATCCGACGGGCGCGAACTGTGGCCGCCGGGGTTGGTCACCTCCAGCGTGAAGTCGGCATAGGTCTTCTCACCCGCCTGCAGCCCGTAATATTTGGGCTTGCCGTCCTCGCCGATCAGCCCGCCGCCGCCATCACCGTTCAGGGCGAACTCGGCGCCCTTATACTTCGCCGCGAGTGCGCGCGTCGTCGCCATCTGCGTTTCCTCGTCGCCCGAGAGCAGCAGGATGATCGAACGCTTCGGCTTGAAACCGTCCTTCTTGAGCTGCGCCATCGTCGCGACCATCATCGAGACGTCGAACTTGTTATCCTCCGACCCGCGGCCGAAAATATAACCATCTTCCTCGACCGGTACGAACGGATCGCGCGTCCAGTCCTTCGGATCGGCCTCGACGACGTCCATATGGCCGAGCAACACGATCGGCTTGCCCTTGCCCGTCCCGGCGAGCGTCGCGGCAAAGGTCGCGGTCTCGCCCATCGGCGTGATCTCGATATCGCTGTCGGCATAGCCCACCGCTTTCAGGACGCTCGCATAATAGGCCGCAAGCTTGGGCACCTGGCCGCGCCCCTCGACCGTCGGGATCGCGATGCTGTCCTTCAGTATCTTTTTCGCGACATCGGGGTCGGCGGGCTTGGCGTGGACAGGCGCGGCGGCCAGCATGGCGGCAGCGAGGGCGAGCGGAGCGGTGAGATTGCGCATGGGGATGGACTATGCCGCATCGTATACGGACGGCAAGCGACAAAATCGGGATCATGCGCCGTCCATGTTCATGCGGCCGCCGCCCCTTTGCATCTTGGGCACTTTGCAGCCTTGGCCGTGTTGGCTAGCAACGGGTCGTCTCTCATCCTGCCTGACCGGAGGTGGAATCCAATGAAGCTCCTTTCCCGCCCTTCCGCCCCGTCGCCCGCCCGCTCCGACGGGGTGCAGCCGGGTTTCGGCGGGCCGATGCTCGGGCGGCGCACATTGCTCGGCCTGTCCGCGGCGCTGATCGCAAGCGGCCCGGCATCCGCCCGTGCCGCCACGCCAAGCCGATCGTCAGGCGGCCATGCGAGCTGGATTCCGTCGGCGGATTTGATCCGGGAGCTTCCCCGCCTGATGCGCATCGCGGGCGTACCCGGCGTCGCGATCGCGGTCGTCGACGACAGGAAGCTCGCGTGGAGCGGGGCGTTCGGCGTGAGGAACATCCTGACACGCGACCCGGTGCGCGAGGATACATTGTTCGAAGCGGCGTCGATGACCAAGCCGGTCTTCGCTTATGTCGTGATGCGGCTGGCCGACGAAAAGCGCCTCGACCTCGACACGCCGCTTGTCGCCTATCGCCGGCCTGAGAATTTGGGCAATGACCCGAATCTCGAGCGCATCACCGCCCGGCACGTGCTCGAACATTCCAGCGGCCTGCCCAACTGGGCCTCCGCGCCGCTGGTCACGAGCGCCCCGCCCGGATCGCGCTACACCTATTCCGGCGAAGCGTTCATCTGGCTCCAGCTGGTGGTCGAAAAGATCATGGGAGCGGGCCTCGGCAGCGTGATGCACGACAAGCTGTTCGTCCCGGCCGGAATGTCGCACAGCAGCTTCGGCTGGGACGAGACAATCGCCCGGTCGGCGGTCTTCGGGCATTCCGAACCACCGGAAGGCGAAGAGAAGCTTCCCGCCCAGCCCACGCGCGAACTCGGCGACCGATTGCTGCCCGTCGCGTCGAAGTGGGACAAGCCGATCGCATCCTGGACCTTCGAAGATTCGGTCGCGGCGATGCGGGAGACGGCGCCCGAAACCCCGCCTTCGACACATGATCTGATGGTCAATTCGGCGGGCGGGCTGCTGATGACGGCGTCGGACTATGCGAAGTTCATGCTGCTGATGATGGATCGGCGAACGCACGCGGCGTGGGAAATCAGCGAGGCGGCACGGCAGGAGATGCTGACCCCCCGGCTCGACGTGCGCGGGCGCGATATCTCGCGGGGACTGGGCTGGGAACTCGAACAATCCCCGGCGGGTCCGATGTTCCAGCACAGCGGCAGTAATTACGGCATCTTCAAAACGCTGGGCGTCGGAGACGCCCGGAATGGACGGGCGATCGTCATTTTCACCAATGCCACGAACGGAAACGCGCTCGCCGCGCGCATCGTCCGCGAAGCGGCAGGGATCGACCGGCTGAAATCGCTGATCTGATCGGCGTTGGCGAGGGAGAGGGCTGCTAACGAATGTTGGCCACCCTCTCCGGCTTCACCCTCCCAGGCCTGAAAGCTCCTAAATCTTCCCGCGCACGCTCAGGAAGAAGCGCCGTCCCAGATAATCATATTGCGTTCCAAACGCCGGCGCCTGCCCGATCACCGGCGGCGTCGCGGTGATGACGGTCGACACGCGCGGCGGCGGCGTGTCGAACAGGTTCGCGACCCCCAGGGTGATGCGGAAGCGTTCGGCGACGTCGCGGCTCAGCGACAGCGAGTGATAGAAGGTCGCGGGCACGCTGACGTCGGGGCAGAAACGCCCGCCCGGACGGAAGCTCGATGTACGGCACGCATCGCCGCCCTGCGCACGAAGCAGATCTTCAGCGTTCGACGCAGCGCCGATGACGTCGAGGCCATAGAACAAGGTCCACCCGTCCTTCATCCAGCCAAGGTTGAAATCGCCGACCCATTTCGGATTGCCGATCTTGCCATTGTCGTCGACCTCGGTGCCCGGGAAGAGCGAAACCTTGTCCTTCATCTGCCAGGTCATCTGCGCACGAAATGCGAGCGAACCGAGGTTGCCGAGATCCTGATCGAGCGCGAGCGACAGGTCGACGCCGCGGTTCCGCTGGCGGCTGATGTTGACATAGCGGTCGGTGACGGTCGCGACGCTCTGTGCATCGGGGCCCGTGGCGGTGCGCGTGAACAGGCCGCACAGCGGCTCGTCGGCGACGTCGGAGTCATAACAGCCGCGCAGGATGTTGCCCGCGCCGAGCAACGTGATCTCTTGCCTAACCTCGATGTCGAAATAATCGACCGCAAGCCGGGTCTTGAGACCGCCCCAGAGCGCGCCCGACAGATCGGGAGTGAGGATGACCGACACCGTCTTCGCGGTCGAGGTTTCGGGCTTGAGCTGGCCGATACCGCCGCCCGACGCGATGACCGCCGGCCCGAACCCCCCGGCAAAATTCGGACCGATGCCGTCGGCGGCGCAATTGTCAAAGATGCGCTGACTGATCGCCCCAGCCTGCAGTCGTGCCGCAGTCTGGATGCACGGGTCGATCGCCTGCTGACCGAGGAAGCCCGTCTGTTCGTTGAGGAACAGCTCGAACAGCGCGGGTGCGCGGAACGACGTGCCCCAGGTGCCGCGGAAACGCAGCCAGTCGGTCACCGCCCAATCGGCCCCGACCTTCCACGTCGTGTCGCTGAACTTGTCCTGCACGCCGTCGCCGCGCGTCGCCTCGACATGCGTGTAGCGCGCCGCGCCCGACAGCGTCAGCCGCTCGATCATCGGCACGCCTTCGAGCAGCGGCACCTCGACCTCGCCGAAGAGTTCCTTCGATACGGTACGCCCGGCGGTGATGCCCGAGGTGGTAAAATTGGCAACATTGCCCGCAAGCGTCGCCTCGCCCGGCGTGTCGTTGATTTCGTCGCGGCGGATATTCGCCCCGAACGCCGCGCCGACCGGCCCCGCGGGCAGGTTGAACAATTTGCCCGTCAGCAGCGCCTCGGCCGAGGTCTGCTTGAACAAGGTCCGTCCCGTCTCGCGCCCCATCAGGAAGGCGCGCTCTGCAGGCGTGAAGTCGCCGCGCAGCACGCGCGGATCGGTGAAATCGATATCGATGCACGGCACGCCGCGTACCACCGTCGTTGTGCCGGCGCAGGAACGCGTGCGCAGGGTCTGTGACGCGAGCGCGTCCTGATAAATGACGTCCTGCGTATAGCTTGCGTCCGAACGGCTGTGCTGGCCGCTCACATCCCATTTCCAGCCGCCGCCGAACTCGCCGCGCAGGCCGAGCACGCCACGATAATAATCGACGTTGGCGCTGCTCTCCGACTTCACCAGCACCTGCGGACGCAGGATCAGGTTGCCGCCGAACTCCGCGTTGAACGGGTCGCCCATGTCATTGGGATCGCAATTATACGCTGTAGGATCGCAGAGGAAAAAGGGCAGCATCGATGCGCCCGTAAACTGTTCGAGCGACATCAGCTGAAAGCCGTTGTTGTGCGACTTGCGGTTGCTGAACAGCGCTTCGCCGTACAGCGTGATAGCGTCGGTCACATCATAGGCGCCTTCGGCGAAAGCGCTGATCCGGCTTACCCCCGAAAACACGTCCGAATCCTGCTCGGCAGGTCCGAACTTGTTGAGCGCGCCGGTCGACGGCCCATCGAAATTGAGTCCGAAGAAATCGGCCGGCCCGAACACGCCGATCGGATTATACACGTTGATCGGCATGCCGACGCCCGCAAATTCGGCGCCATATTGGCCCGAAGGGATCAGCTGTCCGTTCGGGGCGAACAGCCCGGGACTAAAGGTCGGAAAGCCGTCCTGATCGACCCCCGAGAAATCGCTGAACGCTATGGCATTGCCGAGCGTGCCCGTGCACTGCGGGCGCCCGGTGCGGAAATCGACGATGTCGGCACGGCTGCCATCGGCCTCGCGCTTGAGATATTCTTCGGCGCAGAACAGGAAGCCGCGATCGCGGCGCGTCAGGCTCTGCTGGCGAAAATAGTCGACCGTCGCGAAAAAATGACCGCGATCGAACTTCTTCCCGAAACTGGCATCGACGCCATAGCTTTCGCCGCCGCCATGTTCGGTGATCGACGAGAAACCGCCGCCTTCGAAGCCATCGAGATCGTTGCGCGTCAGGATGTTGACCACGCCGGCGACCGCGTCCGATCCGTAAATCGACGAGGCGCCGGTCTTCAGCACCTCGACCTGACGCACCACCGACAGCGGCAGCACGTTGAGATCGAACGGCGCGACCGAACCGCGGATGCCCGCGGGGCCCGCCCGCCGGCCGTTGACCAGCACCAGCGTGCGTTCGGCGCCCAGCCCGCGCAGCGACACCGTCTGCACGTCGTTGCCGCCATTGGCGACAAAACGGTTCGAAATCGCCGAGGTGATCTGGATCGACCCCTGCGCCGCGGGTGTCTGCTGCAGGACATCGGCCAGTTGGACCTGCCCTTGCAGCTTCGCGCTCTCGGCATCGATGATCTGGATCGGGTCGGCGCTCGTAAACTCGCTCTTTGCGATGCGCGATCCAGTCACGACGATTTCGTCGCCGCTCTGCGCTGCTGCGGGCGAAGCCGCGAGCGCGATCACCGAGGCTGTCGCAGTCAGAAACACCGAAGGGTTCGCGCCCATTTTCATAATCTTCGTCCGATTTGTAAAAGTTGATATAGCCCCCCGGCGCGGCGGAAATTACGCGAAAAGGCGTTTCGATATGGTTTACGCGGCGGTAAGTTTTTGCCGGCGCGGCGCCCGCTTGTCGTGGTCGCGCGTCGCGGCTAGGCACGCTGCCGAGGTCGGGGACGAAAGGATCGGGCGATGAGCAAGGCGATGGGCGAAACGCTGGGACGGCTGGAGGCGGTGATCAACGACCGGCTCGCGGCGGGCGAGGCCGAGGCGTCCTATGTCGCGAGCCTTGCGGCCAAAGGCCGCGGCAAGATCGCGCAGAAGCTGGGCGAGGAAGCCGTCGAGGCGGTCATCGCCGCGGTCAGCGAGGATGATCCCGAACTGATCGGCGAAGCGAGCGACCTCGTCTTTCACCTGTCGATCCTGATCGCCGAACGCGGCCTGACGTGGGACATGATCGCCGCCGAACTCGACCGCCGCCACGGCACGTCGGGCCACGCTGAAAAAGCCAGCCGCCAGTAACAGGAACCCCTCCCATGCCGATCGACGCGACCCTTCCCTATGACGACAGCAACATCTTCGCGCGCATCCTGCGCGGCGAACTGCCGTCGAAGACCGTCTATGAGGACGAGTTTGCGCTCGCCTTCCACGATATCAACCCGCAGGCGCCGCTCCACATCCTCGTGATCCCCAAGGGCCCCTATGTGAGCTGGGATGATTTCTCCGAGCGCGGCAGCGACGCCGAAATCGCGGGCTTCGTCCGCGCGGTCGGCAAGGTCGCGCGCGATCAGGGCCTCGTCGCCCCCGGCTACCGGCTGCTCGCCAATATCGGCCGCGACGGCCATCAGGAAGTTCCGCACCTCCACGTCCATATCTTCGCCGGACGCAAGCTCGGACCCATGCTCGCGCGCTGATCGTTCGCCGCTGTCTATGACGGCGGTCACAGCAATTTCGCGAAGCAGGATTAACCGTGTGCGGCATGCGACGACGGGTGGACTCTGTCCCCTGTTTCCAGCAGGATAGATGTTCGGACCGAACGGGGAGTTGACGATGGGCAAGGGATGGCGCGCGCTGGCTACGGCATTGGCCGGCAAGGCAAAACTGGCGCTGATCCTGCCCCTCACCCTCGCGATGGCCGCGACCGCGACCGCCGACACGGTTCCGCAGGTCACGCTCGCTACACCGGGCAGTTCGGGCACTGGCGACGGCACGATCACGCGCTTCACGCTGCGTTTCTCCGAAGACATGGTGCCGCTTGGCGATCCCCGCGCCGCGGCCCCGGCAACCAACGATTGCAAACTCCCCGCGTCATCCCGCTGGGTCGACACGCGCACCTGGGTGCTCGAATTCGACAAGCCGCTTCCCGGCGGGCTCGCCTGTCATGTCGAGCTCCGCGACGGGCTGAAAACAGCGCGCGGCGTGTCGGTCGCGGGAAATAGCCGCTTCGCGCTCGACACTGGCGGCCCCTCGGCGCGCGCCGTGCTCGCCGGCGGGATGGACGGCGATATCGAAGAGAACCAGATCTTCCTCGTCGCGACCAACGTCGCCGCCGATCGCGCCTCGATCGGCCGCTTCGGCTATTGCGCGGTCGACGGCATCGGCGAGAAGATCCCGCTCGATGTGCTGCCGCGCGCGACCGCGACCGAGATATTGACCGGACTCGGCGACAACAACTGGTCGCGCCAGTCCTTCACCTACGACGCCGGCCTGCCGCAGCGCCTGCCCGCCGCGGGCGCCGACCGCGAAGCCGCGCTCGACCGCGTCGTCGCGGTCAAATGCCGCCGTCCGCTGCCCCCCGGCCGCGAGATGGCGCTCGTCTGGGACGCGCGCATTTCGCAGGCGGGCATCCCCGGCCGCACCGCCGGACGCGACCAGCGCTTCGACCATGACGTGCGTCCCGCATTTACCGCAAAGATGTCGTGCAGCCGCATCAATCCGCAGGCGGGCTGCAACCCGATCAAGGATGTGACGCTCAGCTTCGCCTCGCCCGTCTCGCGCGAGACGATCCTCGCCGCGACGCTCAACACCGCCGACGGCAAGAAACTGACGCCGAAGATCGACGCGGACGACCGCAACGACGCCTGGCTGACCAGTGTCCGCTTCGCCGGCCCGCTGCCGCAGAATGTCGACGCGACGCTCGTTCTCCCCGCCGACGTCACCGACCAGAGCGGCCGCAAGCTGCAGAACCAGTCGAACTTCCCGCTGAAATTCCACATCGACCGCGCCCCGCCCTTGGTCAAATTCGCAGCCGAATTCGGCATCCTCGAAGCCGGCGAGGGCGGCGTATTGCCCGTCACCGTGCGCGGCGTCGAAAGCAGCCTCGTCCAGTCGAACCTCAAAATGCCCGCGACCACGCTCAAGGTCGGCGACGACGACGCCGCGATCGCACGGTGGATGAAGCGCGTCGCCGACGCCGACGACACCGACTATCGCGAAGAAAAGAATGCGGCGGGCAAAGAGGTCACGGTCAATTACACCGGCACCAAGTCGGTGTTCGAGGACGCCCCCGCCGGCGGCGAACGCCGCGACATGCAGCTCTCGCCGGCCGCGGGCGGCAAGGAATTCGAGGTCGTCGGAATCCCGCTCGGCGAAAAAGGCTTCCACGTCGTCGAGATTGCGAGCCCCGAGCTCGGCGCCGCGCTGCTCGGCCGCAAATCGACGCGCTATGTGACGACCGCCGCGCTCGTCACCAATATGGCGGTGCATTTCAAATGGGGCCGCGAAGGTTCGCTCGCGTGGGTGACCTCACTGAGCACCGGGCTGCCCGTTGCAGGCGCGGAAATCCGTGTCACCGATAGCTGCACCGGCCGCCTGCTCGCGCGCGGGAATGCCGACAAGGCCGGACGCCTCGCCTTCGCGAGCGGACTGCCGCAGCCCGAAACCTATTCGAGCTGCCGCGAAGATGCCGACGCCGCGAGCAGCGAAGGCCATGCGCTGATGGTCAGCGCCCGCTCGGGCGACGATTTCAGCTTCACGCTCACCGACTGGGGCAATGGCATCCGCCCCTATGACTTCGACCTCCCCTATGGCTGGTCCGAACGCGAGGATATCCTCCACACCGTCTTCGACCGCTCGCTCGTGAAAGCGGGCGAGACCGTCCATATGAAGCATGTCCTCCGCCGCCCGGTCGGCACCGGCTTCCGCACCCCCGAAGCGCTCGCGGGCAAGCTGCGCCTCGTGCACCGCGGCTCGGACACCGAATTCGAAATGCCGTTCAGCGTCGCCGCGAGCGGCAGCGGCGACACGACATGGAATGTCCCCGCCTCGGCGCCGATGGGCGATTATGAACTTGTCTTCGTCACCAAGGACAAGGACGGCGAGGACAAGACGATCTGGTCGGGCCAGTCGGTCAAGGTCGACGAATATCGCCTGCCGACGATGAAGGCGACGATCACCGGGCCGAAAACCGCGCTCGTGCGTCCCGCCGCCGTACCGCTGAACCTCTTCGTCGGCTATCTGTCGGGCGGCCCCGCACCGAACATTCCGGTCGAACTGCGCACCAATTTCCGCTCATCATGGTCGCCGCCCGAAGACTACAAGGATTGGGATTTCGACGGCCAGCCGGTGAAGGAAGGCGTCGTCCAGCTCGACGACAGCGGCGACGAACCCGGTGCCGAACTGCCGCTCGCACGCTCGGTGCCGCTGAAACTCGACGCCAATGGCGCGGCGACGACCAGCGTCACGGTCGACCAGCCGATCACCGAACCGACGCTGATGGCGGCCGAAATGGATTATGAGGACGCCAATGGCGAGACGCTGACGTCGAGCCGCCGCATCACCCTCTACCCGTCGGCGGTCCGCCTTGGCGTCAAGACCGACGGCTGGCTGATGCGCGACAGCGACCTGCGCCTCAATTTCATCGCGCTCGACCTCGACGGCAAGCCGATCGCCGGCAAGCGCATACAGGTCGCGGTCTACAACCGCGAGATCATCACCGCACGCCGCCGCCTGATCGGCGGCTTCTACGCCTATGACAACCAGATGCGCACGACGCGCCTCGACGCGACCTGCTCGGCGACCACCGACAAGCTCGGCCGCGCGAGCTGCGCGATGGCGCCCGGCGTTTCGGGCGAGGTGACCGTCGTCGCGACGACGCAGGATGCCGACGGCAATGAAGCGCGCGCGGTGCGCTCGGTCTGGCTCGCGGGCGACAATGACTGGTGGTTCGGCGGCGACAATGGCGACCGCATGGACGTGATCGCCGAAAAGCCGCGCTACGCCGCGGGCGACACCGCCCGCTTCCAGGTCCGCATGCCGTTCCGCGAAGCCACCGCGCTCGTAACCGTCGAGCGTGAAGGCGTGCTCTCCAGCTTCGTCGTGCCGCTGAAGGGTACCAACCCCGTCGTGCAGGTCAAACTGCCCGCCACCTATGCCCCCGACGTCTACGTGTCCGTGATGGCGGTGCGCGGGCGCGTGACCGGCGAGGAAAGCTGGTTCCGCCAGATGAAACGCGCGGTCGGCTTCAAGATCGAGAATAGCGAAGGCGCCCCGCCGACCGCGCTGGTCGATCTCGCCAAGCCGAGCTACCGGATGGGCATCGCGCGCATCAAGGTCGGCTGGGAAGGCCATCGGCTCGGCGTCAAGGTGAAGGCCGACAAGGAGAAATATTCGGTCCGCGAAACCGCCAAGGTCGCGATCGAGGTCAAGACCCCCGACGGCAAGGCGCCGAAGAATGCCGACTTGGCATTTGCCGCGGTCGACGAGGCTTTGCTCCAGCTCTCACCCAACGAAAGCTGGGACGTCCTGCCGGCGATGATGGGCGAACGCACGCTCGACGTGCTGACATCGACCGCGCAGATGCAGGTCGTCGGCAAGCGCCACTATGGCCGCAAGGCATTGGAGCCGGGCGGCGGCGGCGGCGGCGACCTCTCCGGCCTGACGCGCGAGGATTTCCGTCCGGTCCTGCTGTGGAAAGGCAATGTCCCGCTCGACGCCAAGGGCCGCGCCACGATCGACGTACCGCTCAGCGACAATCTCTCGGGCTTCCGCCTCGTCGCGATCGCCACCGACGGCTCGCAATATTTCGGGACCGGCGAGACGACCGTCCGCACCGTGCAGGATCTCGGCGTCTTCGCAGGCATGCCCGAACTGGTGCGTACCGGCGACACCTATGACGCGCGCTTCACGCTGCGCAACGGCACCGACCAGCCGATCGAGGTCACCGCGACCCCGACGCTGTCGCCCGCCGTCGCGACCGCGCCGCCGCTCACCGTCACCATCCCGGCGGGCGGCGCGGTGCCGATCAGCTGGTCGATGACCGCGCCCGAACAAACGGGCCCGATCGAGTGGACCGTCGATGCCGTCGCGAAGGGCGGCAAGGTCCGCGACCGCCTCGTCTTCGAACAGACTGTCGAACCCGCGGTACCGGTCGAAACCTGGGCCGCCAGCCTGTTCCGCGTCGGCCCCGCGACGACGCTGCCGATCGCGATCCCCACGGGCGCGCTTCCCGGCGGCTATGTCGACATCGCCCTCGAGGGCACGCTCGCGCCACCACTCACCGGGGTGCGCGACTATATGGCCGCCTACCCCTATACCTGTTTCGAACAGCAGACGTCGCGCGCGGTCGCGCTCGGCGATGTCGGGCGGTGGCAGGCGCTCGCGGGCGCGATGCCGACCTATCTCGATGACGACGGGTTGCTACGCTATTGGCCGAACGAGCGCATGACGGGCTCGATCGAACTCACCGCCTATGTCATGAACGTGACCGCGGCGAACGGCTTCGCGATCCCCGAGGCGTCGAAAGCAAAGATGGTGAAAGCCCTGCAAGCGGTCGTCGAAGGGCGGCTGACGCGCAAGGGCTATGGCCCGTGGGACATCCGCCCCGTCCGCATCGCAGCCTTGGCGGCACTCGCGCGCAACAATGCGTCGAGCGCCAGCCTCGTCGCCGCCATCGACGTAGCGCCGGTCGACATGGCGACCGGCACGCTCGCCGACTGGCTCGTCGCGCTCGAAAAGACGCCGGGCGTCCGGAACGCGCCCGCGCTGCGCACCGCGGCCGAGGCGGAACTTCGCAAGCGTCTCGTCTATGAAGGCACGCGTCTCGATCTTGTCGACGATGCTCGTGCGCCCTGGTGGATGATGACCAGCGGCGACGAAATGGCGATCAAGGCACTCGAAGCCGTGCTCGGCCGCAAGGGCTGGGAGGATGACGCGGGCAAGCTGATGGTCGGCGTCGCACAGCGCCAGCGCAAGGGCCATTGGGACACCACCCTCGCCAACGCATGGGGCGCGGTCACCGTCCGCCGCTTCGCCGAACTCTATCCGGCGAGCGCGATCACCGGCGTCACCAATGTAAGCCTCGCGGGCGCCACCGCGTCGCAAAGCTGGCCGCTTCCCGCCGAAACGCCCTCACCGCTTCGCGTCGCGCTGAACGCCGCGACGATGAGCCTGAACCATCAGGGCACCGGCACGCCTTGGGCGACCGTCAGCGTCAAGGCGGCGGTCCCGCTCAAGGAACCGCTCAACGCGGGTTACCGGATCAAGCGCTCGGTCAGCATCGTCAAGGCGGCGAACAAGGACCGGCTGACGCGCGGCGATGTGATCAAGGTGCGGATCGAGGTCGTCGCGGCGGCGGGACGGACGTGGGTCGTCATCAACGACCCCATCGCCCCCGGCGCGACGATCGTCGGCAACCTCGGCGGCCAGTCCGAAATGCTCGCCGAACAGGCGGGCGGATCGGGCGCGCAGCCAAGCTATGTCGAACGCGGCAAGGACAGCTGGCGCGGCTATTTCGGCTGGATGCCCGCGGGCACCCACGCGGTCGAATATGTCGTGCGCTTGAACGGCTCGGGCAAATTCACCCTGCCGCCGACGCGGGTCGAGGCGATGTATTCGCCCGCAATCCGCGGCCAGTGGCCGAACGCGCCGATGACGATCGCCAGCGTCACGCAGTGATGCGATGAGCCTGTCGCCCGTCCCCGGGCGCCGGCGGCGCTGGCCCCATGTCCTTGCATGGGCCGCGCTCGCGGCGCTTGTTCTCGTCACCATCGCACATCTCGCAACGCGGCCGCCCGCGATGCCGGCCTTCGACGAGGTGCGCGCCGGTTGGAAACCAAGCGAAGCATGGCTCTATGACCGCGACGGCCAATTGCTCGATAGCGAACGCGTCAATTTCGAACGCCGCCGCCTTGCATGGGTGCCACTGGACCACATCAGCCCTGCCGTCCGCACCGCCGTGGTGCAAAGCGAGGACCGCCGTTTCTGGTCGCATGGCGGGGTCGACTGGCTTGCCATCGCCAGCGCGATCCGTTCGCGTCTGACAATGTTGGGGGGGACCGGTGACCGTTCGCGCGGCGCCTCGACGCTCGCGATGCAGCTCGCCGCCTTTCTCGATCCCGGCCTCGCGCAGCCCGGCAAACGCGACTGGCGAACCAAGCTCCGCCAGATGCGCGCCGGACAGGCGCTTGCGGCAAGCTGGTCGCACGAACAGATGCTCGAGGCCTATTTCAACCTCTTGCCCTTGCGCGGCGAGGCGCAAGGGATCGGCGCGGGGGCGCAAAGCCTGTTCGGCAAGAAACCCGCCGAGCTGAACCGCACCGACGCTGCGCTGTTCGCCGGCCTCCTCCCTAACCCCGCCGCGGGTGCCGAAGCGCTCGGCCGCCGCGCGTGCCGTGTTGCAAAAGCAAAGGATTGCACCGCGATCCGCGCGGCCGCAGCAACGCTTGTTTCGGGCGAGCATGCCGCGCGCTTCGACCCTGCGCTCGCGCCGCACCTCGCCGTCCGCCTGCTCGACAAGCCCGGCAAGCGCGTCAGAACCACGATCGACCGCCGCATCCAGGCCGCCGCGATCGTCGCGCTGCGCCGCCAGCTCGCGGGACTTGGCTCAGACCGCGTGCGCGACGGCGCCGTCGTCGTGCTCGACAATGCCACGGGCGAAGTCCTCGCCTATGTCGGGGGCGTCGGCCTCAAATCGACCGCCGCCTCGGTCGACGGCGCCAACGCGCGGCGGCAGGCGGGCTCGACCTTGAAACCGCATCTCTATGCGCAGGTGATCGAACATGGCTGGCTCACCGCCGCGTCGATCCTCGACGACAGCCCCGTCCAGCTCGACACCGCCTCGGGGCTCTATGTACCGAAAAACTATGACCACAGCTTCAAGGGGCCGGTCAGCGTCCGCCACGCGCTCGCCAGCTCGCTCAACGTCCCCGCGGTGCGAGCGCTCGTCATCGACGACGTCCAGCAATTCCGCGACCGCCTCTGGGCCCTCGGCTATCACGGCCTCGTCGAGGACGGCGAGTATTACGGCTTCAGCCTTGCACTGGGTTCCGCCGAAGTTTCGCTGGTCGAACAGGCCAACGCTTTCCGTACCTTCGCCAATCGGGGCCGCTATTCCCCTGTCCATTTCATGCGAAGCGAAAAAGCGGATGATGCGCGCCAGATCGTGAACCCCGCCGCCGCCTTCATCGTCGGCGACATCCTTTCCGACGCCTCGGCACGTACGGATGCCTTCGGCGCCGACAGCGCGCTCCGCCTCCCCTTCTGGGCGGCCGCCAAGACGGGCACATCGAAAGGCATGCGCGACAATTGGTGCATCGGCTGGTCCGACCGCTTCACCGTCGCAGTATGGGTCGGCAATCTCGAGGGCGATTCGATGCGCGCCGTCTCGGGCACGTCGGGCGCCGCGCCGGTGTGGCGCGACGTCATGCTCGCGCTCCACGCGGGCAGCCCTGGCAAGCCTCCCGCCATGCCCGATGGCGTTGATGCGCGTCAGATCAGCCTGCCCGGAACGCGCGAACCACCGCGGCGCGAATATTTCCTGCATGGCACCGCACAAAGTGAAATGGCCGCGGCGCCGCACGCCGCGCGCCGGCCGCGCATCACCAGCCCCATCAGCGGCAGCGTTTACGCGCTCGATCCCGACATTCCGATCGATCGGCAACGGCTGGCGGTCACCGTTAGCGGATCGGTTGCCGGATACCGGCTGATCCTCGACAAGAAAACGCTCGGCGACGCCGATGCGGGGGCGCAGATCCTGCCGCGCCCCGGGGTCCATATGCTCACGCTGGTTGATCCAGGCGGCCGAATGATTGACCGGGTGCGCTTTACGGTACGGTAGGCTGCGCCAGCGCATGAAATTAAGTTGCGCTGACGCGCGGAGCGACTAGTCTGCCCCGCCATGAGACGGCGGCAGTTCAGCCGCCCCAAGGGGAAGAATATGCTATTTGACCGGGTAAAACCGTTGGATGCCATTTTGGCGACAGCGGAAAAAAAGTCGCTTCACCGCACATTGGGTGCCTTTCAACTAACGCTGTTCGGCATCGGCTGCGTCATCGGCACCGGCATTTTCGTGCTGACGGCGGCAGGCGCCCAAAAGGCCGGCCCCGGCCTGATGCTCGCTTTCGCGATCGCCGGCCTGATCTGCATCGTCGCGGCGCTCTGTTATGCTGAAATCGCAGCCATGATCCCGGTCGCCGGCTCGGCTTATACCTATACCTATTCGACCATGGGCGAAATGCTCGCCTGGACGGTCGGGTGGGCGCTCGTCCTCGAATATGCTGTGGCGGCCTCCGCCGTGTCGGTCGGATGGTCCGGCTATTTCACCGGGACAATATTAAACGAATTCCTTGGGATACAGCTTCCTTCCTTCCTTGCCGGCGCTCCGCTCGCGCTCGGCGGCGTCGAGGGCGGCTTCATCAATCTTCCCGCCGTGGTTATCGCGCTGCTCATTACCTGGCTGCTGATGATCGGCACCACCGAAAGCGCGCGCGTCAACGCGATCCTCGTCGCGATCAAAGTCACTGCACTCACCGCCTTCATCATCCTGACGCTGCCCAGCGACTATTTCACGACAGACAAGTTCAACCCCTTCCTGCCCGCCGGGGTCTTCGGCGGCTTTGGCTCGGGCGTCGGCGCCGTCGGTGCCGCAGCGACGATCTTTTTCGCCTATGTCGGTTTCGACGCGGTTTCGACCGCTGCCGAGGAAACAAAAAATCCGCAGCGCAACGTGCCGATCGGCCTGATCGGCTCGCTCCTGTTCTGCACCGTCTTCTACATTCTCGTGGCGGCGGGCGCGATCGGCACCGTAGGCGGCCAGCCGATCATGGGGCCGAACGGCGTTCCCTTCCCCGCCGGTTCGGAAGAGCTGGCGCGCCAGTGCGCGACCTATGCCGCGAACGAGTTGCCCCTCGTCTGCTCGAACGAAGCTCTTGCGCACGTCCTTCGCCAGATCGGCTGGTCAGGTGTCGGCAACATGCTCGGAATTGCAGCTTTTGTCGCTTTGCCTTCGGTTATCCTGATCCTGCTGTTCGGCCAGACTCGCGTCGCCTTCGTGATGAGCCGCGACGGGTTGCTGCCTGAATCGTGGAGCAAGGTGCATCCGAAGTGGAAGACGCCGCACGTGATCACTGCGATCACCGGCGTGGCGGTGGCCTTTGCTGCCGCATTCCTGCCTGTCGGCAAGCTTGCCGACATCGCCAATGCGGGCACGCTCTATGCGTTCATGATGGTCGCCATCGCGGTGATGATCCTGCGCCGGACCGCCCCCAACCAGCCGCGCGCTTTCAGGACGCCTGCATTGTGGCTGGTCGGCCCGCTCACGATCGCCGGTACCATCTTCCTGTTCCTCAACCTGCCGCTGGATGCGATGCTGGTGCTCCCGATCTGGGGCGCGCTCGGCTTGCTGATCTATTATCTCTACAGCCGCAACCGCAGCCACCTTGGCCGCGGTATCGTCGAGGTTCATGAGGACGATCTGGAACCGCACACTCCGATCAACTGAGGAAGCTCAGTCGAAAAGGGAATGGGGGGTCGCCCGGGCAAATGCGCCGGGGCGGCCCTTTTTTCTTGTCAGTAAGGGCTCTTTGGCGCCGTTCCCGGCCGGGTGAACAGCTTGCCGCGTTCGGCCCAGAAGACGAGCGCGAGGCCAACCACCGCGCTGATCAGGAAGGCATAGGCCAGCGGCAGCGTCGTGCCGTCATATTGCTGCCCGATCGTCGCGCCGACGGTCGCGGCGAGCAAAGTCTTGGCAAAGCTCTGATAAGACGACGCGACCCCGGCCATATGGCCAAAATCTTCCATCGCGATCGACCCGAAATTGCTGCCGATGAAGCCGACGAGGCCGACATTGACCATCATCAGCGCGGTGAACATCCACAGCGTTTCCGCGCCGCTCAGCGCTGCGATAATCTGCAGGATCGAGGTCGCCATGAAGGCGAAGACCGCCGACTGCGACACACGGCGCGCGCCGAACCGCTCGACGATCGCGGCGTTCGAGAAATTCGCAATCGCGATGCCCACCGCGACACAGGCAAAGATCAACGGGAACATCGCCTGCGCCCCGAACACCTCGGAGATGATCTGTTCGCTGCTGTTGAGATAGCCATAGAGCGCGCCCTGCATCATCCCCGACGCGATCATATAACCGGCGGCGCGGCGGTGCCGCGTCACCGTCGCCCAGCCCGCGATCATCGTCTTGAGGTCGAGCGGACGCACGTCGGCCGGAGCAAGCGTTTCGGGCAGGCGGCGGAGCCACAGCAGCATCACGATCGACATCACCGCCAGCACGATGAAGATCGCCCGCCAGCCCGCAACCGCGGCGATCCCCGCCCCGATCGTCGGCGCGATGATCGGGACGATCATGAAGACAAGGAAGATCAGCGACAGCCTTTTCGCCATCGCATCGCCCGCGAACAGGTCGCGGATCACCGCGACGACGATGACGCCGAGCGCCGCGCTGATCAATCCGTGAACGAAACGCAGCACGAGCAGCATCGCAAAGCTCGTCGCCAGCCCGCACCCGATCGACAGCGCCAGATAAGCGAACAGCGCGGGGACGAGCACGCCCTTGCGCCCGAAACGGTCCGACAGCGGCCCGTAAAGCAGCGAACCGAAACCGATGCCGAGCAGATAGATGGAGATAACATGCTGGCGGTCGTTCGCGACGGTAACGCCCAGCGCCTCGCCGATCGCCGGAAGCGCGGGCAGCATCGAATCGATGGCGAGCGCATTCAGCGCCATGACCATCGCCATCATGACCACCATCTCACGGTCGCCCGGCAGGCTCCGTTGGGGGGATTGGGCCGGCTTGTGCATGGGAGCAGCCTATGCGCCCGCGTCGCCGCTTTGGATAGCCCCCGAATGCCCGCAAAGCCAAAGGGCATTGCTATGCAACGCAAAAGGGCCGCCCGATACGGACGGCCCTTCGCATTAGGTGGCTCGTGATTCAGCCCTGGCGCGTGCCGGTCATCGCCATCGAACCGAACGCACCGGCCTTGATCGTACCGGTCAGCGCGTCGCCGTCGATCGTCGCTTCGCATTCGAGCGTCATCGGCATCGGCACCTTCATGTTCATGGTCCAGGTCAGCTTGTTGCCGTCGACCTTGCCATTTTCGACGTCGAGCGAACCCATTGCGCCGGCGTTCTGGCCGGTGAAGCCGTCGCCGCTGCTGTTGACGGTGAAAACCGACTTCTGATCGCCCATGGGCGACTTGGTGACGCAATCATAGCTGCCATCGACTTGAGACATAGGGGCTCTCCTTACTGAAACTGATGTTAGTTATCGAGGGACACCGTTTCCACCGGCAAACCCAATCCGTCAAGCTGCGGTTTTACAACCGCGGCATCGCCGACGACGACATAGACGAGGTCGGCGATGCTCAGCGCCTTGCGCGCCGCAGCATCGATCTCGGCCGTGGTCATTGCCTCATAGGTGGCGGGCAGCTTTTCGTAATAATTGTCGGGGCGACCGAACTTCGCGATCTGGCGCAGCCCGCCGAGCACATCGCCCGAGGTTTCGAAGCTGCCGGGCAGTTCGCGGACACTGCCGTTGATCGTGCGCTCCAGCTCTTCCTTCGTCACGCCCTTGTCGCCAAGGAAGCTTTTGAGGTCGCTCTGGAACTCCTTGATCGAATCGCCGGTACGGTCGGCCTGCACCGGCGCCACGGCGACCCAGGTCAGCCGGTCCTGATCGCCCGAAATGCGGCTGCGCACGCCATAGGACCAGCCCTTCGTCTCGCGCAGGTTCGTGTTGAACCGCGACAGGAAATTGCCACCGAAAATATCGTTCGCCGACCGCAGCACTTCGAGCGCGTCGCCACCCTTGGCGTCGAGCACCTTGCCCGCGAGGATCACCGACTGCGGCGACTTGGGGCGGTCGAACAACAGGATACGCGGCTTCGGCGCCGGAATCGCAACCTCGAAATGCTTGACCGGTTTGGCCGTGGCGGGCGCCCGCCACTGGCCCAGCGTCGCATCGAGCTGCTTCTTCACCTCGGCCAGCGTGGTGTCGCCGACGACAAAGATCTGCGCATTGTCGGGACGGATCCACGCGGCGTGGAAGGCCGCGAGCTGGTCGCGCGTCGCCGCCTGCACCGAGGCTGCGTTGCCCAGACCCGAGGGCGGAATGCCATAGGGGTGATCGGCGCCATAGAGCACCGGCGTCAATATGCGCGACGCGATGGCACTCGGGTTGTTGAGCTCGGCCTTGAGCCGGTTCAGTTGCTGCGCGCGAACGCGCTCCAGTTCCTTGCCGTCGAATGCCGGATTGCGGATATAGTCGGCAAGCAGGCTCAAAGAGGCACCAAGATTGGGCTTCAGCGCGAACAGGCTGAACACCGTTTCGTCGGCATTGGCGGTCGCGTCGATCTGCGCGCCCAGACGCTCCTTCGCCTCGGCAAAGGCGATTGAATCGAGATTTTGCGTGCCTTCGTCCATCAGGCTGAGCATCAGCGACTGCGTGCCCAATGCGCTGTGCGGGTCGGCGGCATAGCCTGCGTCGAAGCTCACCGCGACATTGACCGTCGGCACCGTCGTGCGCCGCGCGAAAACGACCTCGACACCATTTTTGAGCCTGGTGCGTTCGATCGCCGGAAATTCGAGCGCCTTGAGGTCGGCGACCGCGGGCAGCTGCGAACGGTCGGCGAATGAGGATGTTCCGCCTGCGCCGGGCCCGACATCGCCAAGCGCTTCGTTCCAATAACGGTCGGGCTGGATCGGCGCGACCACCTTGCCCTCAGTCACCGCGCCGCCGCGGTTTTCGCCGCCCTCGGTACGCTCGCCGGGGGTGTAGGTCAGCGAGAAGGCAGGGCGCGACATCCATTTCTGCGCCACCGCCTTGACCTGTTCGGGCGTGGCCTTTGCCATCCGGTCGAGCTCGATCTTGTAATAGGCGGGATTGTTCGAATAGAGCGCCCCCTCGGCCAGCGTCACCGCCTTGCCGCCGAACCCGCCGACCGACTCCAGCCCCGAGATCGTCCCCGCGAGATAGCTTGCGGCGGTACGCTGCAACTCGTCGGCAGTGGGGCCGGACGCGATGAAGCTCGCGATTTCCTCATCCAACCGCTTGCCAACCACGGCTGGATCGACACCGGGCTTCACATCGGCCTGAACGATCAGGAAGCCTGCATCCTCGAACGGCTGCGCGCCCGCCGACACGCTCACCGCGATCGGATCCTTGCGTACCATGGCGTTGTCGAGGCGCGACGAGGACAGCCCGCCCAGCACCGTCGCCGCCATCTGCAGCGGCACCGCTTCGGGATCGTTGAGGCCAGGGATGGCCCACATGCGATAGAGGCGTGTCGTCGGGACGAGATCCTTGACCTCTTTAGCCAGCGGCGCGGGAAGCGTCGGAACCGACGTCTTGGGCGCCATAATTTCGGGCCCGCGGGGGATGTCGCCGAACCATTGCTGCACCTTGGCCTTTGCAGTGGCGACGTCGACATCGCCCGCAAGCACCAGCACCGCATTGTTCGGACCGTAATTGTCGGTGAACCACTTCTTCACATCGGCGAGGCTGGCCGAATTCAGGTCGCCCATCGAACCGATCGTGCTGTGGTGATAGGGGTGGCCGGTCGGAAAGAGATTCTCGAAAATCTCGTACCGCAACAATCCATAGGGGTTGTTGTCGCCCTGACGCTTTTCGTTCTGGACGACGCCGCGCTGGTTATCGAGCTTCTCCTGCGTCACCGCGCCCAGCAAATGCCCCATGCGATCGCTTTCGAGAAACAGCGCCATGTCGAGCGCGCCAGTCGGCACGGTCTCGAAATAATTGGTGCGATCGACGTTGGTCGTCCCGTTCTCGTCGGTCGCGCCGACCTGTTGCAGCGGTTCGAAGAAATCGCCCGGCGCATTTTCCGATCCGTTGAACATCAGATGTTCGAACAGATGCGCAAAGCCCGTCTTGCCCTTGGGCTCATGCTTCGACCCGACGCGATACCATACCGACACCGCGACCACGGGCGCCTTACGATCCTCGTGCACGATCACGCGCAGACCATTGTCGAGCGTAAAGCTCTGGTACGGAATATCGACCGCCTTCACGAGGTCGGCGATCGGTGCGGGGCTGGCGGCCTTCGCCTTGGCGAACGCCGGTGCCGCCGCAACGAGCGAACTAGTGACCGCGAGGGCAAGGGCGAAACGATGGAAACGGGGCATGGAAATCCTTTTTACGGGGCACAGGCCGGGCCTGTTTTCAACCGGGTGCCGGGCGGCACTGTATCAATGGTTTAGGACAGCGCCTTCGGCCTTTCAAGGCCGATAGAATCGCACGCCGCTCGCCTTCAAGGCCGCCGGGTCGAACAGCACGGGCTTCAGCTTGTGCGCGACGAACAGCGGCGCCTGATCATTATAATGCGGGCTTTCGGGGCGCGTTGTCGCCGACCCGAACGGCTGGATCGATTCCGACCGGACGCGGCCATCCTTGTCCCAGGTCACGAACATGATGAAGCTGTCGCCATGGCGCACCTTCAGCCGTCCGTCGGGTTCGGCATCCCACAATGTCGAGGCGCGCACCGTATCGTTACCGCCGTCGAGCGGCAGGTCGACGCGCGACGCCCCCTCGCCGTGCCGCAACCGCAAGACCGTCCCGAGCTTGGGATCGAGCCCGTTAAAATGCTCCTGCAGATGCGCGACGGTCTCTTTCAGCACGGTCCGCGGATCGGGTGCCGCGCGGCGCTGGTAGTGGCTGCCGTTGGCAGGGCGCAGCACCATCAGCGCCAGCGCATCGCCCTTGCCCCGGCCATCGAGATTCCAGTCCCATTCGCGCAGCAACTTCTGCGCTTCGGCCAGTGCGGGATCGCCCTTCGTGTCGAGCGCGAGCAACCGGTCAATCCACGCCTTGGCATAACCCGTTTTGGCATAGGCGGTGTCATATTTGATCGTCTTCAGCCGCGCTTCGTCGATCTGCCCCGACGCCTCGAACAGTTCGATCAGCCGCGTCGCGCGGTTGGTCATATCGTCCTCGATCCCGAGCAGCGGCGAGAAAGCCGCAGCATCGAGTTCGTCGCCCGGACCCGCCGCGACCCACGGCGTGTTGTTCGCATTCATCACATAGCCCGAGCGCGGATTGACCAGCGCCGGCACCCGGTCGAAGGGCAAAGTCTTCGTCCACAGGTCCGCCGATGTATCGCCGGGCAGCACGCCGCGCCAGTTGAACCCGGCCGGCCGGTCGGGGAACATCGCATTATAGAAGAGCCCGATATTGCCCTTGGCATCGGCGTAAATGAAATTGGTCGCGGGCACGCCCTGTCCCGCCATCGCCGCGCGCCACTCGGCAAAACTCTTCGCTTTGTTCAGCCGGTAATATTGGGTGACCATATTCGCCTGATCGATCCCCGCATAACGGATCGCGAAGGCACCCTTCTCATTCTTCACCACCGGCCCATGGACCGAGCGATAAATGGTGCGCGGCACCGGCAGCACAAACGGCCCGACCTTGACCTTCAGCCAGATGCGCTTTTCCTCGAGCGGCCGCCATGCCCCGTCGAAGCGATATTTCTTGCCGCTCTCATCAAAGGTCAGCTTGTAAACATCGATCAGATCGGGCCGGTTCACCGTGTTCGTCCAGCCGAGATATTTGTTGTGGCCGAGGAAGGGGTAAGGCGAGCCGGGGAAGTTCGCGCCCGCGAAATCCCATCCCTCCTGGCTATGAACGACCAGCTCGTACCAGGCGACACCGCCCGTCCACGGCTGGTGCGAGTTGGAGACGAGCCGCGTCGCGCCGTCGGTCGAGCGCGCGGGCGCGACCGCCATGCCGTTCGATCCATTATCGGCCGGGTCACGGCCGACCGGGGTGAGTTCGCGCGGGACGAGCTTGCCGGTCGCATCGAGCGCCGGGCCGCCCTCGCGCGCCAGCGCCTTGTCCTCGACGAGCGACCCCAGCACCGAATCGAGCCCGAAGAAAAAGGGCGAGCGCAGCACGAAGCCCGCGACGACATCCTCGCCGGTCACCGGGAACAGCCCCGACAGTCGCACCTCATCGGGATGCTTGTCGGCATAATGGTTGAGTCCCGCGGCATAGGCCGTGAAGAGCGCCTTCACATCGGCGGGCAAGCGCGGCCAGTCGCGCGCGGTCGTTGCGCGAACACCCAGCAGCGCCTCGGCATAATCGATCTTCGCGCCGTCCTCGCCGAGCATCGCGCCCGCGCGGCCGCGCGTCATCGCGAGCACTTCCTGCAGGGTCGAAAAATCATCCTCGGCATGGGCATAGGCGACGCCATAGGCTACGTCGGCGTCGGTCTTGCCGAAGATATGCGGCACGCCGAACTTGTCGCGCGCGATCCGGACGTCGGTGGGCTTGAACGCGGGCGCAGCGGGCGCCTCGGCGGTCAGCGGTTCCCAGAAAGCGAGCGAGGCAGCCGTCAGCGCCAGCAGCAACAGGAGACCCAGGAAAATCCGTCGCAGCATCGTTGGTCCTCTTACGGTTTGCCTCGCAGGGCTATGTGACCGCCATGTCGTCCGATGGCAAGCGACTGTCGTTCGTCGAGCCGGATTTGCGGACGCGCCGCGTCCGGCTATGCAGGGTCAGGTCATTGAACAACGGGGAATATCGAACCATGCGCATGAAAAGCCTGCTCCTGTCCGCCTGCCTGTCGCTCACGCTCGCGCCCGCCGCGATGGCACAGGACATCGCCGGATCGGGCGTCGTTCCGGCGACTGCCGGCAACAGCGCCGAGCGCACAATCGGTTTTGCCGCAAACGCTCCCGCAGGCGCAGCCCTCGTTATCGTGATGACCGACGCCACGCTGCCGCCGCTCGACGGCGTGGCGCTAAGCACGGCCGAGCGTCAGGCGATCTCCGCCGCGGTGGCATCCGCCGCGTTCGACGGCAAGGCCGGGTCGACATTGTCGTTGCGGGGCATCGGTGCGCATCCGCGCATCCTGCTTGTCGGTGCGGGCGCGGCACCTTCGTCGCTCGCGCTTGCCGAGGCCGGCGGCAAGGCGGTGCAGGAACTCAAGAGCGAAGCGCAGCCGGTGGCGATCGCAGGCGCGTTCGGCGATGTCTCGGCCGCCGACGTCGCTTATGGCGTCGCGCTCGGCCAATATCGATTCGACCGCTATCAGACCGTTGGCAAAAAGGCGCCGCCGACCGGCGCGGTGACGGTCGTCGGGGCGAATGCGTCGGCCGCCGAGGCCGTCTTCGCCAATCGCTGGAAGCCGCTTGCCGATGGCGTGCGCCTGTCGCGCGACCTCGCGAACGAACCCGCAAACGTCATCTATCCCGAGACCTTCGTTGCCGAGGCGCGCAAGGCTTTCGCCGGCGTTGCGGGCGTCAGCATCGAAGTGCTCGACGAAGCGGCGATGCGCAAGCTCGGCATGGGGACGCTCGTCGGCGTCGGCCAGGGCAGCCCGCGCGGATCGCGCCTGCTGCTGGTGCGCTATCGCGGCGCGAACGCGCCCGACGCACCGACCGCCTTTGTCGGCAAGGGCATCACCTTCGATTCGGGCGGCCTGTCGCTGAAACCCGGCGCAGGCATGGGCAATATGAAGGGCGATATGTCGGGCGCCGCCTCGGCAATCGGCGCGGTCGTGTCGCTCGCCAAATCGCGCGCGCCGGTGCATGTTGTCGGCGTCGCGGCGCTGGCCGAGAATATGCCCGACGGCAATGCGCAGCGTCCGGGCGACGTCACGCGGACCATGTCGGGCAAGACGATCGAGATGGTCAACGCCGACGCCGAGGGGCGCCTCGTCCTCGCCGATGCGAATGAATATGTCGCCAAGGCTTACAAGCCCAAGGCGATCGTCAACATCGCGACGCTGACCGGCGCGGTCGTCGGTGCGCTCGACAACAGCTATGCGGGTCTCTTCGCGCGCGACGAGGCGCTTGCGGCGCGCCTGACCGCCGCTGGCACCACAAGCGGCGAGGAAGTCTGGCGCCTGCCGCTCCACAAGGATTATGCCGAGCGGATGAAATCGGATATCGCCGATATCCGCAACTCGGCGACCGGACAGGGCCCCGGCGCGAGCCTCGGCGCCCATTTCATCGGCTTCTTCGTCGACGAGGCGACCCCGTGGGCGCATCTCGACATCGCCGGGGTCAACCGTTCGGAGAAGGCGGGCGCGCTCGCTCCCAAGGGCATGACGGGCTTCGGCGTGCGCCTGCTCGACCAGTTCGCACGGAGCGAATAGAGTTTTTCGACGAACATCGAAGCGGCACCAGCCCGCTCCCCCACCCGGCCTCCCATTTCAGGATACGCTGTTGGGAGGTCGGGTGGGGGAGCGGGCCGGTGCCGCCTCTGTTTCAGCTCCGCTGAAACAGAGAGGAACCTTCGAGACTCCCCTTGTGTTGCACAAAGGCAACACTATCTTGCTCGGCGAGAAAGGGGCTTTCTGAATGAACCTCGAAAAATTTACCGACCGCGCCAAGGGCTTTTTGCAGGCGGCGCAGACGATCGCGATCCGCATGAACCATCAGCGGATTTCGCCCGAGCATATCGCGAAAGCGCTGCTCGAAGACAGTGAGGGCATGGCCGCGGGCCTGATCGCGAAAAGCGGCGGCGACGCCCCGCGCGCGGTGCAGGGCCTCGACGGGCTGCTCGCCAAGGTTCCCGCTGTGTCGGGATCGGGCGCACAGCAAACGCCGGGCCTCGACAATGACGCCGTGCGCCTGCTTGACCAGGCCGAACAGGTCGCGAGCAAGGCGGGCGACGGCTATGTCACCGTCGAGCGGCTGCTGCTCGCGATGGTACTTTCGACGACCACCCCGGTCGGCAAGGCGTTCGCCGATGCCGGCGTGAAGGCCGACGCGCTCAATACCGCGATCAACGACCTGCGCGGCGGCCGCAGCGCGGATACCGCCTCAGCCGAAGATCGTTACGAAGCGCTCAAGAAATTCGCCCGCGACCTCACCGAAGTCGCGCGCGAGGGCAAGCTCGACCCGGTCATCGGCCGCGACGAGGAAATCCGCCGTACGATCCAGATCCTCGCGCGCCGGACCAAGAACAACCCCGTGCTGATCGGCGAACCCGGCGTCGGCAAGACCGCGATCGCCGAAGGGCTCGCGCTGCGCATCGTCAACGGCGACGTGCCCGACAGCCTGAAGGACCGCCGCCTGTTGTCGCTCGACATGGGCGCGCTGATCGCCGGTGCCAAATATCGCGGCGAATTCGAGGAGCGCCTGAAGGGCGTGCTCGACGATGTGAAGGCCGCCGAGGGCGAGATCATCCTGTTCATCGACGAGATGCACACGCTCGTCGGCGCGGGCAAGGGCGAGGGCGCGATGGACGCGTCGAACCTCTTGAAGCCCGCCCTCGCGCGCGGCGAACTCCACTGCATCGGCGCGACGACGCTCGACGAATATCGCAAGCATGTCGAAAAAGACCCCGCGCTCCAGCGGCGCTTCCAGCCCGTCTTCGTCGGCGAACCGACGGTCGAGGATTCGATCTCGATCCTGCGCGGGATCAAGGAAAAATACGAGCTGCATCACGGTGTACGGATCACCGACGGCGCGATCGTCGCCGCGGCTACGCTATCGAACCGCTATATCTCCGACCGCTTCCTGCCCGACAAGGCGATCGACCTGATGGACGAGGCCGCGAGCCGTATCCGCATGGAGGTCGAATCGAAGCCAGAGGAAATCGAGGGCCTCGACCGCCGCATCATCCAGATGAAGATCGAGGAATCGGCGCTCGGCAAGGAAAGCGACGCCGCGTCGAAGGACCGGCTCGCAAACCTGCAGGCCGAACTCGCGAACCTCGAGCAGCAATCGGCGGGCCTCACCCAGAAATGGCAGGCCGAAAAGGACAAGATCCACGCCGAAGCGAAGATCAAGGAAGAGCTGGACGCGGCGCGTTCGGCGCTCGATCAGGCGCAGCGCGCCGGCGACCTCGCGAAGGCGGGCGAGCTAAGCTACGGCACCATCCCCGGCCTCGAAAAAAGGCTCGAGGAAGCCCAGGCGGCTGCCGGTAACGCCATGCTGCGCGAGGAAGTCACCGCCGACGACATCGCCGCGGTGGTCAGCAAATGGACCGGCATCCCCGTCGACCGGATGATGGAAGGCGAGCGCGAGAAGCTTCTCGGCATGGAAGCGACGCTCGAAAAGCGCGTCATCGGGCAGGACGACGCCGTCCGCGCCGTCTCGACCGCCGTCCGCCGCGCCCGCGCGGGGCTTCAGGATCCGAACCGCCCGCTCGGCAGCTTCCTGTTCCTCGGCCCCACGGGGGTCGGCAAGACCGAGCTGACCAAGGCGCTCGCACGCTTCCTGTTCGACGACGACAATGCGATGGTTCGCATCGACATGTCCGAATTCATGGAAAAGCACAGCGTCGCGCGGCTCGTAGGCGCACCTCCGGGCTATGTCGGCTATGAAGAAGGCGGCACGCTGACCGAGGCGGTACGCCGCCGACCCTATCAGGTCGTGTTGTTCGACGAGGTCGAAAAGGCGCATGCGGACGTGTTCAACATCCTGCTCCAGGTGCTCGACGACGGGCGCCTGACCGATGGGCAGGGCCGCACGGTCGACTTCACCAACACGCTGATCATCCTGACATCGAACCTCGGCAGCCAGGCGATCGCCGCGCTGCCCGACGATGCGCCGGTCGAACAGGCCGAGCCCGCCGTCATGGAAGTGGTGCGCGGGCATTTCCGGCCCGAGTTCCTGAACCGGCTCGACGAGATCGTGCTCTTCAACCGCCTCGCGCAGCAGCATATGGGCGGCATCGTCGATATTCAGGTCGCACGGGTGCAGAAATTGCTCACCGATCGCAAGGTGACGCTCGACCTCACCGACGCTGCGCGCGCATGGCTCGGCCGTGTCGGCTATGATCCGGTGTACGGCGCACGGCCGCTGAAGCGCGCGGTGCAGAAATATCTGCAGGACCCGCTCGCCGACCTGATCCTGAAGGGCGAGGTCAAAGACGGCTCGACGATCAGGGTCGACGAAGGCGATGGGGCGCTGAAGCTGGCGTCGCAATGATCGCGCCGGCCAGCGGGTCGGGGCGCTATCGCGTCACCGAACCGCGCTGAACCTGCCGGCGTTCGACCTCGCTGCGCTGCTGGCGGTTCGCTTCGGCCCATTCGCTCCGCGTCATGCAGATGCGTTGCGACCGGAGGCGGCTGCCCAGCACGTCCTCTTTCCGGCAAACAACCTCGTTCGGATCGGCTTTCTTTTTGCCTTTGCCCGACGCGGTCGCGGCGGGCGCCGCAGCGGTGGCGGGGGTCGAGGAAGCGGTATCGGGATCGGCCGCTTGGCTTGCGACCGACATCATCATCGAACAGCCGAGCAATGCGGCTAGCGACAGGGAACGAACAGAAAGCATGGCAAACGCCCTCAATATCATCTGATAATCCATGTTTATGCCCTCCTCTCCGGGCGGCCAAGCCTTTTCGATGAACGGCGGATTCGCGCTGTTCAACGCGGCACCGCCACGTCGAAGGCGACCGTGAGCCGTTCGCCTTCGGCAAACGGCCGGGTTCCGTGCCATAGCCACGATGGAAACAACACCAGCCGCCCCGGCTTGGGTTCGACGCGCCTGATCGGCGCCAGATCGAGCCCGAGCGTATCCTGCGGTTCGCCCAATGTCAGCCAGCCCGCATCGGGCGCATCGGCGGGGCGCCTTTCGGGCAAGGCCACATAAAGCGCCGAACTCACCCAGCCTTGCGGATGAACGTGATTGGCGTGATAGCCGGAGCCGCGCAGTCGGACCGACCAGCTACCGGCAAAGCGGCGGCGGCGGTCGCGTGGCGGCCCCAGCAACGGATGCGCGGCATCGGGCGCCGGCAGTGCCGCGACATAGGCGTCGACCGCCTCGACGACCGCCGTGCGCAGCGTCCGGATCAGCGGATCGACACGGCTGAACAGCGGGCCGTCGGTCTGCGTCCCCCCCCGCACCGACTGGTCGAGATATTCGCTGCGCGCAACATGGAGCGAGCGGAGATGCGCCGCCAGCTCGCCAAGTGGCGGCAGGCGGTCGCGCAGGTCGAATTCGCGCACAAGGTCCGGGTTACCGACCAGCCAGTCATATCGCGGATCGCCCCGATCGCGCCACAGCAGCAACGCATAGGGCCAGATCGCCGCGCGCCGCGCGCCGCCCGCTTCGATTTCGGCATCGATCAGCGGCCACGCCTGCGCAAATCGGCCGGTGCGAAGAAGGTGCCGCACGCGCCATATCCGCACCGCGAGACGCATCGCGGCGTCCGGCAGTGTTTCGAACAAACGGTCCGCGCGATCGGCCTGCCCCAGTTCGGCGGCAGCGATCGCCGCATGATCGGCCAGCTCGGCAGCGGGCACCCCGGCCGCCTCGGCGCGCTCGGCGACAGCCGCCTGCGCGGCATGGTCCTCGTTGCGCAGGTGCAGATCGAGCAATCCGCGCCAGAGCGCGACCGACGCCGGCTCCTGCGCAAGCGCACGCTCGAACGACGCGGTCGCCCCGTTGCGCCGCCCCATCAGCGCGCGCAATTGCGCGAGCTGCGCATGTCCCTGCATCCACAGCGGCACCTGTGCGACAATCGCGTCGAGCGCGGCTTCGGCCGCATCGCCCTGCCCCGCCGCCCAGCGCGCCGCCGCCAGACCGATCAGCACATCGCCATTCGGCGGCCCCAGCCGCTCGGCCGCCTCGAAAAGCGAAACCGCGTCAAGCCCGGCCTCGAAAGCGACGCGGGCGCGGCCGTGCGCAATGCCCGCGTCTTCCGGCGCGCGCTGCGCCGCCTCGTCGAAAGCCGCAAGCGCCGCCTCATGCTCGTCGAGCCCGCGGTGCAGCAAGCCCGTCCATTGCCAGAAGCGCGCGCCACCGCTCGCCTTGGCGGCTGCAATAAGCATGGGCAGCGCCGCCGCCTCTTCGCCCTCGTCGAGCGCAAGGCTGGCAAGCTGGCCCAGGCTGTCGCCATCGGCCTGCCCGGCACGGACGGCGGCAAGCCGCGCCGCAAAATTCACGCATTCTCCGGAAGCTGGTTCGCATCGCTGCCGATCAGCGCCGCGACCGCTTCGCGTTCGACCGGGGTCAGGTCGGGATGCCACAGGTCGAAGATCAGGACGACGCGCAACCGGTCGCTCGGGTTCATCGCTTCATGCTCGATCGTATCGTCGAACACGAACGCCGCGCCGCGCCGCCATTCGCGGGTTTCGGCGCCGACGCGGAACCAGCATCCCGCGGGCACGACCAGCGGCAGATGGCAGACAAGCCGCGCATTATTATAACCGACATGCGGCGGAATCGCGGTGCCCGGCGCGAGCAGCGAAAACATGACATTGGGCGATGCGCCGGCGATCACCGGCTGCGCGACCCCCTCGATCAGCGCGAGCGTCGCCGGGCAATGGCGCGCATTGGCCTCGATTCGCCGGCCGCCACGCATCAGGTGGATCGCGGTCCAGTCGGGATTGTGATTGAGCGTGCGCCATTGGTCGAGCGGCTGGTGCGCCGCATATTGCACATAGGGCACAAGCTCGGCGCGCTCGGCATTCATCACCGCGTCGAGTTCGTCCGCGATCGTATCGGTCGCCGCCTCGATGTCCGCCAGCCATGGGAACAGGCTGCGTGGGTGGAATTCGCGCTCGCGCAGACCCGGAAAATGAAAATGGGTCGGTTCGCTATGATAGGGCCGCGTGCGGCGCAGGGCGTTGCTGCGGAAGCGCGCGATACGGTCGCGCTCGCCGGCATCGGCGCGCGCCTCGGCATCGCCCGTCAGCTCGCTCCAGCGCGCATCCTTCGCGTCGAGCCAGGCCGCATATTTTCGTTCGCCTTCAGCAAGAACCTGGGCCAGTTGCGGCGGCAGCGCCTCGTCCGGCCGCTGTGCGATCGCATGCCCCCATGCCTCGCCGGCGCCCGGATCGCCGATCCGGTCGAGCAGACTGGCGCGCATCATCAGAGCGGTAAAGTCGAGCGGCGCGAGCGCGAGCGCGCGGTGAACCGCGGCGAGCGCGAAGCGTGGACGGCCGGCTGCGCGCTGGACACCTGCGAGCCGCAGCAACACCGAAAAATCCTCGCCCGAGGACAGCGCCTCCTCGAGCAACGCCGCCGCACGCGCCAGATCCTGCGCCGCCAGCGCGCGGTCGGCCGCGGCGATCAGCGCGGCGCGTTCGTCGCTCACAGGCTGTATCCGAATTTCTCGACCCACGGACGCAGGACCGGCAGGATCGGCTCGAGATGCGCGCGATAGCCTTCCCACCGCCCGGCGGCGCGCTTGTAGATCGGCTCGACGACCTGCGCATAGCTCGCGGTGGTGATCAGCCCGCGCTTCTTCGCGGTCGCCTGATGGTCGAGCACTTCGTCGCGCCATTCGAGCCCGAGAAAATCGAACAGCGGCCGCACTTCGGCCCCGACATCCTCGATCAACCGCTCGTACACGATCGTGTGGACATTCAATCCGAACAATTCGCGCGCGCGCTCCCAGTGTGAAAAGGCAAGGTCATAGAAGTCCGCGGCGTCTTCGAGCCGCAGGAAGTTCGACATCGCATTGTTGAGCCGGAAATTGCTCATGAAACAGCTCAGCAGCACGTCGCACGGATGGCGGAGCGCAAGGATGAAGCGTGCGTTCGGAAACAACCGCTGGATCAGCACCGCCTTCGTCAGGAACAGCGGCGACTTGTCGACGAGCATGCGCCCGGGCGCCAGCGGGGTGGGCGCGACCTTCGCAATTTCCTCGAAATAGAAACGGCGCGCATCGGCGACTGCCGCGGCGTCGAGCCCCGGGATCGCCGAAGTTCCACCAATCCGCTTGTCGGTCAGGTTCAGCGGCGGCTGCTCTTCGAGCACGGCCGTATCGGGATGCCCCATCAGGATCGTATCGAGCAAGGTGGTTCCCGATCGCGGAAAACCGAGCAGGAATACCGGATCGGGATGGTCGCGCACGGTCTCGATCGCGGGCCAACTCGCCGCCCACGCGGGAGTCATCAGTTCTAGGTCGCCGCGCACCTGCGCGCGCAGTTCGGCCGAGCGTTGCAGCGGGTCGGTTGCCGATTGCTGATGCAGGCGATTGGTTTCGCTGAAGGCTGCGAAAGCCTCGTCGATACGGCCGAGCCGGTCGAGAATCTGCCCGCGCAGATGCGTCGTCCGTTCGAGTTCGACCCCCGATGGTACGAGCGCGAGGCTTTCGAGCGCGTCCTCGAACCGCTTGGCGCGGCGATATTCGAAAGCGCGCATGAAGGCGAGCGCGCCATCATCGATACCATTGGCTTCCGCCAATGCGATGAGCGGCGCAAATTCGTCCTCACGGTTGCTATGCTCGTACTGGACGGTCAGGCCAAGATAGGCGTCGACAACCGCCGGGTCGATTTCCAACACCTTGCGAAAGGCCTGTTCGGCCTCTTCGATCCGGTTCACCAGCCCGCATTCGACGCCGAATTTCAGCTGGAGGTTGGCGTTGACCGGATCGCGTGCGAGTGCGCCTTCCAGCGCTGCCATCGCCTCATCCTGGCGGCCTTCCTTCTTGTACTGCACATAAAGTTCGTGGAGCGCGCGCGCGTCATTCGGAAATTCTTCGGCCGTCTTGCGCAGCAGGGTTTCTGCCTCTTCGGCGCGGCCCACCGATCGCAGCGCCACCGCGAGGTTGAGGCGCGTCGGCGGCGCCAGCGGGTTCAGCGCCATCGCCTTTTCAAGCGCCGCGACGCTGCCGTCCAAATCGCCCGTCGCCGACCGGGCGTTGCCCAGATTGTTCCAGCTTTCGAAATCATCGGGTTCGCGCGCGACGACCTGCTCATAAGCCTCGACGGCTTCGTCGAAGCGTTCGAGCGACTGCGCCACAAAGCCGCGATACCGCGCGATCCGCAGCGTCGGATCGCTGCGCGCCAGATCGACGGTGGCGATCACCAGCGCATCGCCGAGGTCACCCTTGTCGATCAACACTGCGATCAGGTTGCACGCGATCGTCGTATCGGCCGGCCGCTCGGCGTGTGCCGCCTGCAAGTGCCGGACGGCGCCCGCAAGATCGTTCGACCGGGCAAGCAACATGCCGAGAAACGCGTTGAGCGCTGTCCGGTCCCCGCCCGCCTCCAGCGCGCCTTCCGCAAGCTGGCGCGCGCGCGCCGCATCGCCCGATTGCGCGGCCCCGACCGCCTGGCGCAGCACATCGGCGGTCTTGGGATCGAGCATCTTCATCATCCGTCGAATCAAAAAAAGGGGCGGCGGGTCGCATGACCAGCCGCCCCATCTTAGGGTTAAATGCCGACCTTAAAAGTCCAGCGTGAAGCCTGCGAACAAGTAACGGCCCAGCGCGTCATAGGTCGCCGGATAGGTGTTGCCGTTGCACGGACCCGTCGGACACAGGTTCGAACCATCGACGCCCGCATTGCCCGACGTCACCAGCGGCGGCTGCTTGTCGAACAGATTGTTGACGCCCAGACGGAAGGTGTAATTGTCCGAGACGTTGAACGTCGTCGTCAGGTCGAAGAAGCTGTACGACTTGATGCGCGCGCCCGGATCGAAGATCGAGTCCGGATCAGCGTTCAGCGACTGGCTGGCGCTGGTGGTCTCGGCCTTGACCTTGCCGATGAAGCGCCACTGGAACGAAACGCCGACACCGTCCGCGAACTGGAAGGTCGAGCGCAGCTTGTGGCGCCATTTCGGCAGCATCGAACCACCGGCGGTCGTGCCGCCCGAGCTGCAGACCGGGCCATAAAGTCCGGCGCAGTCGTAAGGCGCGGTGATGCCGTTATCGACCTTATACTTGTCGAGATAGGTGCCGACGAAGTTGAACGACAGCGTGCCGAGGTCGCCAATTTCCTGGCTGTACGCGCTGTTGATTTCGACACCGCTCGTGTGGACGCGGCCAAGGTTCGACGGGATATTGTCGACATAGCCGCCCGGGGTCAGCCACAGCGACCCGGCAGGGTCGCGGAAGATGAGGCTGCACGAGAAGGGCGTCGAGGTCGCCGTGGCGTTGAGGGTACAATCCTTGAGGATCGCATCCTGCGCCGGCGGCTGGATCGCATTCTTGAGCTTGATGTCGAACCAGTCGACCGTCAGCGAGAAGCGCGGCAGGAAGCCGGGCTGCAGGATGACGCCCAGCGTCTTGGTCGTCGCCGTTTCGGGCTTCAGGTCGGGGTTGCCGCCCAGAAGACCGTTATACTGACCAGCCGGGTTCGCGGTCGTGCCCTGCCCGACGGCAAGGCCCTGCGCGATACAGCCATAATCGGTCGCGGTGATCGTGCGGCCTGCGCACGGATCGCTCGCACCGTTCAGGCCGACGGTCGGCGTCGAGAACAGTTCCTGAATGTTCGGGGCGCGGACCGCACGGTTATACTGGCCGCGGAACCGGATATCGCGAACCGGCGCCAGTTCAAGCTGCAGCTTGTAGGTGTCGGTGTCATATTTCCGGTCGGCGCTCGTCTCGTACCACGACTTGCGATAGCCACCGCTGAAGGTCAGGTCGTAGATGAAGCTTTCCTGCACCAACGGAACCTGCGTTTCGGCGAAGAATTCATAGACGCGGAAGCTGCCCGACAGCGGCAGCGTCGCACCGCCCTGACCGGTCAGATCGCCCGTGCTGAACGCATTGTCGGTCTTGAGGTCGAGCGATTCCTTGCGCCATTCGAAACCGATGTTCGCGCTGATGCCATCCTGCGCCCACGGCAAGGTCATGCCATATTCGCCGAGCAGGCCGGTGAACGACACGTTGGCGACCTGTTCCGACGTATACCCCTTCTGGAAACCGGTCGCCGACAGATAGGCGATCGATTCGGGGCTTGCGCCGCCGGCTCCGTTGAAGATGTTATAAGGAACGCAGGTCGGATCGCTGCCGTCGATGACCGAACGGCAAACCGGATCGAACGCAGCGGTGCGCGGATCGTCGATGACGTTCAGCGCGCGGCCGAGGCGGGCGACCGAGAATTCGTTCGAATAGACCTGGGTGTAGTTCGAACGGCCATATTGATAATAGGCGTCATACGACCAGGCCTTGCCGAGGTCGCCCTTCGCACCGATCACGCCGCGGAAGTTGGTGTGCTGCAGATCGCTCTGACGCGGACCGCCTTCGACGTTGCGGCGCAGAACCTGGAGGAAGCCCTGATTATAGGTGTTGCCGAGCGAGTCGGTGAACACCAGCGCCGGCGCGCCCGGTCCGGGCGCTCCGTTGGCGATCGTGTTGTACGGCGCCGCGATGGCGGTCGGGAAATTGCCGATATAGCCGTTGATCAGGTTCGGATTGGCGCAAATGACGGCGCGCTGGGCGGCCGACATCAGCGCGTTGTCGCAGTTGATCGTCAGCGTGTTGCCGAAGTTGCCCGACGGAGCGATCTGGGCGACCGTGCGGTCGTCCATGAACATGAACTCCATGTACGGCTTGATCGACTCGTTGATCTCATAATTCGCGAACAGGCCGGCCGTGTAGCGTTCGTCGGGACGCTGGAAGTGGTTCGTCGGCGCGAAATTGTACCGCGAGGTGGTGTTTTCGAAGCCGCCGCCCGGCAGGAAGCTGTAGACCGTCGACGACGCCGTGTTGAGCGTCGGGTCGAACAGGATCGCCGTGCCCGTGGCGTTGGTCAGCGAGCCGCCGCAGTTCGGAACACCGCCACCCGTGTTCTGGATCGTACAGGCGCTATAGTCGCGGTTCGACTGAAGCACGGCCTTCGCCTTGCGGTAGCCGGCATAGGCGACGATGTGGCCGCGGCCGTCGTCGAAGGCGGCGCCGAAGGTCGCGGTCAGGTCGACCGTGCCGCCATCGACGACGCTCGAGGTCGGATAGCCGAAGCCGCGCGCATCGAGGATCGGCGGGGTCAGCTTGTTGCGATTGGTGTGCTGGAAGACGCTATACTGGCCGTCGAGGCGGAAACCGGTGAAATCGGTATCCATCACGAAGTTAACGACGCCCGCGACCGCGTCCGCACCATAGGTCGCCGAAGCGCCGCCGGTCAGAACCTGAACATTCTTCAGCAGCGAGGCCGGGATCATGTTGATGTCGGCGGCCGAACCGCTTCCGGGGCTGGGGTCGCCCGGCAGCAGGCGGCGGCCGTTGACCAGCGCGAGGGTACGCGTGGTGCCGAGGCCGCGAAGGTCGACCGTTGCCGTGCCGTCAGCGCCGTTTGCGGCGGTCGACGACTGGCTGGCGAACACCGAAGGCAGCGAATTCAGCATGTCTTCGACGCGGGTCGTGCCCTGCAGCTTGATGTCTTCGCTGGTGACAACGGTGACGGGGGCGGCCGATTCAAGATTGGCCTGCGGGATACGCGAACCGGTGACGACGATCGTCTCTTCGGCGCCGGCATTGTCTTCCGCAGTCGTGTCCTGCGCCATGGCTGGCGCGGCACTTGCGAGAAGGCCGATACCGAGAACGAACGGCGCAACGCCGATCTTCAATTTCGTGATGTTGGTGGTTTTCACAGTGCAGTCCCTTGCTACTGATGGTTCCGTTACCAAGGGCGCGCGTGTTCCGACGGCAAATATCGTCACACTAAACGCCCCGGATGCTTGCGGAATGATCCCCGATACTGGCCGAGTAAAGCAATTTCCTGTCATTTGTGTCGTTTGCGCAGCGATTGTGTCTGAATTGCAACAGATGGCAAAGAGCAACCGAAACGGAGTTATCGGCGCCATCAGGCCGCGAAAACGGCTCGATCTTTAGGGGTCGGGTGGGCGATCTGGGCGCTATCCGGCCGCCGCGACGTCGAAGGCGACGGTCAACCGCTCACCCGCAGCGAAGGGCAAGGTGCCGTGCCACATCGTCGAGGGGAATAATATCAACCGTCCCGCCACCGGCTCGATCGTGCGATACGCAGGCAGATCGAGTCCGAGCTCGTGCGGCGGTGCCCCCAGTTGCAGCCAGCCTGCCGGCTCGGGCCCCATGTCCGCCGGCGGCGGTAGCGCGACATAGAAGGCGGAACTGATCCAGCCTTGCGGATGGATATGGTTGCTGTGATGGCCGGCGCCGGTCAGTCGCACCGACCAGGACCCCGAAAAGCCGAAGCTGCGACCGACGTGCCGCCGCGTCGGGTGCGCGGCATCGCGCGGTCCGATGCCGCCGACATGGCCCCGCACCGCATCGACGATGGCGGCGCGCAGCTTGCGGATTTCGGGCTCCTCGCGCGCAAAAAGCGGCCCGTCGGTCTGGGTGCCGCCGCGCACCGACTGGCCGAGCGGCGCCGCCTTGGCACGGTGCAACGCACGGAGACGCTCGGCGAGCGGGACGAGAAGATCGGCAACATCAAGGTCGACGACGCCGATCAACGCCGGGTCGCCCTCCAGCCAGTCGATCCGATCGTCACCCGTCAGGCGCCACGCCAGCGAGACATAGGGCCAGATACGGTTCGCCTCGGCATGATCGCGCCAGCGTTCGGCGAGCGCCGCCGCCGCATCGGCGCGCCGGGTACGCAGCAAGTGACGAAGGTGGCGTTCGACGATGCCGATGTCGGCTCGGCCGGCAAGCGCCGCGAATAATCGGTCGGCCCGGTCCGTCTCGCCGAGTTCCGCCGCACAGGCCGCCTCGAGCGGCATCAGTGCGTCCGGCGTATCGATTGCCGCTTGCGCTTGTCCGATCGCCGCCGCGGCGTCGGCGTAACGCTCGACATGTATCAGCAGATTGACAAGCTCGCTCCAGAGCGCCGCCGATTGCGGCATCCCGGTCAGCGCTTGCCGATAGCCGTCGGCGAACCCGTCCAGATCCCCCGCCAGCCACCGCAGCCGCGCCAGCGTCGCCTGACCGTCGAACCACAAAGGATTGTTCCGGACGATGTCGGCGAGCCCGTTTATGGCTTCGTCGGCATGCCCCTCGGCAATTTGCGCCGCCGCGCGGCCGAGCAGTAGCGAACCGTCGCCGGGCGCCAGTGCGCGGGCGCGCTCGAACAGCGCCGTTGCCGGCCGGCCGGCCTCGAGGCTAGCCTGCGCGACGCCATAGACGGGTTTCAGATCGGCAGGTGTCAGCCGCGCCGCTTCGGTGAAAGCCTTGACGGCGGCCGCACTGTCATTGAGCGCGCGATGGAGCACACCCAGGGTCTGCCACAGGCGTGGATTGCGCGGATGCTCGGCGATCACCGCTTTTAACAGCGGCAACGCGTCTTCGCCGCGTCCGGCGTCGCGCGCGTCGAGCGCCAGATCGATGGCTTGTTCAGGGGATTGAACCGGGAAAGACATGGCGGACAGCCTATAATCATCTCAGCCGATGCTCGATAAAAAAAGGGGGCGGACCCAAGGCCCGCCCCCCGATTTTTTTCAGTTCGAGTGCCTCAGAACTTGAGACGCGTCGTGACCGAATAGCTCCGTCCGATCGTGTCATAGAGCGACGGGAAGGTGTTGGCATTGTTGAATGCCGTACCACCGATCGTCGCGCCCACCACCGGCGGCTTCTTGTCGAACAGGTTTTCGACGCCAAAGGTGAACGTGAAATTCTCGTTCACTTCCGCCGCGACCGTCAGATCGAAATAATCATAGGCCTTGATGCGTTCGTAGGCGTCAAAGATATTCGCCGGATTCGGACCCGCGGTCTGCGGGACATCCAACGCCGGACGCTGGCCTGCCGGCAGGGCAGCGGGTTCCAGACGCACGCTCGAGATGTGATTCCACATCAGCGAGATATCGAACGGTCCGTTCGAGTAGGTCAGGCGGCTGTTCCATTTCCATTCGGCGCGCGGGTTGGTGCAGTTGGTGCTGTAGTAGCCCGTGCAGTCGCGATTGATCGCGTTCGGCGTTGCCTGGAAGTGGTAATAGTCGAGCCACGTGCCGTTGAAGCTGAACCGCAGACCGCTGTCTTCACCGAGGTCAAGACGATAGGTCAGACCAAGGTCGATACCTGCCGTTTCGATCTGGCCGAGGTTCGAACCCGCCAGGATAACCCCCGGGGTTTCGCCAGCGCCGTTGAGCGACCCGTTGTTCGGGCTACGCTTGATCAGATCGCAGAACGCATTCGGCGTCTGGCTCGGATTCAGCGCGGTCGAATAGCAACCGTTCAGAATATCGCCGGCAGCCGGGTTGCTGATCGCATCCTTCACCTTGATGTTGAAATAATCGACGGTGAGGGCGAGGCTCGGCACGAAGGACGGCTGGAGCACCACGCCCAGCGTCCAGGTCTTGGCCCGTTCGACATCGAGGTTGGGATTGCCCGAAGTCGTCGCGTTGATCTGACCCGAGGTCGGCGACGAGATGTTGCCGATCGAAGCAGCCGGCGCACCGGTGTACTGGCAGAGTGCTGCAAGCTGCGGGTTCGCCGTCGGCGACCCGGGCACGCCAAGCTGGCTTGCCTGACACGGATCGGTACCCAGGTTGTTCAGCCCCGTAACCGGCGACTGGAACAGTTCCTGGATGTTGGGCGAACGCGCCGCGACCTGGTACATGCCGCGGATCTTGTAGCCCCGTACCGGTTCCCAGCTACCGCCGGCCTTCCACGTCGTCGACGTGCCGGTGGTGTTGTAATCCGAATAACGAAGGCCAGCTTCGAGCGACAGATCATAGAAGAAGGGCTTGTCCTCGACGATCGGAACGATCAGTTCGCCGAAGATTTCCTTCACCGTGATGCGGCCGAAGTCCGCCGGCGTGCGTGCGCCCGTACCCAGAACTTCGCTCTGGATCCGCGACGGCGCGTCCGGGTTGCTGCGCGACGAGAGGTTGCGGTGCTCGACACCCAGCGAGAAGGCGACAGCCTTGTCCGAGAACGGGCTCGAAATCCCGAACAAATCGCCCGAGATGTTGGCGCCAACGACGCTCAGCTTCGTCACGCGACGGATCTGCGCGTCGAGGTCGATGAAGTTCAACATGTCCGAATTGATCGAACCCAGCGGGCCGAAGAGGTTGATCGGAACGCAGCCGTTGCTCGTGTCGTAGCAGACCGGATTGTTGTTCGCGTCACGACGCGACAACAGGGCCTGCTGCAGACGCGAATAGGAACCCCAGTTTTCGCGGGTCTGATTCTGCGTCGTTTCACCATATTGGCCGAACACGTCGTACCGCAGCGTCTCGGTGATGTTGCCGCGCAAACCGCCCTGGATCTGGAACTGGTTCGAATCGACCTGGTTACCGCGTGCGCCGAATTCGACGATACGGCGACCCGGCGAAGCCGCAACTTCACGATAGTTGGGGTCTGTACGCGACGTGGCCGTCGCAGCAGCGGTACATTGTGCCGCCGTCAGGCCAATCGCGCCGCAAAGCTGATTGCGAGCGGCAACCGGCAGATAGGCGTTGCTGATCGGGATCACGAACGGATTGCTGAACGTGCCGGTGGAGGCGAGCTGAATACGCGCCGAGTTGCGCGTGAACATGCCGCTGGCATAGGCTTCGACATTGTCGCTGATTTCATAGCGAGCCTGAGCGTAAACGTTGAAGCGTTCCAGCGGTGCCTGAACATACTGGAATTCGTTGGTGTTATAGGTGTCCGACTGCAGTGCCGGGCGGAACACGCCGAGCACGGGATCGAAGGCAGCGCCGAAATCGCTGGCCGCAAGGCCCAGCGCGGCGTTCGACGGCGAACCCTGAATGATCGTCGGGACCGCAGCCGTAGCGCCCTGGAAATTGCCGTTCGCGATCGAACGCGGGAAACGGCCGACTTCGCGGTCCACCGAAAAGACCGGCTTGCGGTCGGTGTAGCCGAGCGCGAGGACGACGTTACCGCGATCATCGTCGAAGCTGGCGCCCATCACCACGTCGGCGCGGAACTGCTGGCCGTCGCCGCGTTCGGTGATACGATAGGATGCCGACGCGTCGAGACCCGTGAAATTGCGCTTGGTGACGAAGTTCACCGCGCCGGCGACGGCGTCCGCACCATAAACGGTCGACGCACCGCCGGTCAGCACGTCGACGCGTTCGACGAGTGCGATCGGGATGTTGTTGAGGTCGGTGAAACCGTCGAGGCCGAACGGCACGATGCGGCGGCCGTCGAGCAGCACCAGCGTGCGCTGCGACGAGTTGGAGCCGGCCTGGTTCAGGCCGCGAAGGTCGACCTGCGAGCTGCCGTCACCGCCGTTGTTCACTGCCGGGCCAAGCGCCGGGCGAACCGAAGGCAGGTCGCGGAGCAGATCTTCCGCCGTGTTCGGCTGCTTATACTGGATTTCTTCGGTTCCGACGACGGTAACCGGGCTCGAAATCGTGAGGTCGGGACGGCGGATGAGCGTGCCGGTAACGACGATTTCAGGTTGGCTCGACGCGCCCTCTTCGGCGGCGTCCTGCGCAAAGGCAGGCGTCGAGACGAGGGCGAGCCCCAGCACCAGCGGTGCCGCGCCCAGTCTCAATTTCGAATCTATGATCTTCTTCACAATGCAGTCCCCTTACTGCTGTTCCCAGGATACCCGGGCGCCATCATGCAAGCGAAGAACCGCCCCCATAATCCACCCCGATACGCCGGGGATGGCGGGTCGTCTGTGGCGAGTAAAGGGGTTTCACCGGCGGAATCCGCCGTTTCAAAACCGATTGTGACGAATTTGCAACAAATCGGGAAATCGGCGAAACACTATGTGCGGCATCGCCGGATTCGAGACATTTTATTACTTAGCTAGCGAAGCCAGCCCACCGAAGTTACACGCCTAGCCGCCGTTCGGCCCCGCGAGTTTCCCCGGATCAAGCCGCGCATCGCGCCACTTCAGTCCCCAGTGCATATGCGGCCCCGTGGCGCGTCCCGTCCGCCCGACCGTCCCGAGTTTCTGCCCCTGCACGACGCGGTCGCCGACCTTTACGTCGAGCCGCTGGCAATGGAGAAAGGCACTCGACAGCCCCATGCCATGGTCGACAATCAACAGATTGCCTTCGAGGGTAAAGGGCGCGGCCGCCGCCAGCACGACGACCCCGTCGGCCGGCGCCACGAACGGCGTTCCGGCTGGCACAGCGACATCGGTGCCGCTGTGATAGGTGCCGGGCTTGCCCTGATAGACGCGCTGCGATCCGAAGAAGCCCGACAAGCGCCCCGTGACCGGCCAGCGAAATTTCTGCCGCCAGCCGTCGGAGGCGACCTCCATGTTGCGCGCTGCCGCGATCTCAGCGAGTTCGGCGGGACGGCGGCGCTCGAAATCGGCGTCGCTCGACGCGCTGCCGCGCCATGGCGCGTTGATATGTTCGAGCCGCCAGCTTCCCGGAGCGACCGCGATCGCGCGCTCGACCGACCGCCCGTCGGCCAACGTCGCGACCAGCCGCGCGCCCGGCCCGGCATCGCGGTCGAACGCGATCAGGAAGCGCCCGTCGGCGGCAAAAGGGATCGCCTTGCCATCGAGCGTAAGCGCGCTGGTATCGCTGGGTACCTGCCCGACCATCACCGCCCCCTGTTCGGCGAGGCCGGTCAACGTAAAGTCTGCGCGAATGGGGTCGCGCGGCGGAGCGGGAGTCACAGATGGCGCGGTGACGGGCGGAGCTTCGGCGCGCGGCGCGAGCCGCGCCTCGGTCTCGGCGGGCGGAACGCAGCCTGCGGCGACGATCAGCAGCGCCAGCGTCGCCCCATGCCGCCGCCAATCCTTCGCGACCCTCATGCCTTGCGCGCGGCGTCCAGTTCGGCCTGCACCGATATCTCGGCGGTGGCGTAGGGCTCCTGCCGCGCGACCGACCAGTAACGCAGCTCGTCGAGCCCGATCGGCGCGCCGCTCACCGCGCACAGCACATGATCGCCGGGCGCGAGGACGCGAAAGCCGTTCGGTCCATATTGCAGGCGGGCGAGGCGGTTGCGGCTGGCGATCAACATGATTCTCTATCCATTCGGCGGTCCATAATTGCCCCGACTATAACAGCATCGCGCCGCGCGGCCACCCCCGCCAGGCTCAGAAAAGCTCGCCCTGCCCCCGTCTAGGCTCCGCGGGCGGCGCTTTGCGCGCGGGTCGGGGCGCGGGCGGAGCATCATCGCCGCCATCGACAACGACCGGCACTTCGCCCTCGGCGAACTGCAGCTGCAGATGGCCGGCAGCGCGTGCCTTCGCCGCGGTCGTGACGATCGTCCCCTCCTTGTCGCGCACCATCGCATAGCCGCGCGACAGCAAGGCGCGCGGGTCGAGCGACGTCAGCAACCGCCCCAGCCCTTCGAGCAGCGCGCGGTCGCGGTCCCAACGCCGCGCAAGCAGGCTGGGCCGTAGCGCCGCGCCGCGCGTCGCGAGCCGCTCCGAAATCACCGTCAGCCGATGCCGCTGGCTGCGGTCGAGCCGGTCGCCCGCATCGTCGAGCCGCTGCCGCTGCGGCGCATAGAGCGCATCGCGCTTCGGCAAATGCCGCGCCAGCGCGGTCAGCCGCTCGCCCGCCAGCGCCTGATGCCGGTTCGCCGCGCCGATAATCCGCCCGTTCCATGTCGCGAGCTGCGACATCAGCTCGGCGCGCACCGGCACCGCCATTTCGGCGGCCGCGGTCGGGGTCGGCGCGCGGACGTCGGCGGCATAATCGGCGAGCGTCACGTCGGTCTCGTGCCCGACCGCGCTGATCGTCGGGATGCGGCAGTCGGCGATCGCGCGCACGACCACCTCTTCGTTGAACGCCCACAGATCCTCGATCGACCCGCCGCCGCGCGCAACGATGACGAGGTCGGGCCGCGGCACCGGTCCACCCGGCGCGATCGCGTCGAAACCGCGGACGGCACCCGCGACCTGCGCCGCCGCACCGTCGCCCTGCACCAGCACCGGCCAGACGATGACATGCGTCGGACAGCGATCGGCGAGCCGGTGGAGAATATCGCGGATCACCGCCCCGGTGGGCGAGGTCACGACCCCGATCGTGCGCGGCAGATAGGGCAGGCGGTCATATTTGCGCTCGCGGTCGAACAGACCCTCGGCGCCCAGCCGCGCCTTCAGCTTTTCGAACAAGAGCATTAACGCGCCCTCGCCCGCGACCTCGAGCGTATCGACGACGAGCTGATATTTGGAGCGCCCCGGATAAGTGGTGAGCTTGCCGGTCGCGATCACCTCGATCCCGTCCTCGGGCCGGAACGCCAGCCGCCCTGCCTGCCCCTTCCACATCACCATATCGATCAGCGCATTGTCGTCTTTCAACGCGGCATAGAAATGCCCCGACGCCGCCCGTTTCGTTCCCGACAATTCGCCCCTTACCCGGACCCGCGCAAAGCCGTCCTCGACCGTCCGCTTGATCGCCGCGGATAATTGGCTGACCGACAAGGCAGGCGCATTGTCCCCCGGCGCTGCCTCGGCTAACAGCCGCGCTTCGGTGCCATCGTCGGACGCCGTATCGGGAAAAGGGACTGACATGAATATCCTGCTGGTGGGCTCGGGGGGCCGCGAACATGCGCTCAGCTGGCAGTTGGCACAATCGCCAAGCTGCGCCAAGCTCTATGCCGCACCGGGCAACCCGGGGATCGAACTCTACGCCGAATGCGTGCCGATTTCGGTCGACGACATCGACGGCCTGATCGCCTTCGTAAAGGCTCATGCGATCGACTTCGTCGTCGTCGGCCCCGAAGCCCCCCTCGTCGCCGGCCTCGCCGACCGCCTTGCAGAGATCGGCATACCGGCGTTCGGCCCGTCGGCCGCGGCCGCGCGGCTCGAAGGCTCGAAAGGCTTTACCAAGGATCTCTGCGCGCGCGCGTCGATCCCGACCGCCGCCTATGTCCGCTGCACCAGCGCCGAAGAAGCGCTCGCGGTGCTCGAGGGCTTTTCGATCCCCGTCGTGATCAAGGCCGACGGCCTCGCCGCGGGCAAGGGCGTGATCATCGCCGAAACGCGCGAGGAGGCCGAGGCCGCGATCGACGACATGTTCGATGGCGCCTTCGGCAGCGCGGGCGCCGAAGTGGTGATCGAGGAATTTATGACCGGCGAGGAGGCAAGCTTCTTCGCGCTGTCGGACGGCAAGGACGTCATCGCCTTCGGCAGCGCGCAGGATCATAAGCGCGTCGGCGACGGCGATGTCGGACCGAACACCGGCGGCATGGGGGCGTACAGCCCTGCTCCCGTCCTCACGCCCGAACTCGAAGCGGCAGTCATGGACCGCATCATCCGCCCGACGGTGGCGACGCTCGCCGCAGAGGGTACGCCCTATGTCGGCGTGCTGTTTGCGGGGCTGATGCTCACCGACGAAGGGCCGAAGCTGATCGAATATAATTGCCGCTTCGGCGATCCCGAATGCCAGGTGCTGATGATGCGCTTCAAGGGCGATTTCGCCGCGCTGCTCCACGCCGCCGCGAGTGGAACGGTCGCCACCGCCGACGCGCCCGCTTTCTCGCACGACTATGCGCTGACTGTCGTGATGGCGGCAAAGGGCTATCCGGGTACCCCCGAAAAGGGCGGCGCGATCCACCGCATCGCCGATGCCGAAGCGGGCGGCGTGCGCGTCTTTCACGCCGGCACCGCTCGCGAGGATCGGGTGATCGTCGCCGCCGGTGGCCGCGTGCTCAACGTCACCGCGACGGGCAAAAGCGTCACCGAAGCGCAGGCACGCGCCTATACCGCGGTCGACAGGCTCGATTTCCCGAGCGGCTTCTGCCGCCGCGATATCGGTTGGCGGGAGGTCGCGCGCGAAACCGAATGACATTTCCTGACGAGGAAATTCATGGTGGCCCGTTCGTTAAGGTAGACCCGGCACCCAAGCCCGCATAGGCTAGCCGAAAATCTCAAGCGGAGAAGATCATGACCTGGCTTCAGGAAAACTGGATTATCGCGGTTGTCGGACTCGTCGTGGCCGTCGTGCTGCTCTGGTGGCTGTTCGGTCGTTCGAAACCCGAAGAGATTGCGCCGCCGACCGTGGTCGAACCGGCGAAGCCCGCGAAACCGCTCGAACCGGTAAAGCCCGAAATCATCGCCGCCGAGCCCGCGCGCTTCAAGCCGATCGAGCCCAAAGCGCCGCCCGTCGCGCCCGCCGCGCCGCCACCCGCCCCCGAACCGGTCGCCAAGGCCGCTCCGCCGCCGCCCGAGCCGGTCCCCGCTCCAAAGCCCGCCCCCGCCGCCAAACCGGCTGTCGAGGCGGCGTCGCCAGCGCCCAAGCCCGCCGCGAAGCCGAAAGCCGCCGCAAAGCCCGCCGCGAAGAAAACGACGGCCAAGGAACCGGCAGCGAAACCCGCAGCGAAGCCCGCGGCAAAGGCGACCGCCAAGCCCGCGGCCAAAAAGGCTGCGAAACCTGCGCCCGCCAAAGCCGCCGCAGCCATCCCCGAAGAGCCGACCGTTCCACCGCCGCCCGCTGCGAAGCCCGCCCCGGCCCCCGCAAAAACCGGCGCGGACAATCTGCAACTGCTGAAGGGCGTCGGCCCCAAGCTCGCCGTGCTTTTGGGCGGTCTCGGTGTCACCAGCTTCCAGCAGATCGCCGATTGGACCGACGCCGACATCGCACGGATCGACCCCGAACTCGGCACCTTCCAGGGCCGCATCGCGCGCGACAATATTGTCGACCAAGCTGGCTATCTCGCACGCGGCGACAAGGCCGGGTTCGAAGCGAAATATGGCGCGCTCGGCGGCGAGCTCTAACGGCAACCAGCAATCGCTTTCCTACCCGTCATCATCGTCCCGGGCTCGGTCCGGGATGACGAATGACAGTTAGCGACCGATTGCAGACATCGACGATAGCGTTATGTTTGAGCGCATGATGGGCTTTGCAGACCGCGTGCGCATCAAACGCACCGAAGAAACCGAACGGCTTGGCTTGGCTGGACGTGAAGGCCAAGTATTTGGGTATACCACGCCATCCGTCACTGACGTGGCAGTGGTGGGCATTTTAGCGGATGACTATGCCGTCAACGTTCACTTCAAAGAATTGGCTGAGGGATTCTGGTTTGCGGACCACCTTGTTGAACAAATTGATCATGCACCAGGAACGGTGATGTCCCTTGAGGGACAAAATACGGCGTGGGTGCGCCTGCCGAATGGAGGGTGGCAGGAAAAGTCGTCACTAGGCTAACGTCTGCTTCCCACCCCAAAGCCGACGTCCGAATAGCTCTTTCCTACATTATCGGGTCATGCTCCATACTGACGGATGGAACAAAACGCCGCCCCGACCCGGCTCCTCGCCGACACCTGCTTCGCCTTCACACCCGTCGAACAACAGCGTCAGCGCGCCGATGGCTGGACGCCCGACGCGCAGGCCAATTTCATCCGCGCACTCGCCGCAATGGGCTCGGTCGGCAAGGCGGCGCGCGCTGTCGGCATAGGCCGCGCATCCGCCTATCGCCTCCGCGAACGCCCCGGTGCGGCAAGCTTTGCCGCCGCGTGGGATTGCGCGATTTCGATGGGGCGAACCCATCAATATAGCATTGCGATGGACCGGGCGCTCAATGGGGTCACCATCGTCCGCGTACTGAAGGGCGGCGCCATCGACGTCAGTGGCGGTCCCGACATGGCGGTCGTCCACGCCGCGCTGCGCGACGAAGCCGTGCCCCCGCATCTCCTTAAAGCGACAAAGGAGACAGAATGACGGCGCACGTCCGTATCTTTTGTCGCTTTAAGACCGCAATTGGGCCCGCGTCACGCGTCCTCGTCATCCTTCGGCTTCGACAATTCGGTGACGAGCAGCTTGTCGATCTTGCGCCCGTCCATGTCGACGATCTCGAAGCGCCAGCCCCGGTCGGTGAATTTTTCGCCTTCGGTCGGCAGATGCTTCAGGATCGCGAGCACATGGCCTGCGGCGGTCGCATAATCGCGGTCGTCGTAGAGTTCGATCCCCAGCCGTTCGGCCATCTGGTCGGCCGGCATCGAACCCGCGATCAGCAAGCTGCCGTCCTCGCGCTCGACCACGAACGGCTCGCTCCCGATATCCTGGTCCGACGCGAATTCGCCCGCGATCGCCGAAAGCAGGTCGGCGGGTGTCACCAGCCCGTCGAAATGACCATATTCGTCGTGGACGAGCAGCATCGGCACCTCGGCCACGCGCAGCGCCTCGAGCGCGTCCATCGCGTCGATCTGGTCGTGGATGACCTTGGCCGGCCGCATCAACTGTTCAAGGTCGAGCACTTCGCCCTGGAACAGCGCCGCCGCGATGTCGCGCGCCTGCACGACGCCGACGATGTCGTCCACCGATCCCCGCGCGACCGGCAGGCGGCTGTGCGGGGTTTCGAGCAATTTGTCGCGCACTTCGCGGGCGTCGAGCGAGATATCGACCCAGTCGACATCCTTGCGCGGCGTCATCACCTCGCGCACCGGCCGGTCGGCAAGGCGGACGACGCCCGAGATGATCGCGCGTTCGCTTTCCTCGATCACCCCCGACTTCGACGCCTCCGCGACGATCAGATGGAGTTCCTCGGCCGTCACCCGGTCTTCCGATTCGCGGTTGAGTCCAAGCAGGCGAAAGACGAGCGCCGAACTATTGTCGAGCAACCAGACCAGCGGCGCGGCGATGCGCGACAGCCAGTACATCATCGGCGCGACAATGATCGCGATCCGCTCGGGCGCGCGCAGCGCAAATTGTTTCGGCACCAGCTCGCCGGCGATCAGCGAGGCATAGGTGGTGAGCGCGATAACCACGGCAAAGGCCACCGACAGGGCGGTCTCCGCGTCCAGACCGAGCAGGGCCTGCAGGCGCTCGGCCACGGGCTGGCCCAGGCTCGCGCCCGAATAGGCGCCGGTCAGCACGCCGATCAGCGTGATGCCGACCTGCACCGTCGACAGAAAGCGTCCGGGGTCGGAGGCGAGCTGGCGCGCGATCTTGGCGCCGCGGCTCCCGCGTTTCTCGGCCGCCTGCAGCCGCGGGTCGCGCGACGAAACAAGGGCGAGTTCGGACATGGCGAAAACGCCGTTGAGCAGGATGAGAATCAGGATGATTACAACATCCGACCAGGGAAAAGGGGTCATTGGGCGATTGGACGGCGCGTCGGCGCCCGGCCCCTGTCAGCTTCGGTCATGCCCACCCTATAAGCGAAAGGCGGCGCATTGCACAATGGCACTCACCTGAATGTCCCGCTCAGTAAGTATTCAGGCGATTTTTGGAACCAGATTGCCGGCCATATGTTATCGGCAAGGAAGGGCGGCGTGCGGACGGACCAGACGCATCCGCCGGACAAGGGAGCGAAATAATGAACAGCAAGACGATCAAGCTCACCATTTTGACCAGCATCGGCGCGATCGCGCTGACCGGCTGCGTCACCGACCCGGAGACCGGTGAACGGCGCATCTCGAAAGCCGCGATCGGCGGCGTCGGCGGCGCGCTGGGCGGCTATCTGCTCGGCGACCTGATCGGCGGCCGCAACAGCCGTACCGAGGAAATCGTCGGCGCGGGCATCGGCGCGGTCGCCGGCGCGGGTGTCGGCTATTATATGGACCAGCAGGAAAAGAAGCTGCGCGAACGCACGGCGGGCACGGGGATCGACGTCGAGCGTCAGGGCGACCAGCTCGTGCTCAACATGCCCGGCGACGTAACCTTCGACCTTAACAGCGCGATGGTGAAATCACAGTTCCGCAGCGCGCTCGACAATGTCGCATCGACGCTCGCCGAATATCCGAGCACCTATATCGACGTTTACGGGCACACCGATTCGACCGGCAGCGACAGCTATAATCAGGGCCTGTCCGAACGCCGCGCGTCGTCGGTCGCCGACTATCTGGCGGGCCGCGGCATTCAGCGCGCGCGCATGGCGACGCTCGGTTACGGCGAATCGCAACTGAAATGCTCGCCCGAACGCAGCGAGGCCGATTATCAGTGCAATCGCCGCGTCGAAATCCGCATCGCGCCGGTCACGCAGGCCGACGTCAACGCGGCGCGTTAAGAGGTTCCATTCCCATGGAATAAGGAGGCGTCGCCTGCGGGCGGCGCCCTTTTTTAAGCGAGGCTCGGGAAGCTCGCCTTCAGCCCGTCGATCACGAACTGCGCCGCCAGCGCCGCAAGCAGCACGCCGAGCAGGCGGGTAATCACCGCCTCGCCCTTGTTGCCGATCAGCCGCATCAGCGGCCCCGCCGACAGCAAGGCGGCGAGCGTCAGCAGCAGCACGAGCAGCAATGCGCCAAAGATGACGAAAGCGCGGTCGAGCCCGTTATTCTGCGACACGAGCAGCATCACCGACGCGATCGACCCCGGCCCGGCGAGCATCGGCATCGCCATCGGAAACACCGAAACATCCTCGATCTCGGGGGTCGCCATCACTTTTTCGGCGCGCTGTTCGCGCCGTTCGGTGCGCTTTTCGAACACCATGTCGATCGCGATGATGAACAGCATGATCCCGCCGGCAATGCGGAAACTGTCGAGGTCGATGTGAAGAAAGCTCAGCAGCGCTTCGCCGAACATCGCGAAGAAAACGAGAATCAGCCCGGCGATCACCGTCGCCCGGATCGCCATCGACCGGCGCTGCGCGGCGCTCGCCCCCGTCGTCAGGCTGGCATAGATCGGCGCACAACCGGGCGGGTCGATGACCACGAACAAAGTGACAAAGGCCGAGATGAAAAGGTCGATCATGGCTGCTTCGGCGCCGCGACCTGGTCGTCGATGACAGTCGCCATCGCCTTGCCGTCCCACAAGCGGATCGTAAGGCGGCGCGACTTGTCGGCGCGGACGGTCGACGTCCAGCTCAGCGTCTGGTCGGGCGACAGGCCAACCGCCATATCGTCACCCTCGCCGCCCGCTTCGATCGGCACCGCGGGGCGCGAGCCGCAGACCGCCTGCTTCGCTGCGATAAACTCGGGCGCCTCGCGCGGCGTCGCCAGCGTATCGCCATGATCGAGCGTCCAGGCGAGCTTCCCTTTTTTGGGATCGCGCAGCCAGACTGTCGTGAAATAACCGTTCGCCGGCCCCTTCTGCCAGGCACCGGTCGTAACGCCGACATTGCCGTCACAGCTGGTATAGACCGCATGCGGCTGCCACTTCACCGCCTCGGCAGGGTCTTTTTGCGACTTGAGCCAATCGCGCGCAATCACGCGTTGCGGCACGAACATCACCGCTTCGGGCGCCGCCGTTTCGCGAAAGGCCGTCCACTGGCCCTTTTCCTGCGCGAGCCGCGCAAAGCCGATTTCGGCGGCAATGAACGCGCTGGGGTTCGCCGCGAGCGGCCGGTCGCGCTCGCGAGCCGTCACGGCACCACCCGCGATCACCGAAAGGACAATGGCCGCGACCGTCAAACGACGCATCAAAATCCCTCCGGATCGGCGAGCCCGGCGCGGCGGTGCGCGGCGACGAGCGTGTTGCGGAGCAGGCAGGCGATGGTCATCGGGCCGACGCCGCCGGGAACCGGGGTGATCGCATCGGCAACCGCAGCGGCGCTGTCATAATCGACATCGCCGACAAGCCGGCCTTTCGCGGCGCCGTCGGCGGGCGGCAGGCGGTTGATACCGACGTCGATCACGATCGCGCCGGGTTTGATCCAGTCGCCCTTTACCATTTCGGCGCGGCCGACCGCGGCAACGACGATATCGGCGCGGCGCACCAAATCGGGCAAATCCCTCGTCCGGCTGTGCGCCATGGTGACGGTGGCGTTCGCGCCGAGCAGCAACTGGCCCATGGGTTTGCCGACAAGAATCGAACGCCCAACGACGATCGCGTCCTTGCCCGACAAATCTCCCAGCCGGTCCTGCAGCAGCAGCAAACAACCATAGGGGGTGCAGGGCACCATCCCGGGGATACCGAGCGCGAGGCGACCTGCGCTGACCGGGGTCAGCCCGTCGACATCCTTGTCGGGATTGATCGTCGCGACCGCCGCCTGCTCATCGAGATGGCCGGGCAGCGGCAATTGCAGGAGGATGCCGTCGACCGCGTCGTCTTCATTGAGTTGACGCAGCAACGCCTCGACCTCGGCCTGCGTCGCGGTCGCGGGCAGGCGATGCTCGAAGCTTTCCATGCCGGCGGCGACGGTCGCCTTGCCCTTCGACCCGACATAGACCGCGCTCGCCGGATCGTCGCCGACAAGCACGACCGCCAAACCCGGCGCACGTCCGGTTGCCGCCTCGAACGCCGGAACGGCATCGGCAATCCGCGCCCGCAGGCCGGCGGCGAAAGCCTTGCCGTCGATCACCTGCGCGGCGGTCATCACGCCATCCCGTTCGCATAGGCGAGCCGCGCGAGATAGCTCAGCACCGGCCCGTCAATGATGATGATCAGGATCAGCACCAGCATCGGCGTCAGGTCGAGCCCACCAAAATCGGGCATGATGCGGCGGAACGGACGGTAAAGCGGCTCGGTAATCCGATCGAGCACCATCCACAGCTGGCCTACGAACTGATTGTGCGTATTGATGACGTTGAACGCGATCAGCCACGACATCACCGCCTGCGCGATGATGAACCACCACAGGACCGTCAGGATGATGTGGACGATCTGGAGGAGCATGAGAAGCAAGGCGTTTTCTCCAAAAAAGGGTCTTGCCGCGTCTCTTAGCGGTGAATGAGTGTCCCCGCACCCCTTGCGGTGAAAATTTCCAGCAGCATCGCGTGCGGAATGCGCCCGTCGAGGATGACCGCCGCCTCGACCCCCGCATCGACCGCGGCGACGCACGTCTCGACCTTCGGGATCATCCCGCCGGTGATCGTCCCGTCGGCTTTCAGCGTGTCGATCGCCGGACGGTCGAGATCGGTAAGCAGTGCGCCCGACTTGTCGAGCACCCCAGCAACATCGGTCAGCAGGAAGAAGCGTTTGGCACCCAATGCACCGGCGATCGCGCCCGCCATCGTGTCGGCGTTGATATTATAGGTCGCGCCGTCAGCGCCCAAGGCCACCGGAGCGACGATCGGGATGAAATTGTCGTTGGTGAGGTTGACGAGGATCGTCGGATCGACCGCAACCGGCTCTCCGACAAAGCCAAGGTCGACATGCCGCTCGATCCCCGAATTGGGGTCGGGCTCGGTGCGGCTGACCTTTTCGGCGAGCACGAGATTGGCATCCTTGCCCGAAATGCCGACCGCCCGGCCGCCGAGCGCCGCGATCCAGCTCACGATTTCCTTGTTAATCTTGCCCGCCAGCACCATTTCGGCAACCTCGGCGGTTGCAGCGTCGGTGACGCGGAGGCCCCCGACGAAGGTCGATTCAATCCCGAGCTGTTTCAGCATCGCGCCGATCTGCGGCCCGCCGCCGTGCACGACGACGGGGTTGATGCCGACCGCCTTCAGCAGGACGACATCCTCGGCGAAGTCGCGCTGCGCCTCGGGATCGCCCATGGCATGGCCGCCATATTTGATCACGAAGGTCTCGCCGGCATAGCGCTGCAGATAGGGCAGCGCTTCGACGAGCGTTTCGGCCTTGGCGAGCAGGTCGGGCATTTTCGAAGGATCGGTCATCGACATCATCCGGCGTTCTTCGCATCGAGGCTGCGGCCGAGCGCGACCATGCCGGTGATGACGAAAGGAATGACGAGCACCGACAGCGCCACCTTGGCGAGCATCTGCCCGCCCATCAGGTTGGCGATCGGGAACACGCCGTAAAAGGCGATCGTGACGAACAGCAACGTGTCGACGATCTGGCTCAATGCGCTGGCGATCGCGCCGCGTATCGCGATCCACGTCGCGCCCGTGCCCGCCCCTTCGCGTCCGCGAAGCTTTGAAAAGATCGTGACATTCAGGAATTGCGACGTGCCATAAGCAACGATACCCGCCGCCATCAGCCGCGGGCTTTGCCCCAGGATCATGTCGAACGCCGCGAGCCGCTCGGGCTGCATTTCGGGGGATGCCGGAAGCGCAAGCACCAGTGCCGTCAGCATGATCGAGAGAACCAGCGGAACGAAACCCCAGAGCACGAGGCGGTTCGCGACCGACTGCCCATGCAGTTCCGACACCGCGCTCGACAGCGCGACGAGGATCAGAAAGGCGAAGATGCCTGCCTCGACCGCCAACCAGCTCCCCAAAGCGACCTGCTTGTTGCCCAGCACGCCGGCAAGCACGACCATGCCGCCATAGACGATGGAGAAAAGGAAGAGCGAGGGCGATAGGGTGCGCGGCAACGCCGCCGAGGTCGGTTCGGTCATGCCGCCCGATAGTCGGTTTTACGCGGACTGGAAAGACCGGGAAACACGGCTGGCCGCGCGGGCCTTGCCCCGCCGCCAAAGCCCGCTAGACAGGCCTATTGGACTTGCGGGGGACGCACAGAAATTATGGAACGCCTTATCGGTTTGGTCGGCATCGTCGCATTGCTTGCGATTGCCGTGCTTTTTTCGTCGAACCGTCGCTGGATTCGCCCGCGTATCGTGATCCCCGCCTTCCTGCTCCAGGCCGGTTTCGCCGTGCTCGTCATCGGGACGCCATGGGGCCGCGCGGTGATCCAGGCGATGTCGAACGGCGTGTCGAACCTTTTGAGCTATGCCGACGAGGGGACGAAGTTCCTGTTCGGCGAGGTGTTGACGCAGGCACCCTATGGCAAGGCGGTGTTCGCGATCGGCGCGCTGCCCGTCATCATCTTCTTCGCCTCGCTTATTTCCGTGCTCTATTATCTTGGCATCATGCAGCTGATCATCAAATGGGTCGGCGGCGCGATCCAGAAGGTTACGGGGATCACCAAGGTCGAAAGCCTCGGCGCGGCGGCGAATATCTTCGTCGGCCAGTCCGAATCGCCGCTCGTCATCCGCCCCTACCTCGCGGGCCTGACCCCGCCGCAGTTGTTTACGGTAATGACGGTCGGGATGGCGGGTGTCGCGGGAACGATCCTCGGCGCCTATGCCGGAATGATCGGCCCGCACCTCCTTCCCTATCTGCTCGCCGCCAGCTTCATGTCGGCGCCGGGCGGCATCCTGATGGCCAAGATCATGATGCCCGACGATCCGAAGGATATCGGTATCGAGCCGGTCGTCATGCCCGAGGCGAGCCATGACGAGGAAAAGCCCGCGAACATCATCATGGCGGCAGCGCAGGGTGCGCAGACCGGCGTCAAGCTCGCGGTCGCGGTCGGTGCGACGGTGATGGCCTTCGTCGCGCTCGTCGCGCTTGCCAACGGCATCTTGGCCGGCATCGGCGGCTGGTTCGGCGTTGACGGCCTGTCTTTCCAGGCGATCATCGGCACGATCTTCCGCCCGGTGATGTGGCTGATGGGCGTGCCGTGGGAAGAAAGCGCAACCGTCGGCGGGCTTTTCGGCAGCAAGGTGGTGCTCAACGAATTCGTCGCCTTCATCGACCTTGGCCGCGCGCAAGGCGACATGTCGATGGCGGCGGTCGCGATCGCGACCTTTGCGCTCTGCGGTTTCGCCAATTTCAGCTCGATCGCGATCCAGATGGCGGTGACCGGCGGGCTGGCGCCGAACCAGCGTCCGATGATCGCGAAGCTCGGGCTGAAGGCTCTGCTCGCGGGTAGCCTGTCGAACCTGATGTCGGCGGCGCTCGCTGGGCTGATGCTCGGCATCGCCCCGCCGCTCGCCGCGCCGGTATCCGAACCGGCCGCGGCGCCGACAACATCTTCTCAGGCCAGTCCGGCGCCGGCCCCGGCGCCCGAACAAGCGCCGTGATGCCAAGCGACGCATCGCGCTGAATATGGGAGAATTTGCAAGCCGTCCGCGAATGACGTAAACTTAGGAATATAACGAATCCCGGGTCGCGTTCGCAAAATGGGAGGCTGTGATGAAAACCGCTTATCGTTTGTCGATTCTTGCCGCGGCTGCGGCATCGATAGGGGCGGGTTTCCTCGCCACTTCATACGCGCAGACCGTCGAAACCGAGCGCTACCGGCCCGAACGCCCGCCCGAGGCGACCATCTATCGCGACGCCGGCTATCGCGGCCCAGCAGTCTTCATCGGCGAGGAAAAGCCGAACCTCGGCCTCGCCTGGCCGGTCAATTCGATCCGCGTGCCCAATGGCCGCTGGGAACTTTGCGAAAAGACGCGCTATCGCGGCAATTGCCGCACGGTCGATCGCGACACGCCGATGCTCAACAATGTCCTTCGCGGGTTGACCATCCAGTCCATCCGCCCGGTCGGTGGGGGTGGCGGCTGGAACCCGAATCCACCCGCCAACGATCAGGTCGCACGCGGCAATTTTGCCGAATTCCATACCCAGCCATCGGAGCGCAATTATCGCGTGCTCGCCTGCGCCCGCGGCTCGGCGACCGCCAATTGCGCGGCGCAGACCGCCGACAGCTGGTGCCGCTCGATCGGCTGGAATGGGTCGGCACGCGAGCATATGGAAACGATCAGCGGGCGCATCTACCTCGCCGACGTGCTGTGCGTCCGTTCGGGCTATTGAGGGGAGACGGAATATGAAAACGACGATTCTTGTCGCGGCGGGCGCCGCGATCCTTTCCCTCGCGGCCTGTTCGTCGGTCCCGCGCAACACGGGGACAAGCTATGACTGCAGTGGCGGTACGAAGCTGAAGGTCGATTATGTCGGCGATGGTGCAATTGTGCGCGTCAACGGCCGGCGCACGATGGTACTCAAATCGACCCCGGCCAATCGCGGCCAGATTTACGAGAACAAGAGCGGCGCACGGCTGCAACGCAATGGCAATGATGTGACCTGGAATACCGCGCTGCGTACAGCACCCGAAAGCTGCCGCGTCGTTTATACGCCGTTGTGACCCGGCGGGCCGCCGGCGCGATCGGCGGCCCTTGCTATAATGTCATTTGCGCCAGCGCCGCGCGGACTTCGCCGGCGAACAGTTCGGGCTGTTCCCACGCGGCGAAATGACCACCGCGATCGGGTTCGTTCCAATAGACGATATTGGTGTAGCGCCACTCGGCCCAGCGACGCGACAGGCGCATGATTTCGTTCGGGAACAGGCTGCACCCCGTCGGCACCGCGATTTCTCCGGCGGCGAAATTGCGGAAACTGTGCCAATAGAGCCGCGCCGAAGAGGCCGCACTCGCCGTCAGCCAATAGAGGCTGACGGTGTCGAGCATCGCATCGCGCGACAGCGCATTTTCGGGGTGGCCGCCGATCGATTGCCCGCCCGGCTGATGACCGCAATCGGTCCAGCCGTGAAATTTCTCGACGATCCAGGCCATCTGTCCGGCAGGCGAATCGGTGAGCGCATAGCCGATCGTCTGCGGCCGCGTCGCCTGCTGGGACGAATAGCCATTGTCCTTGGACTGATACCAGCCGAAGCGCGCGAGATAGAGTTTCTCGCTGTCGGTGAGGTCGGTCATCAGATCGGGCGGCGGGGCGCCGACGACCATGTTGACGTGGATTCCGGCACAATGATCGGCATGGTTCATCCCGATCGCGCAGGTCACCGCGCTGCCCCAATCGCCACCCTGCGCAAAATAGCGATCATAGCCGAGCGCCCGCATCAGCGCGTCCCATGCCGCGCCAATATGTTCGACGCTCCATTTGGCCTCGGCGGGCTTGCCTGAAAAGCCGTAACCCGGAAGCGACGGGATCACGAGATGATAGTCTGCGACAAGCGGCTCGATCACATCGAGGAATTCGAGCACCGATCCCGGCCAGCCATGCGTCAGAATTAACGGCCGCGCCGCCGGATTGGCCGACCGGACATGCAGGAAATGAATGTCGAGCCCGTCGATCGTCGCGAGATAATTCGGGAGCGCGCCCAGCCGCGCCTCGACCCGGCGCCAGTCATATTCGTCGTGCCAATAGGCCGCGAGTTCGCGTGCATAGGCGAATGGGATGCCTTGATCCCAATCGTCGACCGTTTCCTTTTCGGGCCAGCGCGTGCGCGCCAGCCGCTCCTTCAGATCGTCGAGCGCCGCTTGCGGTACATCGACGGTGAAATCGCGAATATTGTCGACCTTCATCTGCTCGCCCCTCGCAAACGGATAATTTTCAGGGCCGCGCCGGCGCCTTGCAGCCGCGTTCGAGCCCGACGCCCTTCAGGAATCCGCGGCGAACCGTCCCGGCATAGACCGCCAGCGCGTAGCGCCGCCGTTCGGCGTTGGCGCCGGTAACTTCGCCGATCAGTCCGCGAAACGGGATGATCCCGCCCGCGACCGTGCCGGCAACGCGGCCGGCGGTTTCCTCGCGCTTCTTGGCGCGGTCCTTGTCGACCTGTTCATTGACGTCGGCGCCGAGAACTTCGTTGAGTTCATTCACTTCCTTGATGATCGCGGCGCATTTGCCGAGCCCCGCCAGCGAATAGGGGTCGCCCTGAATTGCCAACAGCTTCGGCGGAACCTCCTTGCCGTCAAAGGGCTCGGTGACCGTATTGGCGGTGTCCTTGATCGTCGATTCTTCGGGCGCCCCCTGCTGGGCCTGCGCGGGCAGGATCAGGGTGACAGCGGCGACGAGGCCGATCAGTGTAGAGTTGCGCATCGATTATCCCCTGTTGCTATTTGCGGATCGCACACAGACCCAACGCGCCACAGCCCGGTCGGCTCCCTCTAATCCCTTGTCGTATAACCGCTTTCGATCGCGCAGGAGTCGAATCGGCGCTTGAACTCGCCGCGCGGCAGGCCGGCAGCGGCATGGGCGCCAAACATATGGAGCGGCCTTTCATCGGCGGCAGCCGCCAGAATCGAACGCATGACATCCCCCACCGAGAAAGGCACATGACCTTTTCCGCATGCTGTGCAGCAATGCACCCCGCGTCCAGCCCTAAATGGCGAGGCGGCTCATTTTCCTGACGCTATCAGCGCGTCGGAACGGGCTCCGGCCCGGTCCAGTCATAAAAACCGCGCCCGGCCTTTTTCCCGACCCAGCCAGCGTCGACATATTGGACGAGCAGCGGCGCGGGGCGAAACTTGGGATCGCCTGTGCCGCTGTAGAGCACGCGGATAATTTCGAGGCAGGTATCGAGGCCGATGAAATCGGCGAGGGTGATCGGACCCATCGGATGGTTGAGCCCGAGGCGACAACCCGCGTCGATGTCCCGCATCGTTGCGACACCTTCGCCAAGCGCGAACACCGCTTCGTTGATCATCGGCATCAATACGCGGTTGACGATGAAGCCCGGTGCGTCGTTGGCGTGGACGATTTCCTTGCCGAGCCCGCGGCCGAAGGCTTCGACTGTTCCGAGCGTGTCGTCGCTCGTTGCAAGGCCGCGGATGAGTTCGATCAGGCCCATGACGGGAACGGGGTTGAAGAAATGGACGCCGATGAAGCGCGCCGGATCGGGCGCCGCCTGCGCGAGCCGGGTGATCGGGATCGAGCTGGTGTTCGAGGCGAGGATCGCAGTCGCCGAGAGATGCTGGCCGACGCTGGCAAAGATCGCGCGCTTGATCTCCTCGCGCTCGGTCGCCGCCTCGATGACGAGATCGGCGGGCGCGAAAGCACTATGGTCGGCGACAGGAGTGATGCGGCCAAGCAGCGCGTCGGCGTCGTCCTGGCTCATCTTTTCCTTGGCGACGAGCCGACCGAGCGCCTTGGCGATCCCCGCCTTGCCCGCTTCGGCGCGTGCGAGATCGATGTCGGAGAGAAGAACGTCATGGCCGGCGCCCGCCGATACCTGCGCAATGCCCGCACCCATTTGTCCCGCACCGATAACGCCGACGATCATATACTGCCCTTTTCGCTGAAAACCGTGCCTGTGCCCCTACGGGCTCGGTCCCGCGCGTCAAGAGCCGCGTCAGGGTGCCGAACGGAACTCCGTCGCCTCAGCGAGGATCAGGGCAAAGGCGGGATCGGCATCGTCCCACGTCGCAAGCGGCGTCCACCCACCTGCGCGAAGCAGCAGATTGGCGTCGCGCGGGCCATATTTATGGCTGTTCTCGCTGTGGATCGTCTCACCCTTCGCCATATGATAGGTGCGGCCATCGATGGTGAAGTCGATATCGCACGCGGCGACAAGGTGCATCTCGATCCGCGCATGGACATCATCCCAGACCGCACGGTGCGTGAAATTGTCGACCGGGATATCGCCCCCAAGTTCGCGGTTGATCCGTTCGAGCAGGTTGAGGTTGAACGCCGCCGTTACCCCGGCCGGGTCGTCATAGGCGAGTTCGAGGGTCGCGATATCCTTGATCCGGTCGACCCCGATCAGCATCAGCGATCCGTCGCCAAGCGCGGCCCGCCAGTTGCGCAGCAGATCGATCGCGGTGCGAGCGACCATGTTCCCGATCGTCGAGCCCGGAAAGAAGCCGAGTTTCGGGAGAGCGCAGATTTCACGCGGCAAATCGACGCGCTGGGTGAAGTCTGCCTCGACCGGATAGATGGCGAGCCCGGGAAAACGCACCGCAAGCGCCTCGGCGCTGTCGCGAAGGAAATCGCCCGAGATATCGACCGGAACATAGGCGGCGGGGTCGATCGCGTCGAGCAGCAACGGGGTCTTGGTCGAGCTGCCCGACCCGAGTTCGACCACCGCGCGGCCGGGACCGATCGCCGCCGCGATGCCCGCCGCGTGACGCGTCAGAAGATCCGTTTCGCTGCGCGTCGGATAATATTCGGGCAGCGCCGTGATATCCTCGAACAGCGCCGAGCCGACCGCATCGTAGAACCAGCGCGCCGGTACGGCCTTTTGCTTTTGCGACAGGCCGGCGTGAACGTCGGCGCGAAAGGCGACATCGATGCCCGCCGCATCGGCGTCGACCTGGCGAAGCTGGCGGACGACACCCATGGTCAAAGATCCTTTGCGAGGCGCAGGCCGGTGAATTGCCAACGCTGATGGGGGTAGAAGAAATTGCGGTACGAGGCGCGCAGATGGCCGCGCGGAGTCGCGCAGCTGCCGCCGCGAAGCACGAACTGGCCGCTCATGAACTTGCCATTATATTCGCCGACCGCACCGGGCGCGGCGCGAAAGCCGGGATAGGGGCGATAGGCGCTGCCGGTCCATTCCCACACGCTGCCGAACATCTGTTGCAGGTCGGTGTCATCATCCGCTGCAGCAGGCTGCACGGGCCCCGCTTTATCGAGTTGCTGCCCGCCGTCGGGGCCGAAGGCCGCAGCGGCCGCCTCCCATTCGAACTCGGTCGGCAGGCGCGCGCCGGCCCAGCTGGCGAAGGCGTCGGCCTCGAAGAAGCTGATATGCGTCACCGGCCCAGCGGGGTCGATTTCGCGCCAGCCTGAAAGCGTGAACTGCCGGTCGCCATCCCAATAAGCGGGCGCGTCGATATTTTCGGCCTGCACCCACGCCCAGCCGTCGCTGAGCCAGAGCGAGGGCGTGTGATAGCCGCCGTCGGCGATGAATTCCTGCCATTCGCCATTGCTCACCGGGCGGCTGGCGAGCGCGTGGGGGGCGAGCAGCACATCGTGGCGCGGCCCCTCGCAGTCGAAGGCGAAGCCGGTGCCGTCATGCCCGACTGCGGTCACACCGCTGGCACCCTTGATCCATTTCATCGCAGAAAACTGCGTAACTTCACTCGCGATCGGCGTTTCCCACACGGCGGGACCCAGCGGGCTTTGCGCGAAAAGATGCTTGAGGTCGGTGAGCAGCAATTCCTGATGTTGTTGTTCGTGATGGATACCGAGCTCGACGAGCGTCAGTGCAGCGGGCGAGAGGTCGGGCAGCGCGCTTTGCACCGCGGTGTCGACATGCGCGCGCCAGATGCAGATTTCGTCGAGCGACGGACGCGTCAGCAGGCCGCGCTGCGGACGCGCGTGGCGCGGTCCCTCGGCCTCATAATAGCTGTTGAACAGGAAAGGATAGCGATCGTCAAAGAGGCGGTAGCTCGCAACATGGTCGCGCAGGATGAAAGTTTCGAAAAACCATGTCGTGTGCGCAAGGTGCCATTTGGCGGGCGACGCGTCGGGCATCGACTGTGCGCTCGCGTCGGCGTCGGACAGCCTGGCGACAAGATCGAGCGACAGGCGCCGGGTCGCGGCGAAACGGCGGCCCAGTTCGTTCACAGGATCGGTGCGGGTAGAGGCGTCGGTGCGGCTGGCCATGGTGAGACAATCCCCCGAGATGCGATTCGGTTTCGCTGGTCGGCCGATTATGGTTACGCCGCGATGGAAAGTCTAGAACATTAAGGGAACATCAAAGTATAAGGCACCCCATATGGCGAGGCCCGGGCATTCCCCTTAGCGAAAATGCAGGGTCAGCGCGTCGCGCCGGGTTTCCACAAAATGTCGCCACCGGCCGCGGCGTTAAGATGCCGCGTGAAAACGAAGAGATGGTCCGACAGGCGGTTGAGATAGTTGAGCGCGATCGGGTTGAGATCACGCGTCGCGCTGGCCGCGACCGCCGCGCGTTCGGCGCGCCGCGTCACGGCGCGAGCAAGATGGAGCCGCGCCGCCGCCTCGGTACCTCCGGGCAGGATGAAACTGCGAAGCGCATCGAGCGCGTCGTTCATGCCGTCGATCTCATCCTCCAGCCGCGCGATCTGGCTCGGCACGATGCGTAGCGCCATTTCGTGGGGACCGAAGCCGAACTGGATGTCGGGCGGGGTCGCAAGGTCGGCGCCGAGGTCGAACATCTCGTTCTGGATTCGCGCGAGCATCGCGGCCTCATCGCTCGCGGGGTCAAGCACCGTGGCGGCAAGGCCGATCGCGCTGTTCGCTTCGTCGACGTCGCCGATCGCCGCCATCAGCGCGTCCGATTTGGCGACGCGCGATCCGTCGACGAGCCCGGTGGTGCCGTCGTCGCCGGTGCGGGTGTAGATCTTGTTGAGCTTGACCATATTATCCAGGTTCCCGCACCGGCCCGCTCCCCCATCCGGCCTCCCCGACCAGTGTACCCTGTGGGAGGCCGGGTGGGGGAGCGGGCCGGTGCCGCATCGTCAGAATTACTTCCCGGCGGCGAAGAGGCCGATCAGCACGAGCAGGATGATGGTGATCGCCTGCCACTTCACGCGCGACATCATCATCTTGTTCTGCATCACCTGATTTTCGTGCGCGGTGCCGTCCATCTGGGCGCGGTGACCTTGCGAGAAATAGAAGAGCCCGCGCGCGAGCGAGAAGAGGACGAAGCCGGCGGCAATCACGACGCCAAGGATGAGCAGGATTTCCATGCGTCCACTCTAGGGATTTTGCAGCGAATAGCCAGCGGGAAGCCGCCCCGCCGCCAGATCGGCGGCGAGCGCCCGCCCGTCGATCCCGGTCGAACGCAGCGAGGCGAGCGACGCTGCGGCGTCGCGTTTCGCCAGCCGTTTTCCGTCGGCGCCGCAGACGAGCGCATGGTGGCGATAGAGTGGAGTCGGCAGGGCGAGCAGCGCCTGGAGCAAGCGGTGGACATCGGTCGAGGCGATCAGGTCGGCGCCGCGGATGATATGCGTCACCCCCATCGCGGCGTCGTCGAGCGTGCTCGCGAGATGATAGCTGGCGGGGGCATCCTTGCGCGCGAGCACGATATCGCCGTGCGCAAGCGGATCGGCTACGCGCAATCCCCTCCCCGCTTCTTCCCATGCAAGCGCGCCCGCCTCCGCAACAGCACGCGGCATGTCGAGCCGCCAGCAATGCGGTTCGGTCGCGATGCGGCGTTCGCGGTCGGTTTCCGGGAGATTGCGGCAGGTGCCGGGGTAAACGGCGCCTGCCGGCCCATGCGGCGCCGACATGCTGGCGGCGATATCGGCGCGGGTGCAGAAGCAGGGATAGACGAGACCGCGCACGCGGAGCGTGTCGAGCGCAGCGGCATAGTGGTCGAGCCGTGCCGACTGCCGCACCGGATCGCCATCCCAGTCGATCCCGAGCCACGCCAGATCGGCGAGCGAGGCGCCGACATATTCCTCACGCGAGCGGCTGCCGTCGATATCGTCGATACGGATCAGGAAGCGCCCTGCCGCCGAACGCGCCGCATCATGCGCCAAGACCGCGCTATAGGCGTGACCGAGGTGAAGGTCGCCGGTCGGGCTGGGAGCGAAACGCGTCAACATGGGAGAGGCAATGAATCCATATGCTGTGCCGAGTCAAAGCCTATCATTCCATATCTTGCGGGCAGAAGCCCCCTTGACGTCAGAATCTGATAGGGCATGTAATGACAGTGTCACGCGCGGGAGGCAGTGGCGCGCCATCCCGTGAAACAAGGGGGGCAGCGTTACCTAGCCATGTTCCATCCCGATCTTGCCCGGCATCCCGATAGCTGTCCGGCGCTCGTACTCAACGCAGATTATACGCCGCTGAGCTATTATCCCCTGAGCCTGTGGCCGTGGCAGACCGCGGTCAAGGCGGTGTTCCTCGACCGCGTCACCATCGTCGAAAATTACGAACGCGAAATCCACTCGCCGACGAAGACGATGCCGATCCCGAGCGTGATTGCGCTGCGCCAATATGTGAAGCCGTCGGAGCATCCCGCCTTCACGCGTTTCAACCTGTTCCTGCGCGACCGCTTCGCGTGCCAATATTGCGGGTCGGGCAAGGATCTGACCTTCGATCATGTCGTGCCGCGCCGGCTCGGCGGGCGGACGACGTGGGAGAATGTCTCCACCGCCTGCGCGCCGTGCAACCTGAAAAAGGGGGGCCGGACGCCGCAACAGGCGCATATGCCGCTCTATCGCCAACCCTGGCGCCCGACGAGTTGGCAGTTGCAGGACAATGGCCGGGCGTTCCCGCCGAACTATCTCCACACGAGCTGGATCGACTGGCTGTACTGGGATGTTGAACTCGAAGGATAATCGGTTCAGGCTCGCCGGGTTCAGAAGGAGAAGACCGATGCGCCGTTTCGCCGCTTTCGCCCTTGGCCTTTCCGCGCTTGCGCTGTCCGCCTGCGCCGCGACGGGCGAGGCCGCGAACCAGCAATATACGGTGTCGGGCAAGATCGCCTATCGCGAGCGCATCGCGCTGCCGCCGAGAGCGCAGATCGAGGTGAAGCTCGACGACGTCAGCCTCGCCGATGCGCCGTCGCGCAATATCGCGCGGCAGGCGTTCGGCGCCGACGGGCAGCAGGTGCCGATCGCCTTCCTCCTCCGTTTCGACCGCAGCCAGATCGATCCGAAGCACAGCTATGCCGTGTCGGCGCGCATCACCGGCGACGACGGCAAGCTGATGTTCATCACCGACACGCGCAACTCTGTTACGTTCGATGGCGCGTCGGAGATTGATCTGGGCGTGCTTAACCTCGTCAAGACGCACTGATCTAATAGAAGCATAGCTATGCGCGGCTTGACCCTGCACCTTCGCAGGTGCAGCAAGCGCGCTTATGGGCCCGCCTATCCAGATCTCGCAAAACCCCGACATCCGCTATTTGGGGCGGATCCTCGGTGACGTCATCCGCACCTATGGCGGCGACAAATTGTTCCGCCAGACCGAATATATCCGCTCGTCGAGCGTCGACCGGCACCGCGGCATCGCGGGCGCCGAGGCGATCGACCCGGGGCTCGACGCGCTGAGCCTCGACGACACGATCGCGTTCGTGCGCGGCTTCATGCTGTTTTCGATGCTCGCCAACCTCGCCGAAGACCGGCAGGGGGTCGCGGCCGAGCCCGAGGCGACGGTCGCGGCGGCGATCGAAAAGCTGAAGGGCGACGGGATCGATGGCGACGCGATCGCGGCGTTGCTGAGCGCGTCGCTCGTCGCGCCGGTGTTGACCGCGCACCCGACCGAGGTGCGGCGCAAGTCGGTGCTCGACCACAAGAACCGCATCGCCGAGCTGATGCTGCTGCGCGACCGCGGCGAAGACGAGACGGCAGAGGGCGACGTCGTCGAGGATGCGATACGGCGGCAGGTCGTACTGCTGTGGCAAACCCGCCCGCTGCGCACCGAGAAATTGTTCGTTGCCGACGAGATCGACAATGCGCTCACTTATCTGCGCGACGTCTTCCTGCCCGTGGTGCCGAAGCTTTATGCGCGCTGGGAAGCCGAGCTGGGGCAGCGCCCCGCGAGCTTCCTGCGCGTCGGGAGCTGGATCGGCGGCGACCGCGACGGCAACCCCTTCGTCACCGCCGGGACGATGCATATGGCGACCGCGCGCAACGCCGCGGCGGTGCTCGGCCACTATATCGACGCGGTCCACCACCTCGGCGCCGAGCTGTCGGTGTCGGCAAGCCTTGCAGCAGTTCCCGAAGCGGTCGAGGCGCTGGCCGAGGCGAGCGGCGATACGGCACCAAGCCGCCGCGACGAACCCTATCGCCGCGCGCTGTCGGGCATCTATGCGCGGCTTTGTGCCACCTACGCCCAGATCGTCGGGCGCGCGCCGCCGCGTCCGTCGGCGCTGAGCGGCGCGTCCTATGCGACGCCCGCCGACTTCCGCCGTGACCTGGTCACCATCGCCACCGGCCTGTCGGCGAATAGCCAAGGGCAATTCGGCGGCATCGGCGCCTTGGGGCGGCTGATCCGCGCAGTCGAGGTGTTCGGATTTCACCTCGCGACCCTCGATATGCGTCAGAACAGCGCGGTGCACGAACGCGTGCTCGCCGAATTGCTGGCGGTATCGGGCGTGTGCGCCGATTATCTGGCGCTGGGCGAAGAGGCCCGCGTCGCTTTGCTCACCGCCGAACTGCAAAGCGACCGGCCGCTCGCCGCACCGTGGCACCAGTGGAGCGACGAGACCGCGGGCGAACTCGCGATCGTCCATGCCGCCGCCGATGTCCGCACGCGGCTGGGCAATGACGCGATATGCCAGTGGATCATCAGCATGGCGCAGGAATTGTCCGACCTGCTCGAAGTCCACGTCCTCGCACGCGAGGCGGGGCTGTGGCGGAGCGGCGATGCGGCGGGCCAATCGAACCTGATGGTCGTGCCGCTATTCGAGACGATCGCCGACCTCGACCGCGCCCCCGCGATCATGGCGCGATACTTCGCGATGCCCGAAATCGGCCCGCAGATCGGCCAGCGCGGGCATCAGGAAGTGATGATCGGCTATTCGGATTCGAACAAGGATGGCGGTTACCTGACCTCGACCTGGGGATTGCATCAGGCGTCGCAGGCGCTGACCCCGGTGTTCGAGGAAGCCGACACCGCGATGCAATTGTTCCACGGCCGCGGCGGCGCGGTCGGACGCGGCGGCGGCAGCGCCTTTGCCGCGATCCGCGCGCAGCCCGCGGGCACAGTGCAGGGGCGCATCCGCATCACCGAACAGGGCGAAGTGATCGCCGCGAAATATGGCACCGCAGCGAGCGCGGCAACGAACCTCGAAGCGATGGTGTCGGCGAGCCTGCTCGCGAGCCTCGAGCCCGAGGCGCTGAGCGAGAAGGATGCGGCACGCTTTACCGCCGCGATGGACCAGCTGTCTGACAGCGCTTTCGCCGCCTATCGCGGGCTCGTCTATGACACCCCGACCTTCAAGGATTTCTTCCGCGCGATGACGCCAATCGCCGAGATCGCGACGCTGAAGATCGGGTCGCGGCCGTCGAGCCGCACCAAATCGAGCGCGATCGAGGATCTGCGCGCAATCCCGTGGGTGTTCAGCTGGGCGCAGTCGCGCGCGATGCTGCCCGGCTGGTACGGCACCGGCGAGGGTTTTGCGGCGTTCGAGGACAAGGCGCTGCTGGCCGACATGGCGGCGGGCTGGCCCTTCTTTGCAGCACTGCTCGGCAATATGGAGATGGTGCTCGCGAAATCCGACATGGGGATCGCGGCGCGCTACGCCGAACTCGCGGCGGGCATCGACGGGCATGATGCGATCTTTGGCCGCATCCGCGACGGGTGGAACCGCGCGCATGACGGGCTGCTCGACATTACCGGGCAAACGCGGCTGCTCGAGAAGAACCCGGCGCTCGAAGCATCGATCCGGCTGCGCCTGCCCTATATCGAGCCGCTCAACCTGTTGCAGATCGAGCTGATGAAGCGCCACCGCGCCGGCGAGACCGACCCGCGCATTGCCGAGGGTATCCAGCTCACGATCAACGCGATCGCGACCGCGCTCAGGAACAGCGGGTAGGCGACTTCCGTCATTGCGAGCGAAGCGAAGCAATCTCCAGTGACCGGCCTCATGCCAGATCGATAGCTGGAGATTGCTTCGTCGCGACGCTCCTCGCAATGACGAAGGAACTCAGCTCTTCGTAATCACGACCTCGCCCTTGGCATTCGCGCCGTCGGGGCCGAAGTTGATCTTGAAGTCCGAGCCGTCCTTGTCCTTGCCCGCGAGCGTATCGCCGATACGCGTGACCTTGACGCCCTTCTTGGCGAATTCGCCTGCCATCCAGTCGGCCGCTTTCTTCGGTGCGGCGGGCGAGATGAAGCCGAGTTTGACCGTCGCCGTATCGGCGCCATTTTTGTCGTTCGCGTCGACGTCGACCTTCGTTACCTTGCTGCCGGGGTAGAGCTTTACCCCGTCGATATCGAAATCGCTCTCGATATCGAGGTCGACGAAATCGGGGATGTCGATGTCGATACCCGCTCCACCGCCACCGATCTTGATGTTGCCGCCATCCTTGCCGGTCTTGATCTGGACCCCGCCATGCTCGTCGCCGGCGTTGATCGAGACCTGGGTGCCCTCGGCAGACGTCTTCTCCTCCGAGCCGCAGGCGGCGAGGAGCATCATCGGGGGAATGAGGAAGGCGAGACGCATGGAATATCTCCTTGGTGAGTTATATTAATAATACACCTTGGCTGGCCTGGAGTCAAATCACCTTCCCCGTCACCCCCGACTTGATCCGGGGCCTGCGTTGTCTTGAAGCAAGAAAGGCGGGTGCCGGATCAAGCCCGGCATGACGAATGGATCAGGCGTCGATGCTGGTCCTGAGATCGCCGTGGACCAGCCCGCCATCGACGGTGATCGTGTCGCCGACGACATAGTCGCCCGCTTTCGACGCGAGGAAGATCGCGGCGCCCGCCATATCTTCGGGCACGCCAATGCGCTTCACGGGGATGCTCTTCGCCACCGCATCGCCATGGTCGCGCGCGGCCTTGTTCATATCCGACTGGAAGGCGCCGGGAGCGATCGCGGTGACGATGATGTTGTCGGTCACGAGCCGCGCGGCGAGGCGCTTGGTGAGGTAGAGGATCGCCGCTTTCGACGCGTGATAGCTATAGGTTTCCCACGGATTGAGGCGCTGGCCGTCGATCGAGCCGATGTTGATGACCTTCGCCGGACGCGCGGCGCTGCCGCCTGCCTTGAGCAGACCGTGGAGCGCCTGCGTCAGGAAGAAGGGTGATTTGACGTTGATGTCCATCACCTTGTCCCAGCCCGCCTCGGGGAAACCCTCGAACGGTTCGCCCCACGCGGCGCCGGCATTGTTGACTAGGATATCGAGGCGTTCCTCTCGCGCTTCGAGTTCCTTCGCAAGCGCGCGGCAACCTTCGACGGTTGCGAGGTCGACGGGAAGCCCGATCACCTTGCCGGGGTAACGCGTTTCGAAATCGGCGACGGCTTCCTCGATCTGCGCGGTCTTGCGTGCCGAGATATAGACGCGCGCGCAGCCGGCCGCGAGATAGCCCTCGACGATCATCTTGCCGATGCCGCGCGAGCCGCCGGTGACAAGCGCGATGCGGCCGTCGAGGCCGAACATGTCTTGAAGATTCATTGTTTCTCTCCCCGGCTCAATAGCCGTTCATGCGGGCGACCTGGTCGATGTGATAATGCACATCGCCCATGAACTCGGCGAGCGCGCGGTCGCGTTTCATATAGAGGCCGATGTCATATTCGTCGGTCATGCCGATGCCGCCGTGCATCTGCACGCCTTCGCGGACGGCAAGGTTGGCGGCGCGGCCGGCCTTCGCTTTCGCGACCGAGACCATCAGCTTCGCGCCCTCGCTGCCCTGATCGAGCAGTTCCTGCGCCTTCATCACCGTCGCGCGCGCGACTTCCATCTCGCCGTAAAGATGCGCGGCGCGGTGCTGCAGCCCCTGAAACTCGCCGATCAGCTTGCCGAACTGCTTGCGTTCCTTGAGGTAGGTGACGGTCATATCCATCGCGCCCTGCCCGACGCCGACCATTTCGGCGGCGGCACCGGTGCGCGTCGCGGCGAGCAAGGCGTCGAGAATCTCGCCGCCCGCATCGACCTCTCCGATCACCGCGTCGGCATCGACCTCGACGCCGTCGAGCGTGACATGGCTCGCGAGGCTGGAGTCGACGAGGCGGCGCGGATCGGCGGTGACGCCCTTCGCATCCTTCGGCACCGCGAACAAAGTGATACCGCCGTCGGTCTTCGCCGCGACGATGCTCATGTCGGCGACATGGCCGTGGAGGACGAAGCTCTTCTTGCCGTCGAGGCGGAAGCCGTTGCCGGCGCGCGTCGCGGTGGTGGCGATGCGGTCGGGACGGTGCTTGGCGCCCTCGTCGATCGCGAGTGCGATGATTGCTTCACCGCTGGCAATCGCCGGGAGCCAGCGGCCCGCCTGCGTGCCGCCCGCTTTCGCGAGCGCGGCGACCGCGCCGACGCTGGTCGCGAGGAACGGCGACGGGGTCAGGTTGCGGCCGATTTCCTCGAGCACGATACCTGCTTCCATATGCCCCATGCCGAGCCCGCCATGCGCCTCGGGAACGAGCATGCCGGGCAGGCCCATCTCGGTGAACTGTGCCCAGAGATCGCGCGAAAATCCGGTCGCGTCGGCGCTGTCGCGCAGTTTGCGCAGGTGCGAAACCGGCGCCTGTTCGGCCACGAAGGGCGCGACGCTGTCCTTGAGCATCGCCTGGTCGTCATTGTGATACAAAGGCATGGGTCAGGCTCCGGGCAGGTCGAGGATACGCTTGGCGATGACGTTGAGCATGACTTCGCTCGTCCCGCCTTCGATCGAATTGGCCTTGGTGCGCAGCCATGCGCGCGGGCGCGCACCGCCCTTGGTCTCTTCGCTATCCCATTCGAGCGCTTCGCTGCCGCCGCCCGACATCACCAGCTCGTGACGCCGCTTGTTGAGCTCGGTCCCGACATATTTCATCATGTTCGACGAAGCGGGGTGTGCCCGCCCGGTCTTCCACATATCCATGAAGCGTTCGCCCATCGCGCGATAGGCGAAGACATCGACGTCGAACGCCGCCATTTCGGCGCGCAGGATCGGATCGTCGAGCTCGCCCGCCGCATTCTTGCCGAACGCCTTGGCAAAGGCGCCGCCGATGCTGACCATGTCGCCGCCGGCGCCGCCGCCCGAGATCATCTCGCGTTCGTGACCGAGCAGATATTTGGCGACGTCCCAGCCGCGGTTGATTTCGCCGACGAACTGCGTCTTCGGCACCTCGACATCGTCGAAGAAGGTTTCGCAGAAGGGCGAGTTGCCGCTGATCAGCAGGATCGGCTTGGTGGTGACGCCCTTGCTCTCCATATCGAAGAGCATGAAGGTGATGCCCTGATATTTGTTCGTCTTGTCGGTGCGGACGAGGCAGAAGATCCAGTCGGCCTTGTCGGCATAGCTGGTCCAGATCTTCGACCCGTTGACGACCCAATGATCGCCCTTGTCCTCGCCGAAGGTCTGCAAGCTGACGAGGTCGCTGCCCGAGCCGGGTTCCGAATAGCCCTGGCACCAGCGGATTTCGCCGCGCGCGATCGGGTTCAGATAATGGACCTTCTGTTCCTCGGTGCCGAATTGCAGCAGCGCGGGGCCAAGCATCCAGATGCCGAAGCTGTCGAGCGGCGAACGCGCCTTGATGCGTTTCATTTCCTGTTTCAGGATCTTGGTCTGCTCGGCCGTCAGACCCGCACCGCCATAGGGCTTCGGCCAGTCGGGGACGGTATAGCCTTTGGAAACGCAGGCATCGAGCCACGCTTTCTGGGCGTCATTCTTGAATTTGAAATTGCGTCCGCCCCAGCAGACGTCATCCTCGTCGCGGATCGGTTCGCGCATTTCGGCGGGGCAGTTGGCCTCCAGCCATTCCCGCACCTCGGCGCGGAAAGCGTCCTGTTCGCTCATCCTTTTGGCTCCTCTTCTGCAGCCAAATCTACGTCCGCTTCGCCGCTTTACGCAAGCGTCAACTTGGTTGGACCGACCTGCCGTTACGGCGCCGTAGCGTCGGTTTGACCGCCGTTGACGCGTCACCTTTGGCGCCTAAGCTAAGTGGCAAAAGAAAACGGGAGAATGGGTCATGCGATTCGCAGGCAAGGTAGCCGTCGTCACCGGCGCAGCGTCGGGCATCGGCAAAGCATCGGTTTTGAAACTGGCGAGCGAGGGCGCTCATGTCTTCGCCGCCGACATCGACGAAGCGGGCGGACGCGCGCTCGCCGAGCAGTCGAACGGCAAGATCGACTTCATCCGCTGCGACGTGACCAAGCCCGCTGATATCGAGGCACTGATGAACGCCGCTGCAGCGAAGGCGGGCGGGATCGACATCGTCTTCAACAACGCAGCGGCGGGCGGTGACCGCGCACCGATCGACGAGATCAGCCCCGAAGGCTGGGACCGGACGATGGATCTGGTGCTGAAATCGGTCGCGATGGGAATCCGCTATGCCGCACCGCACATGAAGGGACGCAAGGGCGCGTCGATCGTCAATACGGCGAGCGTCGCGGCACTCGGCGCGGGCTATTCGCCGATCGCCTATGCCGTTGCAAAGGCGGGCGTGCTGCACCTCTCGAAAGTCGCGGCGACCGACCTCGCGCAATATGGCATCCGCGTGAACGCCATCTGCCCCGGCTTCATCAACACCAACATCTTCACCGCGTCGCTCGACGTGCCCGGCGAATTCAAGACGCAGGCGAATGAGGTGATCGCGCAGATGAGCGCGCAGGCGCAGCCCGTTGCACGCGGCGGCCAGCCCGAAGATATCGCCAATGCGGTCGCTTACCTCGCCAGCGAGGAATCAAGCTTCATGACGGGTACGCACCTGCTCGTCGACGGCGGGCTGACGATCGGCCAGCGGCATGCGTGGGACAAGGAAACGCCGGGCATGTTCGACGCCCTGCTCGCGATGGAGGAAGCGGCGAAAGCCGGAGCTTCCGCGTGAGCGCGGCAAGCGTCGCGGCCCCCAAAGCCGAACGCCTGCCCGTCTGGCTGAAGGTCACCCACGGCCTCGGCAGCATCGCCTATGGCGTCAAGGACAACGGCTTTTCGACCTTCCTGCTGCTCTTCTACAATCAGGTCATCGGGCTCGACGCGGGGATCGTCGGGCTTGCAATCATGGTTGCACTGATCGCCGATGCCTTCGTCGATCCGGTGATCGGCGAACTCACCGACCGCACACGCAGCCGCTGGGGCCGGCGTCTGCCGTGGCTCTATTTCGCGCCGATCCCGCTCGCAATCGCGTGGATGCTGCTGTGGTCACCACCCGCGATGAGCGACGCGATGACGATCGCCTGGCTGATCGGCTTTGCGATCATCGTCCGGTCGCTGGTGTCGATGTGCGAGGTGCCGTCGGTCGCGATCGTGCCGGAGCTTTCGTCGGACTATGACGAGCGCACCGTCGTGATGCGCTATCGCTATCTGTTCGGCTGGGGCGGCGGGTTGCTGATCCTCTGGCTCGCCTATGCGGTCTTCTTCAACGGCGCGCTCGGACTCGTCGATCCTGCGGGTTATTTCCCCTATGCGCTGACCGGCGCGCTGTTGATGGCGGGCGCGGTGATGCTGTCGGCGGCGGGGCAGCACAGCCGGATCGCGGTGTCGAACCTCGACCAGCCCAAAGCGACCGCAAAGCTCAGCCATGTCCTGCGCGACATGCGCGACACGCTGTCGAACCGCGCTTTCCTGTGGCTGACCTTTGCCGCGCTGTTCGCCTTCATCAACCAGGGCATCACTTTCTCGATGACCAACTATTTGCTTGGCTTTTTCTGGCGGCTGACCGGCGCGGAGATGAGCCTCTATGTCTTCCTGTTGTTCGGGACGATGATCGCCGCCTTCCTGCTCGTCGCGCCGCTGTCGGCGAAGCTCGGCAAGAAGGGCGGGGCGATCCTCGCCGGTGCAATCGCGTTGCTCGTCAACAGTGGCATGTATCTGATGTGGATTCAGGATGTCTTCCCCGGCCTGCCGGGCAAGCCGAGCGTCGCGGCCTTTTTTGCGATGGTCTTCATCGGCAACACTTTCTCGATCATCCTGATGATCCTCTCCTCGTCGATGATGGCCGACGTCGTCGAGGCATCGCAGGGCGAGACCGGCCGCCGGTCCGAAGGGCTGTTCTTCGCCGGCTATTTCTTCATGCAGAAATGCGCGACGGGCGTCGGCATCTTCCTTGCCGGACAGATATTGTCCTTCGCGGCCTTTCCTGCCGCCGCGAAACCCGGCGAGGTCGGCGATGAGGTGCTCACCAGCCTCGCCTCGGGCTATGCGCTGGCGATCGCGATCATCGGGACGATCGGCCTGATCGTGATGCGCCGATTCCCGATCTCGCGCGCCGATCATGAAGCGCGGCTGGCGCTGCTAGACGACACGGCGCGCGCCGAACCTGACGCCAGCGGGGCACATCCGTAACGATCATGTCGCCAATCGGCAGGATGATGTAATTTTGGGCCCGCAGGACTTGGCAAGGCCGACGAATCGGTCCAAGGGTTTACGTAAACGTAAAGGGAAAGGAAGCGCAGATGGACTTCGATCTCACCGACCGGCAGGTCTATTGGCGCGACCGGGTCCGCGATTTCATCGAGCGCAAGGTTCGCCCCGCGGTCCCGACCTATAACGAGCAGGACAAGGCCGGCGATCGCTGGAAGGTCATCCAGGTCGTCGAGGATCTGAAGGCCGAGGCGAAAGAGGCCGGCATCTGGAACCTGTTCATGCCGCCCAAGTCGGCCGCGCACCATCATGTCGAAGATAGTTTCGAATTCGAAGGCCCCGGCCTCACCAACCTCGAATATGCGCTGTGCGCCGAGGAAATGGGCCGCGTCGGCTTTGCCAGCGAGGTGTTCAACTGCTCGGCGCCCGATACCGGCAATATGGAGGTGTTTCACCGTTACGGCACCCGCGCGCAGAAGGACAAATATCTCGGCCGCCTGATGAATGGCGAAATCCGTTCGGCGTTCCTGATGACCGAACCGCGCGTGGCGTCTTCCGACGCGACGAACATCGAAACGCGCATCGAGCGCGACGGCGACGATTATGTCATCAACGGCACCAAATGGTGGTCGTCGGGCGCGGGCGATCCGCGCTGCGAGATCGCGATCGTGATGGGCAAGACCGACTTTGCCGCCAAGCGCCACGCGCAGCAGTCGATGGTATTGATGCCGCTCGACGCACCCGGCGTGACCATCCTGCGCCACCTGCCCGTCTTCGGCTATGACGACGCGCCGCACGGCCATATGGAAATCGAGCTGAAGGACGTGCGCGTCAACGCCGAGGAAGCGATGCTGCTCGGCGAAGGCCGCGGCTTCGAGATCGCGCAGGGCCGCCTCGGCCCGGGCCGCATCCATCACTGCATGCGCACGATCGGCGTCGCCGAAGAAGCGATCGCCAAGATGGCGAAACGGCTTCAGTCGCGCGTCGCCTTCGGCAAGAAGGTCGCCGAATACAGCATCTGGGAACATCGCCTGGCGCGCGCCCGCATCGATATCGAGATGACGCGCCTGCTCTGCCTCAAGGCGGCAGACATGATGGACAAGGTCGGTAACAAGACCGCCGCAGCCGAGATCGCGATGATCAAGGTGCAGGCGCCGAACATGGCGCTGAAGATCATCGACGATGCGATCCAGGCGCATGGCGGCGGCGGCGTGTCCGAGGATTATGGCCTGGCCAAGGCTTATGCGCATCAACGGACCTTGCGTCTCGCCGACGGTCCCGACGAAGTCCATGAGCGTGCGATCGCGCGGATCGAATTCGCCAAGCATAGCGAAGCGAGCGAGCCCGGCTTTTCGTCGGGCGACATCGGCGTTTCGCGTTAAAACCTGAAAACCGGAGAGCAATTGTGACCAAAGCCGCGATTCTGATCGAGCCGGGCAAGCCGCTGTCGATCGAAGACGTCGTCGTTGCCGACTGCGGCCCGCACGAGGTGCGCATTCGCACCGCCGCGTGCGGGCTCTGCCATTCGGACCTGCATTTCATCGATGGCGCCTATCCGCATCCCCTGCCGGCGATTCCCGGCCATGAAGCCGCGGGCATCGTCGAGGCGGTCGGCAGCGAAGTGCGCACGGTGAAAGTCGGCGATGCGGTCGTCACCTGCCTCTCCGCCTTCTGCGGTCACTGCGAATTCTGTGTCAGCGGCCGCATGTCGCTGTGCATGGGCGGCGACACCCGCCGTGCCGCCGGATCGGCACCGCGCATCACGCGCCCCGACGGCAGCATCGTCAACCAGATGCTGAACCTCAGCGCCTTTTCCGAAACGATGCTGATCCACGAACATGCCTGCGTGCGCATCGATCCTGACATGCCGCTCGACCGCGCCGCCGTCATCGGCTGCGCCGTGACAACCGGCGCGGGAACGATCTTCAACGCGTGCAAGGTGACGCCGGGCGAGACCGTCGCGGTGGTCGGCTGCGGCGGCGTCGGACTCGCGACGATCAACGCGGCGAAGATCGCGGGCGCCGGGCGCATCATCGCCGCAGACCCGGTACCCGAGAAGCGCGAACTCGCGAAGAAGCTGGGCGCAACCGACGTCGTCGACGCGCTGGCCGACGATGCGGCGAAGCAGATCGTCGAGTTGACGAAGGGCGGGGTCGATCATGCAATCGAAGCCGTCGGCCGCCCGGCATCGGCCAGCCTCGCGGTCGCCTCGCTCCGCCGCGGCGGCACCGCGACGATCCTCGGCATGATGCCGCTCTCCGAAAAGGTCGGCCTGTCCGCGATGGATCTGCTTTCGGGCAAGAAATTGCAGGGCGCGATCATGGGCGGCAACCGCTTCCCCGTCGACATCCCGCGCCTCGTCGACTTCTACCTGCGCGGCCTGCTCGACCTCGACTCGATCGTCGCCGAGACGATCCCGCTCGCCAAGGTCAACGAAGGTTTCGACAAGATGCGAAAGGGCGATGCCGCACGGTCGGTCATCGTGTTCGACCAATGACGACGGCAATGGACGCGCAGAAGCTGTTCAGCGGCACCGTCGCGCCCGAGGGCGCCGACCTGCTCGACGAAGCGAAGCTCACCGCATGGATGGAAGCCAATGTCGAAGGCTTTAAGGGCCCGCTGACGCAAGGCAAGTTCGCCGGCGGCCAGTCGAACCCGACCTACAAGATCAGCGCACCGTCGGGTAATTATGTGCTGCGGCGCAAGCCGTTCGGCCAGTTGCTCCCCTCGGCGCACGCGGTCGACCGCGAGTATAAGGTGCAGGCGGGCCTCCACAAGACCGGCTTCCCCGTGGCGCGCCAATATGGGCTTTGCACCGACGACAGCGTCGTCGGCAGCTGGTTCTATGTCATGGGCATGGTCGATGGACAGACGATCTGGGACGGATCGATGCCGGGATCGACGCCCGAGAACCGCCGCGCCACCTATGACGCGATGATCGACACGCTCGCCGCATTGCACAGCGTCGATATCGACGCCGCCGGCCTGTCGGACTTCGGCAAGCCGGGCAATTATTTCGGCCGCCAGGTCGATCGCTGGACCAAGCAGTACCGCCTCTCGGAAACCGAGACGATGGACGAGATGGAACAGCTGATCACCTGGCTGACCGCGACCTTGCCCGAACAGACGCGCACCAGCGTCGTCCATGGCGATTATCGCATCGACAATATGATCTTTGCGAAAGACCGCCCCGAAGTGCTCGCGGTGCTCGACTGGGAACTGTCGACGCTCGGCGATCCGCTCGCCGATTTCACTTATGTGGCGATGGCGTGGGTGACCGAGAATGGCGGCCGTTCGGGGGTCATGGACCTCGACCGCAAGGCGCTGGGCATTCCCGAGCTCGACGAAGTCGTCGAACGTTATTGCCAGGCGACCGGCCGCGACGGCGTGCCCGACATGAACTGGTATTTCGCCTATAATTTCTTCCGCCTCGCGGGCATCATGCAGGGCATCAAGAAGCGCGTCATCGACGGCACCGCCTCGTCGAGCCATGCGAAGGAAATGTCCGAACGTGTCCTGCCGCTGGCGCAAAAGGCCTGGGACTTCGCGAAGAAAGCGGGCGCGTGAGCCTGTTCGACATGGCGGGCCAGGTCGCGCTGATCACCGGATCGTCGCGCGGCATCGGCAAGGCCACGGCAGAAGCCATGGCCGAACAGGGCGCGAAGGTCGTGATCTCGAGCCGCAAGCAGGACGCCTGCGAAGCCACCGCGGCCGAGATCAATGCGCGCTTCGGTGAGGGCACCGCGATCGCCGTCGCGGCGAACATCTCGTCGAAGGACGATCTTCAGAACCTCGTCGACGAGACGCGCGCCGCGTTCGGCAAGATCACCACGCTCGTCTGCAACGCCGCATCGAACCCCTATTATGGCCCCGGCCTCGGGATCAGCGACGATCAGTTCCGCAAGATCATGGACAATAATATCCTGTCCAACCACTGGCTGATCGCGATGGTCGCGCCCGAAATGCTCGAACGCGGCGAAGGGTCGATCATAATCATCAGTTCGATCGGCGGGCTCAAGGGATCGCCGATCATCGGCGCTTACGGGATTTCGAAAGCCGCCGACATGCAGGTCGCGCGCAATTTCTCGGTCGAATTCGGCCCGCGCGGCGTGCGCGTCAACTGCATCGCGCCCGGCCTCATCCGCACCGACATGGCGCGCGCGCTGTGGGAAAATGAAGAAAATCTGCGGCGATCGACCGCGGCATCGACGCTGAAGCGTATCGGCGAGCCGCACGAGATTGCGGGCGCCGCAGTCTTTCTCGCCAGCAAGGCGGGGGCATTCACCACCGGCCAGACCATCGTGTGCGATGGCGGAGCCACGATTTCGGGAGGCGCATGATGGGCGCATTGGACGGCAAGGTTGCGATTATCACGGGCGCCGGCAGCGGCATCGGCCGCGCGAGCGCGCTGCGCTTTGCCGCCGAGGGCGCGAAGCTCGTCATCGGCGACAAGACGGCGGCGGTGCACGAGACCGCCAGGCTGGTGAAGGATGCCGGGGGCGACGCCGTCGCGCTCGAAATCGACGCGGGCGTCGAAGCCGATGTCATATCGTTGGTCGCGGCCGCAAAGGACACTTATGGCGCGCTCGACGTCGCCTTCGCCAACGCCGGAATCATCGGCGACATGGGCGGCATCTTCGATTTCGACCCGGCCGCCTGGGCCGAGACGCTGCGCGTCAATCTGATCGGCCCGGCGCTGATGGTGAAACATGCCGGCAAAGCGATGGTCGATCAGGGTCGCGGCGGCGCGATCGTGCTCACCGCGAGTGTCGCCGGCTTGAATTCGGGCGCCGGCCCGGGCGCCTATTCGGCGTCGAAGGCTGGGGTGATCAACCTCGCCAAGGTCGCGGCGCAACAGCTGTCGACGAGCGGCGTGCGCGTCAACGCGGTGTGCCCCGGCCTCACCGAAACGGGAATGACCAAACCGACCTTCGATTATGCCAAGGCGAAAGAGGTCACGCACAAGCTCGGCCAGCTCAATCCGCTGCGCCGCGCCGCCCAGCCCGAGGAACTGGCGAATGTTGCCCTCTTCCTTGCAAGCGACCAGGCGAGCTATGTCAACGGTCAGGCCATAGCGGTCGACGGCGGACTCACCAGCTCGCACCCGGTGACGCGTCAATTGCTGGGCCAGACCTCGCACTGACGGAGCAAGCCCATGCAATATCGTGACCTTGGCGACAGCGGCATCAACGTTTCCACCATCTGCCTCGGCAGCTGGCTGACCTATGGCGCGGGGGTCGACGACAGCGCAGGGCGTGCGTGCGTCGATGCGGCGTTCGACGTCGGGATCAATTTCATCGACACCGCGAACATCTACGGTCGCGGCGCGGCGGAGTCTTTTCTGGGCGATGTGCTGAAGGACCGGCCGCGCGATAGCTATGTCCTCGCGACCAAGCTCTTCTTCCCGATGACCGAGAGCGACCGCGGCCTGTCGAGGAGCCAAGTCGCGAAGCAGATCGACGCGAGCCTCGCGCGCCTGCGTACCGACTATGTCGATCTCTACCAATGCCACCGTTACGACCCCGAAACGCCGCTGGAAGAGACGATGGAAGCCTTGAGCGAGGTCGTGCGCAGCGGCAAGGCGCGCGCGATCGGCTTTTCGGAATGGTCACCGGACCAGATCGCGGCGGCGCTCGCGCTCGCCCCGCCGTCGGTCAAATTCGTGTCGAGCCAGCCGCAATACAGCCTGCTCTATCGCCGCGCCGAAGAGAAGGTGATTCCGATCAGCATCGCAGGCGGGATCGGCCAGATCGTCTGGTCGCCGCTCGCACAAGGTGTACTCAGCGGCAAATATCTACCCGGCGCGGCGCTGCCCGCGGGGAGCCGCGCGACCGGCGATGACGCGCATTTCATGCAACAATTTCTGACCGCCCCGGTGCTGGAAGCGGTGCAGAGTCTGAACACCGTCGCCGACAGGGCCGGATGCTCGCTGGCGCAGCTGGCGATCGCCTGGGTAATCGCGCAGCCGGGAATCACCAGCGCGATAGTTGGCGCAAGTCGCCCCGATCAGTTGCGCGAAACCGCCAAGGCGGCCGACCTTACAATAGACCCGGCGTTGCTCGCCGAAGCTGCCGCCATAATTGAGGGAGTTCGCATTTCGTGAGCCACGGTTTCGACACCAAGCGGCTCGACCGCATTCCCGCCTTTCTCGAGGCCAAATATATCGCGCCCGGTCGTTTGCCGCACGCCGCGACTTTGGTGTCGCGGCGCGGCGAGATCGCGCATCAGTCGGTCATCGGCGAAGCAAGGCCGGGCGAAGCGCTGAAGGAAGATGCTATCTTCCGCATCGCGAGCATGACCAAGCCGATCACCAGCGTCGCCTTCATGATGCTTGTCGAAGAGGGGAAAGTCGCGCTGTCGACCCCGCTCGCCAAATTTTGCCCCGAGTTCAACGACACCGGCGTCTTTGTCGCAGGCGGCGGCAATGTGCCGTTTCTCACGCGGCCGCCGGCGCAGCCGATCCGCATGGTCGACCTGCTGCGCCACACCGCCGGCCTGACCTATGGCTTCCAGGAGCGAACGCCGGTCGATGCTGCCTATCGCAAGGCGCGGATCGACGATTTCGATGCCGATTATACGATGGACGGCTTCATCGCCGATCTCGCGAAAATCCCGCTCCAGTTCGATCCCGGCGCGCATTGGAATTATTCGATGGCGACCGACGTGCTCGGTGCGGTGATCGAGCGCATCGAGGGCAAACCCTTTGCGCAAGTGTTGCAAGAGCGCATCTTCGGCCCGCTCGGCATGGTCGATACCGGCTTCAAGGTGCCCGCCGACCAGCAGCACCGGCTGGCCGACGCCTATGCCTTTCACCCGAAGGACATAAAACAGGACTTCGATGCCGGCGCGCGCAGCCGCTGGGCGAAGGATCGCAGTTTCCATTCGGGTGGCGGCGGGCTCGCCTCGACGCTCCACGATTATCACCGTTTCTGCCTGATGCTGCTCGGCGGCGGCAAGCTTGGCGATACGCGGATCATCAGCCGCAAGACGCTCGACCTGATGACGTCGAACCATTTGCCCGGCGGCGGCGATCTGACGCAGCATAGCGTCGGCATCTTCAGCGAGGACGAAAATGCCGGGGTCGGCTTCGGGCTCGGCTTCGCGGTCACGCTCGATCCGGCGGCCGCAGGCATTCCCGGTTCGACCGGCGATTATTATTGGGGCGGCATGTTCTCGACCGGCTTCTTCGTCGATCCGGTCGAGCAGATCTGCATGGTCTTTATGACCCAGCTCATGCCCTCCTCCACCTATCCCGTACGGCGCGAGGTCAAGACGTTGGTCCACGCCGCCATCGACGATTGAAATGCAACACCACCATTCCGTTCGTGTGTCGACAAAGCTCGATACGAACGGGGCCTAATCAAAGGAGTCTCCCATGTCCGAAGAAACCCCCGTCAGCGTTACGATGGAGAAGGACGGCGAAGTCGCCGTCATCATCGTCAACAATCCGCCCGTCAACGCGCTGAGCTGGCACGTCCGGCAGGGCCTTGAAGACAATTTCACCGCCGCGCTCGCCGACGACAGCGTCAAGGCGATCGTGCTGCGCTGCGCCGGCGCGACCTTTATCGCGGGCGCCGATATCAGCGAATTCGGCAAGCCGCCGCGCGGTCCCGATTTCAACGCGGTGCTCAATAGCATCGAAGCGGCGTCGAAGCCGGTCGTCGCGGCGATCCATGGCACGGCGCTCGGCGGCGGTCTCGAAACCGCGCTGGTCTGTCATTATCGCGTCGCGGTGCCGTCGGCGAAACTCGGCGTTCCCGAAGTGAAGCTCGGCCTACTGCCCGGCGCGGGCGGCACGCAGCGCCTGCCGCGCGTCGTCGGCGTCGAAGCCGCGGCGACGATGACCTCGACGGGCGATCCGCTGCCCGCATCGAAGGCCAAGGAACTCGGCCTCGTCGACGCGCTCGCGGGCGAGGACAGCCTGGCAGCCGACGCAATCGCCTTTGCGCGCGCGAAGGTCGCCGACGGCCCGCGCCCGACGCGCGAACGCCCGGTGTTCGGCGATGTCGCCATCATCGAACAGCTCAAGACCGCCAACGCCAAGCGCTGGCGCGGGTTTGAGGCGCCCTACGCCAACCTCGCCTGCGTCGAGGCAGCGACGCGCCTGCCGTTCGACGAGGGTCTGGCGTTCGAGCGCGAACAGTTCATGAAGCTGATGTTCGGCAGCCAGTCGGCGGCGCAACGTCACATCTTCTTTGCCGAGCGTCAGGCCGCCAAGATCGACGGCCTGCCGAAGGACACGCAGCTCCGCGATATCAAGAAGGTCGGCGTGATCGGCGCCGGCACGATGGGCGGCGGCATCAGCATGAACTTCCTCCAGAAGGGCATTCCGGTAACGATCGTCGAGATGCAGCAGGAAGCGCTCGACCGCGGCGTCGGCGTGATCCGCAAGAATTACGACGCCTCTGCCGCCAAGGGCCGGTTCAAGCCCGAACAGGTCGATCAGATGATGGGCATCCTGACCCCGACGCTGAACCTCGACGACCTTGCCGACTGCGACCTCATCATCGAGGCCGTCTATGAGGATATGGGCGTCAAGAAGGACATCTTCGGCAAACTCGACAAGATCGCCAAACCCGGCGCGATCCTCGCGTCGAACACCAGCTACCTCGATGTCGACGAAATCGCGACCGCGACGAACCGCCCCGGCGACGTGCTGGGCATGCATTTCTTCTCGCCCGCCAATGTCATGAAATTGCTCGAGGTCGTGCGCGGCGAAAAGACTGCGCCCGACGCGCTCGCGACGGCGATGGCGATCGGCAAGAAAATCGGCAAGGTCGCCGTGGTCGCCGGTGTGTGCGACGGCTTCATCGGCAACCGCATGCTGAAGCCGCGCCAGCTGGAAGCGATGAAGCTGCTCATGGAAGGCGCAACCCCGGCGCAGGTCGACAAGGTGCATGTCGAATTCGGCATGCCGATGGGGCCGTTCCAGATGAGCGATCTGGCTGGCGTCGACATCGGCTGGCACCGCGACCCGAACCGCATCGAAAGCATCCGCGACGCGCTCTGCGCCGAAGGCCGCTGGGGCCAGAAGAAGCAGGCTGGCTTTTACGACTATGACGAAAAGCGCAATCCGTCGGAAAGCGCCCGCGTCGCCGAGATCATCGAACAGTTCCGTCAGAAGGCGGGCGTCGAGAAGCGCGAGATCACCGATCAGGAAATCATCGAGCGCACGCTTTATCCGATGGTCAACGAAGGCGCACTGATCCTGTCCGAAGGCAAGGCGCAGCGCGCGAGCGATATCGATGTCGTGTGGATCTATGGCTATGGCTGGCCGGTCTATCGCGGCGGCCCGATGTTCTGGGCGGGGCTGGAAGGCACCGACAAGATCGTCGCGGCGCTCGAGAAGCATGGTTTCGAAATCGCGCCGCTGCTCAAGGAAAAAGCGGAGGCGAAGTCGGGCTTCTAAGCCCGCTACACTTACAAAGATCAGGCCGTCTGTCCCTATGCGGGGCAGGCGGCCTTTCTTTTGCCGTCGCGTCGCCGCAGGTGCGACCGGAAACTTGCGATTCAGGGTTAAAGCGCTGGCAAGACCTGCCGTTAGGGCAGAGCATGACCGCCATGTCCGCCCTCGCCGTCCTTTTGCTCGCCGGCAGCGCGCCGGCTGCCGCGCCCGTCGCGACACCGCAGGTTAGCGCGATCGGCATAGCGCGCGCGCGAATCCTGGCGCCGGCCGAGGTGCGGCGGGTTGGCGACCGGATCGAGGTCCGGACCGGCGAGCGCAAGGCCCCGACGCAGGTGCACCGGACCGAGCGCCGCGACGGCGGCGAGACCGCCGACTTTTACTGAAGCGTCTTGATGATCGCCGAAAAGTCGCGGCCGTCCTTGTCGGCCTCGACAAAGGCTTCGTAGAGTTCGCGCGCCTTCGACCCCATCGGAACGTCGGCATCGACGCTGGCCGCAGCCTCCATCGCAAGACGCAGATCCTTGAGCATCAGCGCCGCGGCGAACCCGCCCTTATAGTCATTGTCGGCGGGTGTCGTCGGACCGACGCCCGGAAGCGGCGCATAGCTGGTGAGCGACCAGCATTGCCCCGACGACACGCTGGCAATGTCGAAGAATTTCTGCGGATCGAGCCCGAGTTTCTGCGCGAGCGCAAGCGTCTCGCACGTCGCGACCATTGAAGCGCCAAGCAGCATATTATTGCAGATCTTCGCCCCCTGCCCCGCGCCCGCATCGCCTGTGTGGATCACCGCCTTGCCCATCTTAGCGAGGATCGGCTCGGCGCGCGCGAAGCCCTCGCCGGTGCCGCCGACCATGAAGGTCAGCGTGCCCGCGTTGGCGGCGGCGATGCCACCCGAGACGGGCGCGTCGACGGCGACAAGGCCCTTGGCGGTGGCAGCTTCGATATTCGCGCGCGCCGTTGCAACGTCGATCGTCGAGCAGTCGAGGAGCAAGGTGCCGGGCGCGGCGTTCGGGAAGACCTGGCTTTCGTAGACCGACGCTACATGCTTGCCCGCCGGGAGCATCGTCACGACGGCCTCGGCGCCGGTGACGGCCTCGGCCGCCGATACGGCACGGGTGCAACCCGCTTCCACCGCGCGCGAAAGCGCCTCTTCGCTGAGGTCGAATGCGCGCACCTCGTGCCCTGCCTTCGCCAGATTCGCCGCCATCCCGCCGCCCATATTGCCGAGTCCGATGAATGCGATTTTCATGTCAGCGCCCCTTCCACACGCCTTCGCGTTTCTCGATGAAGGCGGCCATGCCTTCGGCCTTGTCCTCGGTCGCCGCGAGGATCTGGAACAGGCGGCGTTCGTAGATCAGCCCCTGATCGAGCGTGGTTTCGAAGGCGGCGTTGACCATATCCTTGTTCACCATTGCGGCCATCGGCGGCATCGATGCGATCACCGTCGCGGTCTTTACCGCCTCTTCGACCAGCGTGTCATGCGGCACGACGCGCGCGACGAGGCCCGAGCGTTCGGCTTCGGCGGCGTCCATCATCCGGCCGGTCAGGCACATTTCCATCGCCTTCGCCTTGCCGATCGCGCGCGTCAGCCGCTGCGATCCCCCCATGCCCGGCGCGACGCCGAGCTTGATTTCGGGCTGGCCGAATTTCGCCTTGTCCGACGCGATGATGAAATCGGCCATCATCGCGAGTTCGCAGCCGCCGCCCAATGAGAAGCCGTTCACCGCGGCGATCCACGGCTTGCGAACCTTCTTCACAAAGTCGCTCGTCCATTTCGAGAAGAAGTCCTCGAGGTAGAAATCAGCGGCGGGCTTGTCGGCCATTTCCTTGATGTCGGCGCCCGCGGCAAAGGCCTTGTCGCCCGAACCGGTGAGCACCGCGCAGCGCTGGCTGTCGTCAGCCTCGAAGGCAGCGAAGGCCTTGATCAGATCATCAAGCACGCCCGAGTTCAGCGCATTCAGCGCCTGCGGACGGTTGAGCGTCACCAGCGTAACGGCCCCGCGCGTTTCGACGAGGAGGGTTTCGTAAGTCATTCGGCTATCTCCGGGTGTTGTCATCCCGGACTTGATCCGGGATCCATAGCTGCGCTGTAGTCATGGCGCCCGGATCAAGTCCGGGGTGACGAAGGTGGGTGGCAAAGTCAGGTGAGCGGGGTCCATTTCTCGGATTCCGGCAGCGGCGCAAAGATCGCGTCGATCCAGTCGTCGGTGACCGCTTCGGGCGTCGGCGGATCCCACTTTGGACTATTGTCCTTGTCGACGATCAGCGCGCGCACGCCCTCGATGAAGTCGTGCATCGCGACGACGCGGCTACCGATCGCATATTCCTGCGTCATCTGCGCCGCGAAGTCGTGCATCTCGCCGCCTTCCTGCAATTGGCGGAGCGCGACCTTACACGTCTGCGGCGATTTGCCGTGGAGCGTCGCCAGCTCTTTTTCGGCCCATTCGCCGCCATCGGCTTCGAGCAGGGCGAGGATATCCTCATAGGTGTCGCTCGCGAACAGGCGGTTGATCCGTTCGAGATGCTGGGTGATCGCGGCGGGCGGCGCGGTGACCGACAATTCGCCCAAAATGCCGCTGATGCGGTCGGGGTCGACCGCGATGCGTTCCTTCGCCTCGGCGAGCTTTTCGGACGGCAGATAATGGGTCGCGAGCCCGAGCGCGAGGCACTCCGCCCCGTCGAGCCGCGCGCCGGTAAGCGCGAGATAGGCGCCGACGCGCCCTTCGAGGCGCGGCAGGTACCAACCGCCGCCGACGTCGGGAAACAGGCCGATCCCCGTCTCGGGCATCGCAAAGCGCGTATGCTCGGTCGCGACGCGATATTTCGCCGGCTGCGAAATGCCGACCCCGCCGCCCATGGTGATACCGTCCATGAAGGCGACGACGGGCTTGGGGTAAGTGAAGAGCAAATGGTTGAGGCGATATTCGGTGTGGAAGAATTGTCGCGCTTCCTTGCCATCCTTCGCGCCGCTTTCCGCAAGCATGCGAATGTCGCCGCCGGCACAGAAGCCGCGGCCCTCGCTATGGTCGATGATCACCGCCTCGACCGCGTCATCGTCACGCCATTTGACGAGCGCGCCGATCATCGCTTCGCACATCGGCAGGTTGAGCGCGTGGATCGCCTTCGGGCGATTGAGCGACAGGCGGCCGACGCGGACGTCGGTGCCGACAAGCACATCTTCGGTCATTGGCGCAGCAGATCCCTTCCGACGATCATCCGCATCACCTGGTTGGTGCCTTCGAGGATCGAATGGACGCGCAGGTCGCGCCAGAAACGCTCGATCGGATAGTCGCGCAAATAGCCGTAGCCGCCCAACAGCTGGAGCGCATCGTTGACGATCTTGCTGCCATTGTCGGTCGCCAGGCGCTTTGCCATCGCCGAAAAGCGCGACTTGTCGGGGGCGTTCGCGGTGACTTTTGCCGCCGCCATATAAAGCAACGCGCGCGATGCCTCGAGGTCGGTCGCCATGTCAGCGAGCATGAACTGGGTGTTCTGGAAATCGGCGATCGGTTGCCCGAACTGCTGGCGATCCTTGGTGTAGGCGATCGCCTCGTCGAGGCAGCGCTGCGCACCGCCAAGCGAGCAGGCGCCGATGTTGAGACGGCCGCCGTCGAGCCCCGCCATCGCGAAACGGAAGCCGTCGCCCTCGGCACCGACGAGATTTTCGACCGGCACGCGGCAATCCTCGAAAATCACCTGCGCGGTCGGCGAGGCATTCCAGCCGAGCTTCTTCTCGGGCGCGCCGAAGCTGAGACCCGGCGTGTCCTTTTCGATGACGAGACAGGAAATGCCCTTCGACTTTTCCTCGCTGGTACGGACCATGCAGACGTAAATGTCGTTATAGCCGGCGCCCGAAATGAACTGCTTGGTGCCATTCAGCACATAATGGTCGCCGTCCTTCTTCGCGGTGGTCTTGAGCGCCGCCGCGTCGGACCCCGAACCCGGTTCGGTCAGGCAATAGCTCGCGACCTTTTCCATGCTGACGAGGCTCGGCAAGAAACGTTCCTTGATCTCCGCGCCGCCGAAGCGGTCGATCATCCACGTCGCCATATTGTGGATCGAGACATAGGCCGACGTCGCGGGGCAGCCATAGGCCATCGCCTCCATGATCAGTGCCGCCTCCAATCGGCCAAGCCCGATACCGCCCGATTCCTCGGCGACGTAAATCGCGCCGAAGCCGAGTTCGCCCGCCGCCTTCCACACGTCGACGGGATAATGGCTTTTCTCGTCCCATTCGGCCGCGAAGGGCGTGATGCGGTCGGCGGTAAATTTGCGCGCCATATCCTGGATGGCGAGCTGGTCGTCGGTAAGCTGGAACTGGTCGGTCATGGTCACTTCTCGATAATGGCTTCGGCTTCGATTTCGACTTTCCATTCGGGCCGGATCAGCGCGGATACAACCAGCATCGTCGATGCCGGACGCACATTTTTAAATGCCGACCCGTGCGCGCGTCCCACCAGATCGGCATCCGCCGCGTCGGTGATGTACATGCGTGTGCGCACGACGTCGGCAAAGCTGCCGCCGAACGCCTCGAGCGCTTCGCCGATGATCGCGATGCACCGTGCCGCCTGCACCCCGGCGTCGCCGGGGGTCGAGCTGCCGTCGGGTTCGATCGGCGCGCAGCCCGCGACGTCGATGCGGTTCCCCACCCGAACCGCCCGGCTGTAGCCGTAGACCGGTTCGAAGGGGGAGGCCGAGCTATGATTGCGCCGGGTCGGCTCAGCCACAGCTGATCCGTTCGATCTTGAGCGCGTCGTCATAGGAAACGGTCAGCCGGTCGGGGCGGAAATCCATGGTGACCGCGGTGCGCGGCGGCACCCAGCGCAGGTTCGTCGCGCCGCTGCCCTTGAGCAGCTGGCCGCCGATGTCGGCGGTCGCCGTCTGGCCGACGAGCGACTGCACCGCGTCGGCGTTGCACGCGGCTTCAGCGGGCGGGGTCGGGGTCGATTCGACAGGCGGCCGTTCCTGTGTGCACGCGGCGAGCGGTAGGATCGCGGCAATTGCAAGCAAGCGAATGTCCATCACAAGTCTCCCTTTCAAAACCATCAGACGCAGCGCGTATAGCGCATCGGGCCCGCGGCGGCACCCTCGCCCTCGTCGCGGCGGATCAGTGTTTTTCCGCCATCGGCGAGGTCGAGTTGCATCCGGCGATCCCATTCGACGCCCTCGCCGCTGAACTTGTAGTCGGCGACGATGCGGCCAGCATCACTATCCCGAACGCGCGCGAGTTCGCCGTGCGATTCGTAGAAGCGCAGGTTCGTCGCGTCGATCGTCAGCGCGGTGAGGTCGCTGCCCTTCTTCGCCTTGCAATCGGCGGCCTTGAGCGCCCAGCGGCCGCGGATCGCGGCGGGGATCGTCTTGCCATCGCCCGCGGTTTTGGGTTCGGGCTTTGTCGGGGCTTCCGCCGCGGCATCGGGCAGATCGGCGTCAACCGCCGGTTCGGGTTTTTCGGCGGGTGCGGGCCGCTCGGCCTTTTGCAGCGGGCCGATGCTCGCGCTGGCTTCAGGCCCGGATTCCTCGTCCTTGCCGCCGCTGCACGCGGCAAGCAAAAGCGTCGCGGCAAGAAAAACCCAGCGTGGCATCGTCATTCTCCTCGCGGCGCCGACCCGATGTCGGCACCGTTATTGGAAGAATGCCCGATGGCCGAGCCGGGTTTCATCTCGCGCGTCCGATCAGCCCATCGTCGGGATGACGAAGGCGTTGCCCCCGTCGGGCGAACCGTCGGGCCAGCGCTGCGTGATCGTCTTGACCTTGGTCCAGAACTTCACGCCTTCCATGCCGTGCTGGTTGGTGTCGCCGAATGCCGAGCGCTTCCAGCCGCCAAAGCTGTGATAGGCGACGGGAACCGGGATCGGCACGTTGATGCCGACCATGCCGACGTTGACGCGCGCGGCGAATTCGCGCGCGGCGTGGCCGTTGCGCGTGAAGATCGCAACGCCGTTGCCGTACTGGTGCTTCGACGGCAGTTCGAGCGCGGTTTCGAAATCCGGGGCGCGGACGATCTGCAGCACGGGGCCGAAGATTTCTTCCTTGTACGATTCCATGTCGGTTGTGACATGGTCGAACAGGGTCGGGCCGATGAAGAAGCCCTTTTCATGCCCCTGCAGCGCGAAGCCGCGGCCGTCGACGACGAGTTCGGCACCTTCGTCGGCGCATTTCGCGATCCAGCCCTCGACCTTTTCCTTGTGCGCCTGCGTCACGACGGGGCCATAATGCGCCTCGGCATCGGTCGACACGCCGACGCGCAGCGCCGCGATCGCGGGGATCAGCTTGGCTTTCAGGCGCTCGGCGGTCTCGTCGCCGACGGGGACGACGACGGGCAGCGCCATGCAGCGCTCGCCCGCCGAGCCAAAGGCAGCGCCCGTCAGGTCGTTGACGACCTGGTCGAGGTCCGCGTCGGGCATGACGATGCCATGATTCTTCGCGCCGCCCATCGCCTGCACGCGTTTGCCGTTCGCGACGCCGCGATTGTAAACATAATGCGCGATGTCCGACGAGCCGACGAAGCTGACCGCGCCGATATCGGGATGGTCGAGGATCGCGTCGACCATTTCCTTGTCGCCATGGACGACCTGGCAAATGCCTTCAGGCAGCCCGGCTTCGAGGAAGAGTTCGGCTAGGCGGACGGGAACCGACGGGTCGCGCTCGCTCGGCTTGATGATGAAGGCGTTGCCCGTCGCGATCGCGACGCCCGACATCCACAGCGGGATCATCGCGGGGAAGTTGAACGGGGTTATGCCCGCGCCAATGCCGATCGGCTGGCGCATCGAATAGACGTCGATGCCGGGGCCGGCGCCCTGCGTATATTCGCCCTTCAGCACATGCGGGATGCCGCAGCAGAATTCGATGACTTCGAGCCCGCGCTGGATGTCGCCCTTCGAATCGGCGATCACCTTGCCATGCTCGCTGGACAGCAGGTGCGCGAGTTCGTCCATATTCGCTTCGACGAGGCGCTTGAATTCGAACATCACGCGCGCACGGCGCTGCGGGTTGGTGGCGGCCCACGCCGGCTGCGCCTTTTTCGCCGCGGCGACCGCACGCTCCAGAAGCGCCGCGTCGCCGAGCGCGACCTGCGCCTGAATACCGCCGCTGTTGGGGTCGAAGACGTCGCCCTGGCGGGCGCTGCCGCCGGCACCGCCGACGATGTGATGGTCGATCTGTCGCATGTTCGATTCTCCCATTAGATGTTGGCGCTGCCACAGCCGAGTTACGACGCGATTGCAAGGGATAGACTTGCAGCATGATCCTGCATATTTGCAGGATATGGATTGGGATAGGCTGCAATATTTCCTGTTCGTTGCGCGCCACGGTACGCTCGCGCGGGCCAGCGCGGCGCTGCATGTAGATGCGACGACGGTGAGCCGCCGCGTGAGCGCCCTCGAAGCCGCGCTCGGCCAGACGCTGTTCGAACGTGCGCCGTCGGGTTTCGTTCTGACCGCCGCCGGCCGAGCGCTCGTCCCGCACGCCGAAGCGATGGCGGCGGCGGCGGCGCGCATCCATTCGGCACGCGAAGATGCGACCGCGCTGTCAGGCCAATTGCGGGTCAGCGTGTCGGAAGGCTTCGGCAACAGCTTCATCGCGCCGCGGCTGGCGGGTTTTGTAGCGGCGCATCCCGAACTCGAGATCGATCTGGTCGCCTCGTCGGGTTTCCTCAATCCGTCGCGGCGTGAGGCCGATATGGCGGTGCTGCTGGCACGACCGCGCAAGGGCCCGCTGATCACGCGCAAGCTGTCGGATTATAGCCTAGGCATCTACGCCCCCGCCGAGCGGCCCGACTGGCAGGCGGCGGTCGCCGACGCCCCGCTGTCGCGCACCGGCATCCCGGTGATCGGCTATATGCCCGACATTCTTTACGCGCCCGAACTCGACTATCTGGGCGAGATCGAGCCGGGGCTCCGCGCAACTGTGCGCTCCTCGTCGATCCTAGCGCAGCGGCGGATGATTGCGGGCGGTGCGGGGGTCGGCGTGCTGCCCTGCTTCCTCGCGAGCGGTGACCCCGCACTGGTGCGCGTGCGGCCCGAGCAGACGATCGCGCGCGCCTTCTGGCTCGCGCTCCACCGCGACGTCGCGCCGCAGCCGCGCATCCGGGCCTTCATCGACTGGCTCGATACCGAGGTGCGCGAGAGCCGGGCGTTGCTGGTTCCGGCTTAAACCGGACGCCAGTCGGAGGGGATCAGGCCGCCGTCGCCGAACAGCCTTTCGATTGCATCCGGACCGGCCGCCGCTGCGCGCAACGCGTCGGCGAGTGGGTCGTCGATCGCATGGTCGCTGCGCAGGAAGGCAATCCATGCTGTGACAGCCGTTTCGAGCGAGAGGCAACGCTGCCCGCGTTCCTGATGCCAGGCGAGCGTTTCGAGCCAGCGCTGCGGGATCTTCTGACTGCCGTCCATCGCGATCTGGATCAGGCGGTGATGGAGCGCCGGATTGGCGAAGCGACCCATCAACGCATCGGCGTAAGCGGCTAGATCCTGCCCCGACGCCGCGTCGATCGTCGGCGCAGCCTCCTCGCGCATCAGCCGTTCGATGATCGGCCGAATGTCGGGGTCGGCAATCGCCTGATGGACATATTCATGGCCGCCGCCAAGCCCGATATAGGCAAGCGCCGAATGCGCGCCGTTGAGCATACGCAGCTTCGCCGTCTCATAGGGCGCAACATCGGCGACCAGTTCGGCGCCGACAGTTTCCCAACGCGGACGCGGGCCAGCGAAATCATCCTCGATCACCCACTGGCTGAAAGCTTCGGTGACAACCGCACCCTCGTCACGCGCGCCCAGGGTCGCTTCGACGGCCACACGGTCGGCGTCGGTAGTCGCCGGAACAATCCGATCGATCATCGTTGCGGGGCAAGTGCATTCGCCGTCGAACCACGCCGAAAGGTCGGGGTGATAGGCGGCAAGATATTCGCGCATCAAGCGGCTTAGCACCGCACCATTGCCCGCGAGATTGTCGCAGCTAAGCAGAGTGACGCCGCCGAGCCGAGCGGCCTTGCGCGCGGCGAGGCCAGCGGCAACGAAGCGATAGAGGCTCACCCCACCGACCGCAGCGGCCAGATCGAGCGACCCGTCGGCGCGGCGCAGATAGCCCTTTTCGGTGATGGTGAAGCTGATGATATGCGTTGTCGGCGCGGCGATCGCGTCGATCACGGCCTGCGGATCCTCAGCCGCGACGAGCACTTTCTGCACCGCGCCGATCATCCGCAACTCGGTCCCTGCTGCGCTGCGCGTGCTGACGGTGTAGAGCCCGTCCTGCGGGTTCAACTGCGCCGCAACGTCGCCCGAGCGCAACGACACGCCAATGGTGCCCCAGTCACCGTCACCCGCCGCCATCGCATCGTCGGTATAAACCGCCTGATGCGCACGGTGGAACGCGCCAATGCCGATATGGACGATGCCCGCCGCTTGGCGCTCGCGGTCGTAGCCCGGCGCCTTAACGGAAGCCGGGAGCGGTGTGTGCGCCGTCAGCCTCACAGCTTATAGGCCGCCTTGGCGAGATTGTAGCTTAGGTCGGTCGCGAGTTCGGCGGCCTCCCACTCCTCCATACGGTGTTCGGCGACGAGCTGCGCAAGGAAACCGCAGTCGATGCGCCGCGCGACGTCGTGGCGTGCCGGGATCGACAGGAAGGCGCGCGTGTCGTCGTTGAAGCCGACGGTGTTGTAGAAGCCCGCGGTCTCGGTCATCTGGGTCCGGAAGCGGCGCATGCCCTCGGGGCTGTCGTGGAACCACCAGGCCGGGCCGAGCTTCAGCGCCGGATAGTGGCCCGCGAGCGGAGCGAGTTCGCGCGCGTAGCTCGTCTCGTCCAAAGTGAAGAGGATGATCGTCAGCGCGGCCTCATTGCCATAACGCCCAAGCAGCGGGCGCAGCGCATGGACATAGTCGGTGCTGGTCGGGATATCCGCACCCTTGTCGCGGCCATAATGGTCGAACAGCCAAGGATTGTGGTTGCGGAACGCGCCGGGATGAATCTGCATCACCAGCCCGTCGTCAAGGCTCATCCCCGCCATCACCGTCAGCATATGCGCGCGGAACAACTCCGCATCGGCCGCGCTGACATCGGCGCCGGTGACGCGGGCGAACAGCGCCTCGGCCTCGGCGTCCGACAGGTCGGCGGTGGCGGCGGTCGGATGGCCATGGTCGGTCGAGGTCGCACCCATTTCGGCGAAGAAGGCGCGGCGATCCCGGTGTGCGGCAAGATAGCCCGCGTAGCTGAAGGCATCCTCGCCCGAGAGGTCGGAGAAACGCTTGAGGTTGTCGCGGAAGCCCTCGAACTCCGGATCGACAACCGGATCGGGACGATAGGCCGTGATCACGCGCCCGCCCCATTCACCGCTCGCGTTGGCGGCGCGGGTCACCGCGTGATGTTCGAGCGTGTCGAGCGGGCTTTCGGTCGTCGCTATCACCTCGATTCCGAAACGGTCGAACAGCGCGCGCGGGCGGAAGGCGTCGGTCTCCAGCGCTTCGGTGATGCGATCGTAATAGAGGTCCGAAGTCTCGGCAGAGAATTGCACGTCGAAGCCGAAGGCCTCGGCGAACACCCAATCCATCCACATGCGGCTGGGAGTGCCACGGAAGAGGTGGTAATTTTGCGCGAAAAGCCGCCAGCTCTCGCGTGGGTCCGCATCGCGGTTGCGGATACCGAGCGCACCCAATGACACGCCCTGCGAATAGAGCATACGGAACACATAATGATCGGGATGCAGCAGCATTTCGGTCGCATTGCCGAAGGGAGCGTTGCCAGCAAACCAGCTCGGGTCGGTGTGCCCATGCGGGCTGATGATCGGCAGACCCGCCACGTCCTTGTAGAGCCGGCGCGCGATGTCGCGCTGCGCCGGATCGGATGGAAAGAGACGATCGGGGGAGAGAACCAACGGGCGCGACATGGGATCAGGCTTTGCTTTCGACGGTGACCGGCGCGAGGCGCGGGCTCAAAAGATGGATCGCCAGCACGGCAAGGAAATAAACGACCGTACAGGCAGCGAAGATCACCGTGTAATTGCCGCCCGTCGCATCGAGCACCAGCCCGGTCGATTTCGCCATGATCATCCCGCCGACGCCGCCCGCAAAACCGCCGAGCCCGATCACCGAACCGACCGCACGTTTGGGGAACATATCGGGCGGGATCGACAGGATCGTCGACGAAAAGGCCTGATGGCCCGCGAGCGCGATGCCGATCAGCACGACCGCGAGCCACATATTGTCGAGTCCCGAAACGAACAGCAAAGGCAGGACACAGCAACCCGCGCCGAGCATCGTCGCCTTACGCGCGAAATTGACACTGTGCCCAGTTTGGATCAGCTTCGACGACACCCAGCCGCCAAGGATGCTGCCAACGTCGGAGAGCAGATACATGATGATCATCGGCAGCAGCACGACCTTGAGATCGACATTGTAGGTGGTGCTGAAATATTTGGGCAGCCAGAAGAGCATCAGGAACCAGACCGGATCGGTCAGAAACTTGCCGGTCGCATAGGCCCAGGCTTCGCGCTTGGTGACGATCGCGCCCCAGCCGAGACGCTCGATCTTTTCGGGCGGGTCATGCTCGATCCATGCAAGTTCGGCATCGCTGACCTTCCCGCTCTCGCGCGGATTGCTGTAGAGCCAGAGCCAGAGCAGCAGCAGGATCACACCGAAAGCACCGGTGTAGATGAAGGTCTGGCGCCAGTCGAAGTCCATCCAGACCATGAACAGCCAGATTGTCGGCGCGGTCAGGATAACGCCGATCGTCGTCGCGCTATTGACCCAGCCGATCGCATAAGAGCGTTCCTTTTGCGGAAACCATTCGCTCGACGCACGCACGACCGACGGAAAATGCCCCGCCTCGCCGACGCCGAGGATGACGCGCGCCATCATGAAAGAGACCACCGACGAGGCGAAACCGTGCGCGACATGGCCGACGGTCCAGATACTGATCGCGATCGCGTAACCGACCTTCGGCCCGAAACGGTCGATCAGCCAGCCCATGAGCAGGAAGCCAAGCGCATAGGCGGCCTGAAAAGCGGTGACGATGTTGCCATAGTCATTCTCGCTCCACCCGAGTTCGGTTCCGAGTGTCGGTGCGAGCAAACCGAGCATGGTGCGGTCGATATAGTTGACCGTGGTCGCGGCAAACAGCACCGCGACGATCAGCCAGCGGCAACGTCCCGACTTCGGCACTGGCGCCGCCGTACCTCCGCCTGCGAATGCCTGTGCCATAAACCTCTCCCGTTTTTGCTTTAGTAGCTTTTGATCGAGCAGCTGACGCGGATTTTTCCGTCGAACAGTGCTTCGGCGCGCTGGCCGGGCCGGACTTCATGGATGCCGGTAATTGCCCCCGCCGACACCCAGGTGCCGGGCGGGATCGCGATACGGCGCGCGCGCAGGATGTCGATCAGGAACAGCGCCGAGCCGAAGGGGCCGTCGAGCATATTCTCCATCGTCGCCGCACCGACGGTTTCGCCATCGATCGCCATTTCAACCGGCATGCCGATGAGGTCAACGTCCTGCCAGTCGGGGATCGGCGGACCGAGGATCAGACCCTTGTTATTGCCATAGTCCGACGCGGTGACTGCGGGGCCGTGGCGATTGATCTCGGGAAAAGGCGAGCTCGCGATCTCGATGCCGGTTCGGACGTCGGCGATGCACTCGCGCACGCTGTCGATGTCATAGTCGCGTGTCCCGATATCACCGAAACAGAGCAACACCTCGGCCTCCGCCGCAGCGAACCCGTCGACATAGACCGGCATCACCGGATCGGCGGAGCCATCGAAAATCTCGTCGGTGAAGATCGGGCCGGTCAGGCGGTTGCGGCCGTAACGCTCAACGAGTTCGGGAGCGATTCGTCCCACCTTCCATCCGCCGACGCGGCGCCCGTCGAGTGCGATCGCGCTATCCTGGATCGCATAAGCCTCGGCCATCGTTTCCGGCATCGTGCCAGGATAGACGGTAAGCGGTGTCTTTCCCGCACGCGCGTCGATTAATGCACGCGCTACATTCTTTTGATCGCTTGTCGCCAGCATCTTTCTCATTTCCCTCTTCCGCGAAGCGGTGTAAGAGACACCGGTGTCAAAAGCAAGCAGTTATCAGATGTATGACAAATTACTTCGCCATGTCTGGCGCTGAGCGGCGATGATCGACCCGATCGAAACCCGCGCGGTTCGCGTCCATGACGCCGACAATGTCGTGACTGCGATTGCCGACATCGCGATGGGTGATCGGCTGTTTGCCGACGCCGACCTGCGAACCGCGGCCGCCGTGGGGCGCGGACACAAAATTGCCCTCGCCCCGATCGCGCAAGGCGCGGCGGTGATCAAATATGGCTTTCCGATCGGCATCGCGACCGCAGACATCGCACCGGGCGACCATATCCACAGCCATAATCTGGCGACGGCGCTGAATGGCGACGGCGATTATGTTTATCGCGTGGGAGCACCAGAAGCGGCGCCAGCAGCCGCGGTCTCCAATAGCTTTCGCGGCTATATCCGTCCCGACGGCCGCGTCGGGACGCGCAACGAAATCTGGATCCTGCCGACGGTTGGCTGCGTCGGCAACCTCGCCGCGCGCGTCGCGCGGATCGCGGGCGAACGCTATGCGGGGCGCATCGACGGGGTGCATGCCTTCAAACACCCATTTGGCTGTTCGCAGCTCGGCGACGATCTGGGCCATACGCGTGCGCTACTTGCAGCACTGGCGCAGCACCCCAATGCGGGCGGCGTGCTGATCGTCGGGCTGGGGTGCGAGAGCAATCAGCTCGGCGCATTGCTCGACCTGATCCCGGCCGAGCGCCACGCCCATATCCGCACCCTGTCGGCGCAGACGGTCGAGGATGACGAGGCGGCGTGCTTGACGCTGGTCGACGAGCTGGTCGCAGGCTGCGCCGACGCGCAGCGTAGCGAAGTGCCGCTGTCAGAACTGGTCCTCGGAGTGAAATGCGGCGGATCCGACGGCCTGTCGGGGCTGACCGCCAACCCGCTCGTCGGACGCATGGCGGATGCGGTCGCGGCGGCGGGCGGCAAGGTGGTACTGACCGAGATTCCCGAGATTTTCGGTGCCGAACAGGTGCTGATGGACCGCGCGATATCGCGCGAAGTGTTCGACGAGACGGTCCGGCTGGTGCAGGATTTCAAGGATTATTTCATCCGCAACGGCGAACCCGTGAGCGAGAATCCGTCGCCCGGCAATATTGCGGGCGGGATCACGACGCTCGAGGAAAAATCGCTCGGCGCGGTGCAAAAGGGGGGCAAAGTGCCCGTCGTCGACGTGCGGCGTTACGGCGGCGAAGCAACGCTCGCCGGGCTGACCCTGCTCGAAGCGCCGGGCAATGACGCGGTGTCGTCGACCGCGCTGACCGCGGCGGGCGCGACGATCATCCTGTTCACCACCGGCCGCGGAACCCCGCTCGGCTTTCCGGCGCCAACGCTGAAGATCGCATCGAATAGCGCGCTGGCGCAGCGCAAGACGGGCTGGATCGACTTCGACGCTGGGGCGGTGCTCGATGGGGGCTTCGACAGCGCATCGGACGCCTTGCTCGACCTGATCGCCGCCACCGCGTCGGGCGCGCCGACCAAAGCCGAAGCGAATGAAGAGCGCGATATCGCGATCTGGAAGTCGGGTGTGACGCTCTAGTCGAGCGCACGGAAGGTGAAATTGCAAAAACGCGCTTCGCCCTCCCCTGCCGAATAGAGGCCAGGGCGCAGCATCAGGAACCCACCGCGCACATTATGGTGGTATCCCGACACCTCCATGCCGCGATCGAAACGCGTCCACGTCTTCCCGCCGTCGCCGCTGGTATCATAGGTGACGATGTGGCGATCATTGGTGACGCGCATCCGCATGCGAGCCCCATGCGGATTGACCGGCCGCGCGCGTTCGATGCCATATTGGTGGGTCACGAAACGCTCGCCATCGAAGCCGAGCCCGCAATAGAGCCTCTCATCATAGAAAAGGATCAGCCCCGCGGTGCAGCCGGGCGCGATTTCGATATCGCATTCGAAGCGATAGGCCTGATCGCCCGCGATCAGCAGCAGGGGCGATGAATCGACCGGCGCCTTGCCGCGTCCCGTCAACACCAGCGCGCCGTCTTCGACGCGCGCGCGGCTGCGTTCGTCGGCCGCGGGCTTGAAGAAATTCCATTTCGCGCCAAGCGCGAGGCTGGTGAAATCGTCGGACAGCGCCATGCCGTGCGGTCCAGCCACCGTGCCCCCCTTCGGCTTTGCGATCGGCTGCGACAGGTCGCCGCCCTTCATGCGGAACCAGCCGTCGTCGGTCCATTCGATCGGGTCGAGCAACGCCTGTCGCCCGAGCGTCCAATATCCATTCTCGAATCCGTGATAGACGCTCCACCAATCGCCCGCCGGCCCCTCGACGAGCGTCGCATGGCCGCGCGACCACCATTTCTCCGCTACCGATTTGGTGTGGACGAGCGGGTTTGCGGGGCAATTCTCCCACGGCCCGTGGATCGATTTCGAGCGCGCGGCGATCACCATGTGGCCGGTCGGCGGACCCGCAGTGCCGCCAACCGCGGTGATCATGTAATAATAGTCGCCACGCCGCGTGATCTTCGGCCCTTCGGGCGCAAAGCCTTCGACCACCCAGTCGGCGGGGTAGCGCCAAGGGTCGTAGATATGCTCGGGCTCGCCGATGCGCGACAGGCCATCGTCGGACAGGCGGACGCGATCACCGCCCGACAGGAACAGCCAGCGCGACCCGTCTTCGCCGACCGCGTGGCCGGGATCGATATGATCGGGCAGCCCTAAGTCGATCGGCTCGCTCCACGGCCCCTCGATCCGGTCGGCCCAGATCACCCAGCTCGTGTTGGGACCCTTGGTCGGGATGTAGAGATAATAGCGGCCCTTGTGCTTGCACAGTTCGGGCGCCCAGACCGCCCCGATATTCTTCGTCAGCGCGGGGCCGATTGGCCGCCAGTTCACGAGATCGCGCGAATGCCAGATGACCAGCCCCGGATAGGAATCGAAGGTCGAGAAGGTCATATAATAGTCGGCGCCGTCCTTCAGGATCGACGGGTCGGGATGGTCGCCGGCCAAGATCGGATTGAGAAAGCGTCCGTCGCCAAGATCGGCCTTTCGCTGCCCGTCAAAGCCCTTCGCCCAAGCGGGCGCCGGGCCGGAAGAAGCGGGTGCCGACATGGAAAATGCCGCTGGCGCGCCAAGACCCGAGAGGCCGGTCGCGAGCAGGCCCGTTCCGGCAAGTTTGAGCATGTCGCGGCGATCGGTCACTGGTCTCTTCTCCCTCAAAAAAAGAAAGACCCGGCCCCCGCGTGCGGAAACCGGGCCTCACCGGGACTAACCCTTTGCGTCAGATCTTGACGCGCGCACCGAACAGGAAGGTGCGGCCGAAGTGGTTATTCTCGTAATTCCGATCGGCATCGATATCGGTGAAGCGATAGCGATACTCGTCGGTCAGGTTGATGCCTTCGACCGAGATTTCGATATTGTCGGTGATCGCATAGCGGACCGAGGCATCGACATTGATCGTCGAACCATAGCCTTCGAACACGTTACCGGTACCGCTATTGGCGTCGGCATAGCGGCTGCGATAGCTGACCGAGGCACGCGCGCTGAACTTGCCGTCGTCATAATAGAGCGTGCCGTTATAGGCGCGTTTCGACAGATTGAAGAGCGTACCGTTGCGCACCGCCGACACATTCGCGCCGCCCGGGACGATCGACGGGCCGGCGACCGTATAGTCGGCGTCCGAATCGACGTACGTCGCGTTCACGATGCCGCCGAAGTTCGACAGGAACCCGGGCAGGAATTTGAACGGCGCCTGCAGCGAGACTTCGATACCCTTGAGCTTCGCGCCCTCGCCATTGCCGATCGAGGTGATCGTCCAAAGCTGACCTTCGGGATTGATCGAGCCCGGGCTGCTCGGCGGGATCACCGACAGCGGCAGGCCAGTCGATGCGAAGGTGCCGCTCGCGGTCGTTGCGACCGGGAAGCTCGCGATGTCCTTCTTGAACAGCGCAACCGAGAAGATCGACTGCGGTGCAAAATACCATTCGAACGCGAGATCATAGGAGGTCGCGCGAAACGGATCGAGGAACGGGTTGCCGTAGTTGATGCGATAGTTGAACCCGTCGACGGATCCGCCCGGCGTCAGATTACCGAGCGTAGGACGCGTCATCACATCGGCAACCGCGGCGCGGATGATGATGTCCTCGTGCGGGAACAGCGCGAGGTTCATGGAAGGCAGCCAGTCTTCATAGCTGCGCTTCACCGTCACCGCCGCACCGCTATTGAGCCCGCTCGACGTCTGATCGGTGTGGACGTAGCGCACGCCGGCGTTGAGCGCATAGCGCAGGCCGGCGAGCTCGCCCTTGGCGTCGAACTGCAGATAGCCGCCCGTCACCTCTTCGCGCACGGCGCGGTTGTTGCCGGCGTCCACTGCGGCGACACGATCATAGAGTTTGGTGAAGGCCGTCGTCGCATCCAGATTGGCGACCAGCCATTCGGTCGTCGTGCCCGACGGCTGCCCCGCCTTGCCGAGGGTGAACAGGTCGGCGAGCCCCGAATTGACCGGGAAACCATATACCGCGGCGGGACCGAAGGCCGACGACGGCGAACAGGCGAGCGTGCCGAGGACGCGGTCGACCCCGCCGTTGCCGCACACGACGGTGTCACGCGTGAAGGCGATGCTGGCAAAGTCGAAGCGGCGGTAGACGCCGCCCGCCTTGACCGTGAAATCGTCGCTGATGTCCCATTCGGTGCGCAGTTGCACGGTGCGGAACTTGTTCTCGACCTCCGACGGGCGATCGCGGATTTCGGCGAGCTGGAAATTCGCCGGATTGGTCACGCTGGTGCCAAAGGTCAGCAACGGGCGTTCCATGTCGCTATAATCATAGCGATAGTCCTGCGCATCGCGATCGTCGAAGACGATGGTCGTTTCGAGCGGAATCGATGCCTTCGATTTCGACAGGCCGCCGAGCAGGGTGAAGCGGAACGTGTCGCTGACATCCTGATCCCACGTCGCGCCGACCTGCCAGAATTCGGTCTTTGCCTTGCGCAGATAATGTTCGGTGCGCACCCAAGCGTCGTCGAGCGTCGCCGAGATCATATTATTGTCGCCGTCGATTTCATAATCGCTGACGTTGATCGAGCGTTCGTTGCTGCGCAGCAGCACCTCGGCCCAACGCTCGCGGCGCTGATGCTTGAAGCTCGAATAGAGCCCGTCGAGCGAGATTTTGGTCGCATCGGACGGGGCGAACTGGATCGATCCGGTGATGCCGAGGCGTTTCTTGTCATGCGCAATTTCGCCATAACGCGGAATGCGCGGGTGGAAGGCGAGCGCGACCGCATCGCATGCTGCGCCGGGAATATAGGTGCCGCCCGAATTGGCGGCGGTCCAGCATGGCGTCCCGTCGACCGAGTCGAAACGCGCCTGCGCCCAACGCACACTGTTGTTGCCGAGTTCGAGGGTTTTCTGGTCCGAATAGGCGGCCGATACGGCCACGCCAAACGTGCCGGCATCGTTGGCCCAGCTCAGCAGGCCGGCAACGCGCGGCCCGACCTTCTCGGACAGATCATTATAGCTGCCCTGAGCCGACAGCGCGGCGGTGAAGCCACCTTTGCCGCCAAGCGGGTTGCCGGTGTTGAGATCGACCACCGCGCCCAGCGAGCCTTCGTCGAGTTCGGCCGAAGCCGTCTTGTGGACGACGATCGAACTGAACAGCTCGGAAGCGAAGACGTTGAAGTCGAACGCGCGGTCGCGGTTCGCCGATGCGCCGTCGGTCGAGGTCGCAACGGTTTCGAGTCCATTGACGCGAACGCGGGTAAATTGTGAGCCAAGGCCCCGCACCGTGATACCGCGGCCTTCGCCGCCGTCGCGCTGGATCGTGATACCCGGGATACGCTGAAGCGATTCGGCGAGATTCTGGTCAGGGAATTTGGCGATATCTTCGGCGACGATCGCATCGACCGCTGCGACCGACTCGCGTTTTACGTTGAGCGCGGCGCCCAACGAGGCGCGGAAGCCGGTGACGATGATCTCATCTTCGGCTGCGACAGTTTCGTCAGCAGCGACGGTGTCCTGCGCATAGGCCGGCGCGACCGCGATCACGGCAAGCGATGCGCCGCACGCCAGCCGGGTCAAAGTGCGAATGCTCCGCGTTGCATATATTGCCATTATCATCCTCCCTTATCGCCCCGTTGCCCCCGCTCGCGCAAGGAATGACACCGGTTACTTTGCTGGACAAAGCGATTTGGCATAGCGCTTCGTCCGTCGATTTTTCAGAGAGTAAGATGGCTCGTCGCTTGGCGCGATGAACCCGATCAGACCCTCTCCCTTGGAAATATTTTCTCGTTGACCGATTGGGGTAACCGGTGTCAGAAAGATTGCGGATTGCGACGAACATGTCAATACCCCAAAGATGAGGAGAGACAGGATGCCCAAAAAGCTTTGGATAACCGCGCTTTTTCTGGCCTTTAGCCTGTCGGCTGGCTCGGCGCTGGCGGCCGATCCCGCCCCGCTCGCCTTCCTTGGCGCGGTCGGTCCGGCGGGGCAGACTCCGGGCGGACGCGGCGGACAGATATTGCGTGTGACGACGCTCGCGCCCGACGGGCCGGGGTCTCTGAAGGCGGCAATCGAAACGCCGGGGCCGCGCATCGTCGTGTTCGAAGTCGGCGGCGTGATCGATATGGGCCGCGAGACGATCGAAATCAAACATCCCTATCTGACGATCGCCGGGCAAACCGCGCCCGGACCCGGCATCACGCTGATCCGCACCGGCATCGACGTGAAAACCCACGACGTGGTGATGCGGCATATACGCGTCTATACGGGAGTCGACGGCCAGCCAAAGCGCAGCGGATGGGAGGCGGACGCCTTCTCAACCGTCGGAGCGCACAATATCATCGTCGATCATTGCACCTTCCTGTGGGCAATCGACGAAAATATGTCGGCATCGGGACCCCGCTTCACCGGCAACAGCGTCGCCGAATGGCGCGAGGGGACGAGCAAGAATGTCACCTTCTCGAACAATCTTGCCGCCGAAGGCCTCGCCGATGCGAGCCATCCGAAGGGCGAGCACAGCAAAGGATCGCTGATCCACGACAATGCCACCGGCATCGTCTTTTACCGCAACGTCTGGGCGCACAATGTCGAGCGGAGCCCGTTGATCAAGGGCGGAGCGCAGGCGCTGATGATCAACAATCTGATCTACGACCCCGGCCACCGCGCGGTGCATTATAATCTGATGAACCTCGAATGGGTCGGGCATCCCTATGTCACCGGACAGATTACCGCGATCGGCAACGTCATGCGCGGCGGCAATAGCACCGACGAGGGGCTGCCTTTCCTGATGCTGGGCGGGGACGGCGATCTCGATTATTATGGCAAGGACAATCTGGCCGTCGATCGCCACGGCCAGCCGCTGCCCGAATTCGGTCGCTATGGCGAAACGCAGGCCAAGCTGATCCGCGCGAAGGCGCCGCTCGCGCCGATCGGGGGCTATCGCATCCTGCCGGTTCGCGACGTCGAAACCTCGCTGCTGGGCTCCGCCGGTGCGCGGCCATGGGCGCGCGATGCCGAGGAGATTCGTATCCTCTTCTTCATCGCCGAAGGCCGTGGCGGCATCATCGACGACGAAAAACAGGTCAGCGCTTATCCGAAGGTCGCTCCGCCGGTGCGCGCGCCGTTCGTCGAGGCCGACTGGGATATCGCGACGATGGAACCAAGATCGGGGACTTATCCGGCGCAGACGGCCCCGATGCCGCAGGAGCATCTGTCGGTGCGCGATATCGATTCGCGCGGAAATGTGAAATGAGCGCGCTTCTCGCTCTGTTGCTCAGTGGTGTCGCAGCTCCTGCGATGGTCGTGATCGACGAGGCAGCGACGACGCGCGAAGAAGCGCCACCGCACGGCGCGATCGGCATGTCGACGGCATACCGGATCAGCGATTCGGTCCCCGCGCCGCGTAGTTTCGAATTCCGCAAACGCGCGCTGCACGTCGGCGCGGCTATCGGGGTCCATCCGATCGACCATGACGAGATTTATTATGTCCTGTCGGGCACAGGCGTCGTCCATTCAGACGGCGAGGAGAAGGAATTGAAGGCCGGCACGGCTGCATGGCTCTATACCGGCGCGAAGGTCGGCATCCGCCAGACCGGCAGCGAACCGCTGGTGCTGATCATCGCCTATCCGAACAAGGCTCCAGGCAAATGACTTTCAACCGCCGCACGTTGCTGACAGCGAGCCTGGTGCTGCCGATCGCGAGCACCGCGGCAGCGAAGGAAGTATGGACGCGCCCGGCCGGCATGGCACCCGATACGAGCGCCGCACTCTGGCCGGAAGGCCATATCACCCCGCCGCCCGGCCTGATCGAACAGGTCGTCCAGCGCAGCGACGACCCGAACGCCAGCGACCGGATGCTGGAGAGAATCAGCCGTCCGCGGCTCGACATTTTCCGGCCAGCAAAGCCCAATGGCGCGGCGGTCATTCTCGCGCCCGGCGGCGGCTATCGCTATGTCGTGGTCGACAAGGAAGGCTATGAGCTGGCGCGATGGCTGCGTGATCGCGGGGTCACCGTCTACGTTCTCTTCTATCGCCTGCCCGGCGACGGCTGGACGAACGGCGCCGACGTGCCGCTCGCCGATGCGCAGCGCGCGGTACGGCTGGTACGCAGACGCGCGGGAACGGACGGCATCGATCCGGCGCGCGTCGTCTTCGGCGGCTTCTCGGCGGGTGGACAAGTCGCGACGAGCCTGCTCACGCGCTTCGACGCCAAAGCCTATGCGCCGATCGACGCCGCCGATACGCTATCCGCGCGTCCCGATGCGCTGGCCGCCATCTATCCGGTCGTGTCGATGGATCCCGCCATCGCCCATGCCGTTAGCCGCGAGAAACTGATCGGTGCAAACCCCGACGCCGCGCGTGAGGCACTCTATTCGCCCGAACGCAACACGCGCGCCGACCAACCGCCGCTCTGGCTGCTGCATGCCGAGGACGACAGCGTCGTAAAGGTCGACAATAGCGTGCGCCTGCGCGAAGCGACGCGTGCCGTGGGGGCTCCGGTCGAGGCACATTTCTTTGAGCGCGGCGCGCATGGTTTCGGGCTGATGAAGACCGCGGGGCTACCCGTTGCAATCTGGCCCGAGCTGCTGTGGAATTGGCTCGGCTCGCACAAGATCGTCTAACTGCCCGGCTGGATATAGGGTACGCGCGCGAACAGCTCGCGCTCCCACCGGCGCGGATCTTGTTCGACGCGGCTGACCATATCGAAGATCATCGTCTGGCGCTTGGCCAGATCATAGGCCGGCCAGCCGGGATTGCCGGTGCGCGCAAAGCGGACGAAGGCATCCATCACGCGATCGCTCATCGCCTGCTGCGCGGCGGTTGGATCGGGCACTGTTCCGAAACCGAGCGCAATATCGTCGGCATGTTTAGCGGCCTCGAAATCGAGCTGATAGACGAAGCCCGGATGGCCGGCGCGCGCACGCGCATCAGCCTCCTCGACCTGCCCTCGCCAGCTTCGCGCCGATGTGACGATGCGATGGAACAGATCGAGCGGCGCCGCTTCGGGATAGCGGCCGCGGAACTGGCTCACGACCCACGACGGTTCGATGTCGATGCGCATTTCCGGCGCGATCCGGGCCGCGAGATTGTCGAAGCTCAATCCCGCAAGCTGCTTGCCGTCGGGTGCGTAGAAGGCGCGCGTCTCCATCACCGTGTTGCCGAGCATCATTGGAAGTTCGAGTGACTGCGGCGCCGCGTCGGGCCAGAAGGGGTGGCGCACGAGATGCGTCATGTCGAGCACCGGCCCCATATAGACGCCGCCGCCGAGAATCGGATCGGTCGCCGAGAGCGCAGCGACGATTTGCTCGACCGGTGCGGTTACGGGGTCGACGTCTTTGCCGAGTTTGTCGAGAAACGCCTGCGCACGCCTGGTCGCATTGAGCGGACCCGAGGCGGTGACCTGCTGCCCGCTCATCGTGATCGCCTTGTGGAACAGATCCTTCGCTTCCGGCATCGCCATCAGCGTTGCGATCTTCGCGCCGCCTCCCGACTGGCCGAATACGGTAACATTGGCGGGGTCGCCTCCGAAGGCTGCGATGTTCCGCTGCACCCATCTGAGCGCGACAATCAGGTCGAGTTGACCCGCGTTGCCGCTGTCGGGAAAACGCGGGTCGAGCGCGGCGAGGTAAAGATAGCCGAATGCGTTCAGCCGATGGTTGACCGTCACCACGACGACATCGCCGCGCGCAGCCAACACGGCCCCGTCGTTGACCGGATCGGTTACGCTGCCGGTCGAATAGGCACCGCCGTGAAAATAGACCATGACCGGGCGTTTGGCGGGCTTTTCAATGTCGGGCGTCCAGACATTGAGGAACAGACAGTCCTCGTCCTGCGGCTGATAGCGTCTGCCCGTTTGGGGGCAGGCAGGACCAAAGACGTCACCCCGGAGTTGCTCGGCCTTCGTCACCGCGGCGGGCGCCCGGAAACGCTCGGCCCGACCATAGCGGATGCCTGTAAAAGCCCACGACCGGGCGTCGCCGAAGCTGCGATAAATACCCGAACGATAGGCGCCGTCGGAGGCACTCACCCCCCCGATATGTTGGACCGGCGTGAAGACCTCGGCCCGTGCGAAGGCGGAAAGGAGAAGCGAACTGCCGGCAGTTGCCAGAAGCCCGCGCCGGCCGATCGGGTCAGCGCCGGACATCAAGCCCGCCGCTGTGGAAGGCGTCGATATCCCCCTGTCCGAAGCGGCTGGCGTCGCCCGGCAGCGAATGTTTGAGACACGTCAGCGCGAGGCCCGATTCAGCCATTGCGCGCGCATCCCCGCCGCCCAGATGCGCGTGAAGCACGCCCGCAGCGAAAGCGTCACCCGCACCGATACGGTCGACGATGCCGGTGACGTCGATCTCGTCGGTCTGATGGCAACTATCGCGAAGGTCGACACGCGCGGCGATGCGGTGATGATCGGCGGTGACCGTATGCCGCGCGGTCGAGGCGATCAGCTTGAGGCTCGGGAAGGCGGCAAAGCCGGCTTCGGCCGCCTCGCGTCGCCGGTCTTCGCCCTCGCCGCTGAATTCCTTGCCCAGCACAAGTGAGAGATCGCGGTGATTGCCGAACAATATGTCAGCAATGCCGATCAGTTCGGACAGGGTCGCGCGCGGATCGCTGTCCCATGCCTCCCACAGCATCGCACGGTAATTGCCGTCGAAGCTGACGGGCACGCCGAGCCGTTTCGCCGCGCGCGCCGCCGCAAGCGCGGCTTCGGCCGAGCGTGGCCCGAGCGCGGGGGTAATGCCCGACAGGTGAAGCAGGCCGGCGCCAGCCAGTAGACGGTCGAAGTCATAATCATCAGGCCCGGTCGCAGCGAAGCTCGATCCCGCGCGGTCGTAAACGATCTCGGAGGCGCGGAGTCCTGCCCCGACGCTGAGAAAATAGAGTCCCATGCGTCCCGGAGAAGGGGTGACGGCGGTGCAATCGACGCCTGCGCCGCGCACCGCCGCCACTGCTCCGCGACCCAGAGCATTCGGGGGTATCTTGCCAACCATCGCGCAATCATGGCCGAGGTGCGCGAGACCGATGGCAACATTCGCTTCGGCACCGCCGACATGGAGTGCCAGCGAAGGCGACTGCATCAGCAGTTCGTTGCCCGGCGCGGTCAGGCGGATCAGCAGTTCGCCGAAAAAGACAAGGCGGCCGGTCATCGTCCGACGCTAGCGCGCGAGCCAGCCGCCGTCGACGGCGAGAATATGGCCCTGCACATAGTCCGACGCCGACGAGGCGAGGAAGACCGCCGCGCCGCCGATGTCGCTCGGGTCGCCCCAGCGTCCCGCAGGGATGCGCTCCATGATCTGGCGGTTGCGCGTCTCGTCGCCCTGCAGCGCGGCAGTGTTGTTCGTCGCGATATAGCCGGGCGCGATCGCATTGACCTGAACCCCCTTTGCCGCCCATTCGTTCGCGAGCAGCTTGGTAAGCCCGCCGACGCCCGATTTCGACGCGGTATAGCTCGGCACGCGGATGCCGCCCTGAAAGGTCAGCATCGAGGCGATGTTGATGATCTTGCCCGAACCGCGTGCGATCATATGCCTGCCGACCGACTGACAGAGGAAGAAGAGCGTCTTGAGATTGGTGTCCATTACCGCGTCCCAGTCGGCCTCGGTGAAATCGACCGCGTCGGCGCGGCGGATGATGCCGGCATTGTTGACGAGGATGTCGATGCGCCCGAACTCGGCGAGCACCGCGTCGACGAGCGGCTGCACCGCGCCGACGCTCGACAGGTCGGCGGCGAAATTCTCGGCCCTACGGCCGAGGCCGCGCACCTTGCCGACGGTCTCGTCGGCCGCCGAGCGGCCCGCCGCAGCGATGTCGGCGCCCGCTTCGGCGAGCGCGACCGCAATCCCCTGCCCGATTCCGGTGTTGGCGCCGGTAACAAGCGCGACCTTGCCCGAAAGATCGAACGGGCCCGCCATTACGACAGCTGACAGATGTCGAGGACGTTCATGTCGGTATAATCCTGATTCTCGCCCGCCATCGCCCAGATGAAGGCATAGGATTTGGTGCCCGCGCCCATGTGGATCGACCAGGGCGGCGAGATCACCGCTTCCTCATTCTGCATCACAATGTGGCGGGTGGCTTCGCCTTCGCCCATGAAATGCATCACGCGGTCGCTATCGAGATTGTCGAGTTCGAAATAGAAATAAATCTCGCTGCGACGCTCGTGGATGTGCGGGGGCATCGTATTCCAGACGCTGCCTTCCTTGAGCACGGTGAGGCCCATGACGAGCTGCGCGCTGTCGCAGACACCGGGAATGACGAGCTGGAAGATCGTGCGCTCGTTCGACTCGGCAAGGCTGCCGCGATCAAGTGCATTGGCGTCGGCGATGCCGAGCTTGCGCGTCGTGAACGCCTTGTGCGCCGGGCATGACGCCAGATAATAGCGCGCGCCTGCGCCCGCGAACTCGACGTCCTTCGCGCCCATCGTCACATAGAGGCAATCCTTGTTGCCGAGCGTGAAGCTCTCGCCATCGACGGTGACCGTGCCCTCGACCGACGAGACGTTGACGATCGCAAGTTCGCGGCGCTCGAGAAACGGATGCCCTGCTGCCGACGGCGGCTCGCTCTGCGCGGGAAGCTTGACCGGTGCCGAACCGACGGCAACCCCGCCAATCACGAAGCGATCAGCGTGAGTATAGTTGAGGACGCATTCGCCGGTACGGAACAGGTTCTGGATCAGATAACGATCACGAAGCTCCGCATTCGACACCTCCTCCATCATCACGGGATGGGTGGCGTAATAGGTCTTGGAAAACATGATGGCATCCTCGCTGGATATTTCTGGCTTGTCGTCTTGCTAGATTTGATGGTAACCGGTGTCAAGAGGTGTTGGCGCCCCCGCCGAGCGGTTGATTTTACAGTTCCGAGCGCCCATCAGCATCGAAAGCGCGAGCCGGACCAGAGGTTTGCAGAGGAAAGACAGAATATGGCGGCACAGAATAAGGGGCCGGGGGGCAAGCAACCGACGATCAATGACGTCGCGGCGCTTGCGGGGGTTTCGAAAAAGACCGTGAGCCGGGTGATAAACCGGTCCGAATTCTTGACCGACAAGACGCGCGCGGCGGTCGAAAAGGCGATTGAACAGCTGGGGTTCGTACCCAATCCGCAGGCGCGCGCGCTCGCCTTTCGCCGCAACTTCCTGATCGCCTTGCTGCACGACAATCCGAACGCGCAGACCGTGCTGAACTTTCAGCGGGGTGTGCTCGACGCGATCAAGGACAGCGACCTTGCGCTGCTCGTCCGTCCGGTCGATCGCGGCTCGGACAAGATGCTCGACGATGTTCGCATCTTCCTCGAAAAGCAGCGCCCGATCGGCGCGATGCTGTTGCCGCCAATTTCGGAAAATGACGATCTTGCCGCGCTCTGCGAGGATCTGGGCGTGCGCTATGTCCGTATCGGGTCCGCACGGATCGACGATGCGAAACATTGCATTTCGTCGAACGACCGCGAGGTGGTTTCCGAAGCGGTACGCGGACTGATCGCGCTTGGTCACCGCCGCATCGGCTTCGTACGCGGCCCTGTCGGCTTCCGCTCGGCCGCCGAACGCGAAGAGGGCTTCCGCGAGGCGCTCACCGAGGCGGGCCTCGACCTGCCCGCCGAACTCTATGCGCCGGGCAACTACCGCTATACCGCGGGGATCGAGGCGGGCGAAGCCCTGCTCTCGTTGTCCGCACCGCCGACGGCGGTCTTCTGCTCGAACGACGAGATGGCGGCGGGCGTGATGAGCGTCGCGCATGGCAAGGGCATCAAGGTGCCCGGCGAATTGTCGATCATCGGTTTCGACGACAGCCCGACCGCGACGCATATCTGGCCCGCGCTGAGTACAGTACGCTGGCCGATCCGCGAAATGGGAATCCGCGCCGCGCAGACGCTCGTTCCCGACTTCCTCGGCCCCGGCGCCAAGGGCGGTGACGACGAGAGCAATATGCTCCCCTCGACCTTCGTCGAACGGCAATCGGTTGCCGCGCCGCCGGCAAGCTAACTTTCAGCGCCGCCGACGCGCGAGCTGATATTCGTAAAGCGACGGCGCCGCATCGATCGCCTGCCCGGTCAACTCGATATAGGGTGCGGGATTATAGCTGACACTGATCTTGCGGTTCGCGTGGAGGCCGACGATCCGCTCGCCCGGTCCTTCGAGGCCGCTGGTGATCGCGACCGTCGCATCGGCGGGTACGCTGTCCGGCATGATCAGCTTCGCGTTCCACAGCGTGTTGTAAAGACCGTGCCCCGGCTTCCAATAGGGTGCTCCGCCGCCAACCCAGAGCTGGTATTGCCAGCCATCCTTGCCCTGCTTCGGATCGATATGCATCTCGATCGCATCGAACAGATTCTGGTGGTTCGATCCGCTGTGCTGGTCGATGATCGCGTCGCGGTCGATGACCGAACGCAGGAACACCGAACGCGTCGAGCGCGTGTTGATGCTGACCGGATGGACCACCGGATTCTCGACCTTCAGATCCTTGACGAGCACATTGTGCACCGCCCCGACATGCACCGAATAATGCGCGCGGCGGTCACCTGTCGTGGTCACATCGGCGATCGTCAGGCTCGCGGCATTGTCGGTGAGAATGCCGCTGTCCGACCGGTCGATCGTCAGCTTCCTGACCCAGCCGTCGAACACGCCAGTCATATAGATGCCGTTATAGCCCTGTTCTAGATGGTGACCGAAGGCGGGCGCCTTGGGGAATTGCAGCCGCAGATTCTGGATACCGACGTTCGTCAGATGCTTCCAGTCGGCGATCACCGCGGGCTGGTCGGCTCGTACATCGTGGAGCAGCGGATCGCCGAGCGTCATCGTCTTGCCACGCACCGCGATGACACGCGTAGCCTGCACGACGACCGGCCGGTTCGGTGATGTCCAATGGTGCGAACCGATCGGCAGGTCGGTGTCGCCATAGAGCGATTTCAATATCCGGCTCTTCGGTCCGTCGACCGAAAACCATTGCAGTTGCACGACGTCACCGACCTTGAGCTTTGCCGCATTATCGACCGTCAGGGTGCGCGCGAACTGTTTACCCGACACGCCGTTCGCAAGCACCGGGTCGCGGACATCCTTGGCGCCGTCGTAAGAGACCGGCCGGCTCTTTTCGGGCGCAACGAGGATCATCCCGCCCGCCCAGCTATATTCGGTAAAGAGATAATCAATATTATGCTCGGACTCGACCTGCTGCTTCTTCTCGCGCACCAGATATTCGCGCAGCTCGTCATAATCGTGGCTTTTGTCGATGAGCTTCAGCGGGCGCGGGAACCAGAGCTCGCTGCCGCCCGGCCCGTTGCCCGCACCGTCGAGGACGATGTTGCTGCGCGTTATGCGGAGCACTTCGGTAATCTGCGTCCGTCCCTTGGGAAAGCGTAGTGTGACCTTGCCCTTCACGGCGTTTGCAGCGGCGAGCGCGCGCAGCACAGCTTTCGTATCGTCGAGGCCGTCGTCGGGGATCGCGCCGTGGTCGGTCACATCGATGATCGTACCCACGTCGGCGGGGATCGGCGCAAGCCCGAAACCATAGCCGGCATAGCTGAAATCGGGCAACGGGTTGGCCGCCACTGTCTTGGGATCCGACAGGATCTTGGGCAATTTTGCCGGTTGCGCCTGAACCGGAAGCGTCATCACCGCGCCAAGCGCCAGAACCGATACTAGGCGCGCGCGCCGACCACCCAAAATCATAATCCAATACACTCCCTGCGGCCCGTTTGGCATGACGGCGAGCGACCCGCACCGTCATGCCGGGGACCTCATTCTAAAACTTAGCGCGCACGCCGACCGAGAAACGCCGCTCGGACAAGGCGTAGCTGTTGAGCGCCGTCGTGTTGAAATTGCTATATTCGGTCGTAGCCGATTTTTTCGGCATCAGATTCTGCGCCTGCAGCGACAACGCGATATTCTTCGTGATGTCGAGTCCGACCTGCGCATCGAGCTGTGAGCGCGAACCGACGAAGCTCGGGCGCCCTTCGGAGAATTCGAACACTGCCTCGTCGCGGTAGTTATAGGCGATGCGCGCCGAGAAGGGGCCCTTCTCATACAGGCCGACAAGATTGTAGCTGTTCTTCGACATCGCGACGAGCGGGAAGCCCGCGCTGTCTTCCGAATCCGAATAGGTGTAGTTCGCGATCACGCCGAAGCCGTCGAGCGGCGAGGGCAGGAAATCGAAGAACTGCTGGATGCCGATTTCGAACCCCTTTATCTTCGCGCTCGACAGATTTTCGGGGCGTGAGAAGGTCAACTCGCGACCCTGCGGATCAAGCGTGGTGTCGATGCCCGTGGTGACGAAGCTCGCGATGAAATTCTTGACGTCCTTGTAGAAGACGGCGCCCGAGATCAGCGAGCTCTTGCCCGTATAATATTCGAAGCTGACATCGGCCTGCGTCGAGATCGGCGGTTCCAGATTCACGTTGCCACCGGTCACCGACAGGTTGGTCGCGTTGAAGAAGGTCGAAGGCGCGAGGTCCGCGATCGACGCGCGCTGCATCGTCTGCGACCCCGATACGCGGATCAGGAAATCGTCGGTGACGTTGAAGGCGATATTCGCGCTGGGCAATATGTTCGTATAGCGGTTCTTGTCGTTGCGCAGCGTGCTGACGGTGCCGACATTGACATAGGAATCGACTGACAAGCGCGTCGCGGCGATGCGGACGCCGGCGTTCGCCTTGTATGGAATACCCGCGATCTCGCCCTCGCCCGACACCATCAGATAACCCGCGAGCGTCTTTTCACTGAAGTCATAATCGCGCTGGAGATTGGGCAGCAAGGTCGAGCGACCGTTCGGATCGGGATTGGGCTCCGCCGCCTGTGCGCGGTTGAAAATATAATCATAAGTCGGCGACAGGCTGAGGAAATCGCGCGGAAAATTGCCGGCGATATCTGGCACGAAGCCACTGATCGGTTTCAAAAACGGCTCGATCTCACTGCGGGTCGGGGTGACCTGGCTGCGGAACGCATTCGAGCGGGCGTGAAGGTCCGTATAGCGCACTCCGGCCGCGATCGTCACGCCGCCGCCGGTTTCGTAGCTGACATCGAGCTTGCCCGTCCATTCCTCTAGCAGGCCGATCAAGCGGTTGCTGCGCACGCCGTTGGTCGCCGGATTATAGGAATCATAATTGGTCGGATCGAAGGTTCCACCCAGCGTCAGCGACGGAACCTTCGTATCGCGAAAATCAAAGGCGCCGGGGACAAGCGCGGTGCCCTGCAATGTGATGATCTGGATCGTCTGGTCGATCGTACCCTTGCTGTAATAGCCGTCGGCCTCGATCGTCAGCCCATTGTCGCCCTCATATTTGCCGTTGAGGCCATAGAGGAAGCTTTCGGTCGGCTCGTTGCGGATCTGCCCCGCGGTGGTGACGGTGCCGTTGGCGTTGCCCGCGACGACCATGCCATCCTCGACGACGCGATTGGTGACGGGGTTCGCGCCTGTGGGTAGGCGGAAGGCAAAGAAATCCTGACGGCGCCCGGTCTTGAGCTTCGAATAGAGCGCGTCGGCAGTGATGGTGAATTCAGGCGTTACCTCGAACTGGATCGCGCCGTTGAGGCCGAGGCGTGAGCGGTCGACCGTGAATTGCTCATATTGCAGTAACGTGGGGGTCGGGATCGCGCCCCCGCCTGTACCCGTGTAGGTGCGGTTGAGGAAATTGTTGCGTTCGAACGTCTGGGTGCTCGAAGTGCGCTTCTGATATTCGCCCGCAAGCATGACGCCGATGCGACCGTCGGCGAATTTCGTCGTTGCAAAGCCGGTGATCGCGGGTTCGAACTTGTCCGAATTTTCCGAATAGGTTCCCTGCGCGCGGACCGAGATCGTCGCCTCCTTGAACGACAGGGGCTTGGGCGTGACGAGATTGACTGTGCCTCCAAGGCCTCCTTCGGCGTCGCTCGCAACCGGCGATTTGCGAACCTCAAGCCGGCCGAACAGGCCCGACGGCACCGAATCGAGTCCCGACGAGCGCCCGAGCTGGTCATTTTCGGGTGGCGACAGGCGCGCCGACCAGCCGAGCAGCGTGCGGCCGTCGACCTCGACACGGACCTGCTGAAGCCCGCGCACCGAGACGGACTGGCCTTCGCCAAAGACGCGAGTGATCTGGACGCCGGTGACGCGCTGGAGCGCTTCGGCGACATTCGCATCGGGAAGTTTGCCGACATCTTCGGCGGTGATCACGTCCATCACCTGCCCGGCTTCGCGCTTGATATCGGCGGCACGCTCGAGCGAGGCGCGGATACCGGTGACGACGATCGCATCCTCGTCCGCCGGAGCCGCCGTATCCTGCGCATATGCCGGCGACATAGCCAGCGCCGCGAGCGATGCGCCGCCCGCCAATCTCGCCAATGCCCGGATGCCCCGCCTCGCCTGAATAGCCATTTTCATCCTCCCACCCGGCGCCGGACCATGTCCGGTCGCCCATGATTTCCCACGGAGGTGGCGCCTGCCGACCGCTCCTTTTCGGCGCGATCGCCCGCCTCCTCATTTCTGTTTCGTTGCCCGGAACTGGTAACCGGTGTCACGAATGATGCGGGAACTGGCAAGCTTCTGTCAAGTGATAATTGTATGACAACTACCCGAGTGGTATGACAACTTTAGCTCGCGATCCGATCGGGCGGAGGCGACGGAAAAAGTGTCGCAAATTGTCTCATCGCGCCCATTGCACTTGCCAGCAGGGGGGCAATGGGCTGAATAGGCGCAAAACCCCCCTTTCCGCTGCGGACCCGAAACGAGATTGACCTTTATGCTGGACAAGAGGCCGCTGCTCCGCGCCGGAGCGCTGTGCGTCATCGCCCTGTCGTTGGCCGCCTGCTCTGCGGAAGAAGAGAAGGGCGGCCGCGGCGCGCCCGAAGTCGGCTATGTCACCGTCAAGGTCGAGCCGGTGCCCGTGACCTCGTCGCTCGGCGCACGCACCGTCGCGTTCGAGACGAGCGAAGTGCGCCCCCAGGTAAACGGCCTGATCCGCCGCCGCCTTTTCACCGAAGGCGCTTTCGTCCGCGCCGGCCAGCCGCTCTATCAGATCGACGCGAGCCTCTATCAGGCCGGGGTCGATCAGGCCGCGGCCAATCTGGCCAGCGCGCGCGCAAGCGCACAGGCGGCCGAAGAGCGCGCAAGGCGACTCGAACCGCTCGCAAAGATGCAGGCGGTCGCCGAGCAGGATTATACCGATGCACTTGCGCAGGCCCGAATGGCGCGCGCCGCGGTCGCGCAAAACGGCGCCGCGCTCGAAACGGCACGCATCAACCTGCGGTTCGCGACGATCACCGCACCGATCAGCGGCCGGATCGGGCGCAGCCTCGTTACACCCGGCGGGCTCGTCAGCGCCAGTCAGGCGACCCCGCTTGCTGTGATCCAGCAGACCGACCCGATGTTTGTCGATATGCAGCAGTCGAGCGCCGAGCTCACAACGCTGCGACAGGCGATCGAAAGCGGCGGGGTGACCGCGGGCAGCACGTCCGTCCGGCTGCGCCTTGAGGATGGCAGCGCCTATCCCTTTGCCGGGACCGTCGAGTTTTCAGACATTACGGTGAGTGAGGCGACAGGCACCGTGACATTGCGCGCACGCTTTCCCAATCCGAAAGGCATATTGCTGCCCGGCATGTTCGTGACCGCGCTGTTCGATCAGGCGGTAAATCCGGCGGCGATCCTGCTGCCGCAAGCTGCGGTGCAGCGCGATTTCGACGGATCGGCCTTCGTCTATCTCGTCGGCAAGGACAATAAGGCGGCGCGGCGCAAGATCGTCGCCGATCGCACCTCGGGCGCCAATTGGGTCGTCACCGACGGGCTGAAACCCGGTGAGCGCGTCATCACGCAGGGCATCGGCAATCTGCGCCAGGGTGCGCCGATCCGTCCGGTCCCGGCGAATAGCGTGCAGCGCGTCGGCGCCCCCAAGGGCGATGGCGCCGAAGCGAAGGGCAAGTAACAGGCGATGTCGCGCCTTTTCATCAACCGGCCGATCTTTGCCTGGGTGCTGGCGATCATCGTCATGCTGGGCGGCATCGGGGCGCTGTTCGCCCTGCCGATCGAACAATATCCCGACATCGCCCCGGCACAGGTCAATATCCGCGCGACCTATCCGGGTGCATCGGCCGAGACGATCGAGAACAGCGTCACGCAGGTACTCGAACAGCAGCTGACGGGGATCGACGGCCTGCTCTATTTCAGCTCGCAGTCGAGTTCGCGAGGGCAGGCGAATATCACTGCGATCTTCGAAAAGGGCACCGATCCCGACATCGCGCAGGTGCAGGTCCAGAACAAGATCCAGTCGGCGGTCTCTCGGTTGCCGCAACAGGTGCAGGCGCAAGGCATTCGCGTCACCAAATCGAACTCGGACACGCTGCTGCTCGTCGGCGTTTATGACTCGACCGACACGCGCGTGAACCAGGACGTGTCCGACTATATGGCGTCGAACATCCAGGATCCGCTGTCGCGCGTCGAAGGGGTTGGTGAGGTCAATATCTTCGGCGCGCCGCACGCGATGCGCATCTGGCTCAACCCGCAGCGGCTCGCAGCGGTGTCGCTGATGCCGAGCGACGTGATTTCGGCGATCACCGCACAGAACAGCGAAGTGGCCGCGGGTGACGTCGGCGGCCTGCCGTCGCCGCAGGGGCAGATGCTCAATGCGACCGTCACCGCGCAATCGCGGATGCAGACGGTGCCCGAGTTCGAAAATATCGTGCTGAAGACGCTGCCCGACGGGTCGACGGTGCGGATCAAGGATGTCGCGCGCGTCGAGATCGGGGCCGAAAGCTATGCCGTCGTCAGCCGGATCAACGGCCATCCGGGCGCGGGCATGTCGATCTCGCTGTCACCGGGATCGGACGCGCTCGAGACCGCCGACCGGGTCAAGGCGCGCATGAGAGAACTCGCGGCCGATTTCCCCGACGGCCTGACCTACAGCTACGCGAACGATTCGACCGAATTCATCAAGCTGTCGGTCAGCGAAGTTCAGAAGTCGCTGTTCGAAGCCATCCTGCTCGTCATTCTGGTCATGTTCGTCTTTCTGCAGAGCTGGCGCGCGGTGCTGATCCCCGCGATCGCGGTTCCCGTCGTGCTGCTCGGCACGTTCGCGATCTTCTATATGCTGGGATTCAGCATCAACACGCTCACTCTGTTCGGGCTGACGCTCGCGATCGGCCTGCTCGTCGACGATGCGATCGTCGTGGTCGAGAATGTCGAGCGATTGATGGAAGAAAATCCCGGCATGTCGGCGCGCGAGGCGACGATCCAGTCGATGCAGGAACTGCAGGTCGCGCTGATCGCCATCGCGCTCGTGCTGTCGGCTGTGTTCATGCCGATGGCTTTCTTCGGCGGGTCGACCGGCGTCATCTATCGCCAATTCTCGGTCACCATCGTCTCCGCGATGGCGCTGTCGGTGCTCGTCGCCCTGATCCTGAGCCCAGCACTCACCTCGACCCTGCTCAAGCCGAAGAATCATAGCGACACATCCACGGAAAGTGGCCGCTTCCCGCGCGTCTATGCCTTTTTCGAACGCGCCAAGAACGGCTTCAACACCCGTTTCGACCATATGGTCGAACGCTATGTCGGCAGCGTCACCAAAGTCGTTGACCGCAAATGGCTGTTCCTCGGTATTTACGCGATCCTGCTCGTGGCGCTCGCCTTCCTCTTCCTCCGTCTGCCGAGTGGCTTCCTGCCCAATGAGGATCAGGGGCGCGTACAGGTCCAGTTCCGCCTGCCCGCAGGCGCGACGCAGGGCCGCACGCTCGAAGTGCGCGACGCGATCGAAAAATATATGCTGACGTCGGAAAAGGCGAACACGCAGGCGCTGTTCCTGATCGCGGGCGGCGGCGGCGGCGCGGCGGCGGGGCAGAATACCGGCCAAGGCTTCGTCAACCTCACCCATTGGGACAATCGACCGGGCAAGGAAAATACCGCCGACGCGATCGCCGAACGCGCGCGCAAGGCACTGAGCGGCCTTCGCGATGCCCAGATTTTTGCGCTCGTACCCGGTGCGGTGCGCGGCCTGGGCGATTCGTCGGGCTTTACGATGCAGTTCCAGAACCGCGGCGGGATGAGCCGCGCCGAGTTCGCCGATGCGCGCGACAGGCTGCTTGCGATGGCGAATGAAAATCCCAAGCTCACGTCGGTACGGCTCTCCGACCTTCCCGACGTCGCCACGCTGAAGATCGACGTCGATACGCAGCGGCTGACCGCCTATGGCATTAACAATGCCGATGTGAATTCAACACTCGCGACCGCATGGGGCGGCCGTTACGTCAACGACTTCATCGACAAGGGGCGCGTCAAGCGCGTCTATGTCCAGGGCGACGCTCCCTTTCGCGCGCGTCCGGAAGATCTTGGCCAATGGTTTGTCCGCTCGGCCGATGGCGAGATGTCGCCTTTCTCTGCTTTTGCCAAGACCGGCTGGTCGACGACCCCAAGCAGCAGTTCGCGCTTTCAGGGGGTGCCCGCATTCGAAATCTCGGGCCAGCCCTCGCCGGGCACCAGTTCGGGCGAAGCGATGGACGAGATGGAACGGATGGCAGGGGAAATTCCCGGAACCAGCGTCGCCTGGTCAGGCTCATCCTATCAGGAACGCCTCTCCTCCGGGCAGGCGCCACTACTTTATGGCCTGTCGTTGCTCGTCGTCTTTCTCTGTCTCGCGGCGCTCTATGAAAGCTGGTCGGTTCCCCTCGCGGTGATCCTCGTCATCCCCCTTGGCCTGATCGGCGCAGTGTTCGCCGTGAATTTGCGCGGGCTGGAAAATGACGTCTATCTCCAGATCGGCCTGCTCACGACGATGGGGCTCGCAGCAAAGAATGCGATCCTGATGATCGAATTCGCCGAGCAGGAAGAACGCAAGGGCAAGCGCGTGATCGAGGCGGCGATCGCCGCGGCGCGCATCCGCCTGCGCCCGATCCTGATGACAAGCTTCGCCTTCATCTTCGGCGTGCTGCCGCTCGCGATCGCGACCGGCGCGGGCGCGAACAGCCGCGTCGCGATCGGCACTTCGGTCATCGGCGGCATGCTCACCGCCGCCTTCCTCGCAATCTTCTTCATCCCGCTCTTCTTCGTGCTCGTCCGCCGCGGCGTGCGCGATGGCCTCGCCGCGATGCGGGCGCGCTTCGGCAAGAAAAAAGACGGCAATGAAGGCGTTGCGGAGATTCCGGCATGATCCGCGTCCCTTCCCTGCTGATGATAAGCACGCTCGCGCTGGCGGGTTGTTCGCTCGCTCCGAAAACGGTGCTACCCGCGACGCCCGTCCCGCAAAGCTGGCCAGTCGGCGACGCCTATCTGTTGCAGAGCGAGACGGCGTTGCCGATCCTCTCGTACAAAAATGTCTTCACCGACCCGCGGCTGCAGGCGCTGACCGATCGGGCGCTCGCGAACAACCGCGACCTCCGCGTTGCCTATGCCAATGTCGCCGCGGCGCGCGCGCAGGTTCGCGTTACGCGATCGGGGCAATTCCCCGAACTCGGGATCAATGCTGGCGCGGGCTATTCGGATTCGAGCGGAAGCGGGAACGGCAGCGGCGATTTTTCGCTCCGCGGCGGTATTACAGCTTTCGAACTCGACCTGTTCGGCCGCCTTGCCAATGCGACCGAGGCCGATCGCAACCGCGCGCTCGGCACCGAGGCGGCCTCGCGCACGGTGCGGCTCGCACTGATCGCCAACCTCGCCGACGCATGGGCGAGCTATGGCGCCGACCGCGACCTGCTGAAAATCGCTGAGGACACCGCCGCCAATGCACGCGAAAATGTCCGGCTGACCAGGGCCCGCCTCGACGGCGGCGTCGCACCGCGCACCGACCTCAGACAGGCCGAACAGATTCTCGCAACGGCCGAGGATTCGATCGCGCAGCAGAGAACCGCGCTCGCGCAGGACGAGAATCTGATCCGCCTGCTCGTCGGCGGGGATATCGACCGCGCGTTCTTGCCCGCAAGCCTGACCGAGGTGACGACGTCGATCGTCTCGCTGCCCGCCGGGGTCAGCTCGGAAATCCTGCTGCGCCGCCCCGATGTGATCGAGGCCGAATATGGCCTGCGCGCCGCCAATGCCGATATCGGCGTCGCGCGCGCGCGGCTCTTCCCGTCGATCTCGCTTACTGGACTGCTCGGCTTTGCGAGCAATGCGCTCTCGAGCCTGTTCGACAGCGGCTCGTTCAGCTGGTCGGCGGGCGGCGATGCGACGGCGACGATCTTCGACGCCGGCGGCCGCCGCGCGGGCGTCGCGGTCAGCGAAGCGCAGCGCGACGCCGCGCTCGCAGGCTATGAAGGCGCGATCCAGACCGCGTTCCGCGAGGTCGCCGACGCGCTTGCGGTGCAGGGAACGATATCCGAACGCGTGCGCGCCGCTGCGGCGAACAGCTCGGCCGCTGCCGATACCGCAACGCTCACCGATGCACGGTACAAGGGCGGCGTCGACAGCTTCCTCTCCAGCCTCGATGCCCAGCGCAGCCTCTATTCGGCGCGGCGGAGCGAGATCGGGACGCAGCTTCTGCTTGCCCAGACGCGAATCGCCCTGTTCCGGGCGCTCGGCGGCGACAGCGGCGCGGGAACCGAATCGGCAGCTCGCTAACCCACTCTATCCGCACCATTTCCTGACCCTTCTTGACAAGCGTCACCCCCAAGGCGCTAATAGAACATATCAGGAACAAATGATGCGCGATTCGTCTCCCATACTCGCCGGGCTGCGCCAGAGCATCGCCCGGATGACCGCCGATGGCGGTTTCGAAAGCCGCCCGGCTGAGGGCTGGCTGGGAAGCGGCGACGCGCGTTTCGACGCCGCGCTCGGAGGGGGACTCGCAGTCGGGCGCACCCATGAATTTTTCGCCGCCGACGCGCTCGACGCGACGAGCGCCGCGGCTTTTGCCGCGCTTGTCGCGCTCCGCACGCCGGGCAAAGCGCCGCTGATCTGGCTGCGCACCACCGATGCCGGCAAACGCACCGGACATATCTATGCCCCCGGTATTGCCGAACTCGGCGGCGACCCCGACCGGCTGCTGATCGTCGAGGCCGCCGATCCGAAAATGCTGCTCGCCTGCGCGAATGACGCGATCCGCTGTGCGGGGTCGGCGGCGGTGATCGTCGAAAGCTGGGGCAAATTCCCTTTGCTAGACCTCACCGCCGGACGCCGCCTCACTCTCGGCGCGCGCGATGCAGGCACCACATTGCTGATGCTCCGGCTGAACGCCGCACCGACGCCAAGCGTCGCCGAGACGCGCTGGAATGTCGCCGCCGCCGCCTCGCACGCCCTCGAAGCAAACGCCCCCGGTACGCCTGCCTTCGACCTCGAACTGCTGCGCTGGCGCGGCGGGCCTGCCGGGACACGCTGGCGACTGGACTGGAACCATGACGAAAAATGCTTCGGGTCAATCCCTGGCGAAACGGCGCTATCTGGCGCTCTTCTTCCCCTTCCTGCCCACAGAGCGGTGGCTTCGCACGGCGCCGCGGCCGCCTGACGCCCCGCTCGTCTTCGCGGAAAAGCAGCGCGGCGCAATGCGGATCGCGAGCGTCGACGCGGCGGCGCTGGCGATCGGATTGCGCCCCGGCATGCCGCTCGCCGATGCCCGTGCGCAGGTCGGCGAGCTGGCCGTCGTTCCGCACGACCCTGTGCTCGACCAAGAGTGGCTCGACCGGCTCGCGCAGGGCTGCGCACGCTATTCTCCCCTTGTCGCGCTCGACGCGCCCGACGGACTGATCCTCGACATCGCAGGAACCGAGCATCTGTACGGCGGCGAAGCCGACCTCGTGGCCGATGCCGAAATGCGCCTCGCACAGCTCGGCATAAGTTTGCGCCATGCCCTTGGTCCGACCGCCCACGCCGCACGCGCGCTCGCGCGCTACCAGACGCGCCCCGCCGCCGATGAAGCGCAAGCGGTCCGCCGCCTGCCCGTCGCCGCGCTCGAACTCGAAGCCGAAGCGACGACCGCGCTCGTTCGTGCAGGACTGAAGAGCATCGGCGATCTCGCGAGTCGCCCGATGGCGAATATCGCCGCACGCTTCGGTACCGACGCCGCGATGGCGCTGCGCCGCCTGCTCGGGGATGCACCCAGCCCGCTCGACCCGCGCATCGCGCTGCCACCGGTGGTCACCGAACGCCGCTTCGCCGAACCGCTCGGCAGTACGGCGCATGCGACCAAAGTTCTCGCAGAACTTGTGAGCGAAGCGATCGAAGACCTGAACGAACGCGGCAAGGGCGGACGTCATTTCCGCGCGACCTTCTTTCGCAGCGACGGCCTCGCGCGCAGCATCGCGATCGAAACCGGCCACCCGACGCGCGACACGGGGTTGGTGATGCGCCTGTTCGCCGAGCGTATGGACAGCCTTGCCGACCCACTCGACCCCGGCTTCGGTTTCGACATGATCCGCCTTTCGGTTCCGCGGCTCGAAGCGCTTGGTGCAAGCCAGCTCAAGCTGGAAGGTGGTGCCGTGAAGGACGCCGCAATCGACGAACTCGCCGATCGCCTTGCGACACGGCTGGGCCGCGGCCGGGTGCGGCGGCTCCGCCCCGTCGACACGCATATTCCCGAACAGGCGCAACTCGAACTACCTGCGGTCGACGCGCCGACGCCTTCACCTTGGCAAACGCCCGAACCGGGCGAACCGCCGACGCGGCCCTTTCACCTCTTCGACCCGCCGCAGCCGATCGAGGTGATCGCCGAGGTGCCCGACGGTCCGCCACACCAGTTCCGCTGGCGCCGGCAGGCGCACGCGGTGCGCCGTTATGAAGGCCCCGAGCGCATCGCTGCCGAATGGTGGCGGCGCCGCGACAATGGCGGCCTGACGCGCGACTATTACCGTGTCGAGGATGCGCAGGGCCGCCGCTTCTGGCTCTTCCGCCACGGCCTCTACGACGAAAAGCCCGACCCGCGCTGGTATATCCACGGGGTCTTCGCATGAGCGGCGAGCTTGCCAATCCCGACCCCGAATCCGGCTTCGCCGAACTGGTCGCCGCGACCAATTACAGCTTCTTGCGCGGCGCCTCGCATCCCGCCGAGATGGTGGCGGAAGCAATCGCACTCGGCATGACAGGCATCGGCATCGCCGACCGCAACAGCGTCGCGGGGGTGGTGCGGGCGTGGGCGTTCCTGAAGGAGCAACAGGTCAAGAACCCTGAGATGGTGGAAGGCTTCCAGCTTGTCGTCGGCGCCCGGCTCGCCTTCGCGGACGGTACACCCGACATCGTCGCTTACCCCGTCAATCGCGAAGGCTGGGGCCGTCTGACGCGTCTTCTCTCAACCGGAAACTTGCGGGCGCAAAAGGGCGACTGCATCCTCGAACTGGGCGATCTGCTCGATCATTGCGACGATCTGCTTCTCATCGCGATGGAAAGCGACAAGGCATTGCTCCGTACCCTCAAGCGCCGGCGCCCCAAGTCGGTCTGGCTGGCAGCCACGATGCCGCAATCAGGCGCAGACGCGCGCCGACTAGCCGAACTCCAACGCCTGTCGACAGCGACCGGGGTGCCGCTGCTGGCTACCAACGACGCGCTGTACGCAACCAAAGCACAGCGCCCGTTGCACGACATCATCACCTGCATCCGTGAAGGTACGACGGTCTCGAAGGCCGGCAAGCTGCTCCGCGCCAATGGCGAGCGCTATCTGAAGGCCCCCGCGGAGATGAAACGGCTTTTCGACGGCTATTCCAAAGCGATCGGGCAAAGCGCCAAGCTGCTCGCCCGTATCCGGTTCGACCTCGAAGACCTGCGATACGAATATCCGCATGAACCGGTCCCGCCAGGCTGGAAGCCCTTCAACTATCTCCATCATCTGGTGAAGACCGCGGCGGAGAAGCGCTACGGCACCCCCCTCCCTACAAAGGTCCGTGCCTTGGTTGGCAACGAACTTCGGCTGATCAGAAGGAGGAGCTATGTCTATTATTTTCTGACCGTCCATGACCTCGTGCGCTTCGCCCGCAACCAAAAGCCACCCATTCTTTGCCAAGGTCGCGGATCCGCAGCGAATTCGATCGTCTGCTTTCTGCTCGGAGTCACCTCGGTCGATCCCATCGAGCATAAGCTGCTTTTTTCGCGTTTCATTTCGGCCGAACGGGACGAGCCTCCCGATATCGATGTCGACTTCGAGCATGAGCGGCGCGAAGAAGTGATCCAACATATTTATGAACGCTATGGTCAAGATCGCGCCGCGATTGCCGCGACGGTCATCCATTATCGCCCTCGCAGCACGATCCGCGAGGTAGGCAAGGCGCTGGGGCTAAGCGAGGATGTCACCGCGCGGCTTGCCGATACGAGCTGGGGAAACTGGGGCAATGAGGTTCCGGTCGAGCGCCTCGTCGAGGCCGGACTCAATCCGCATAATGGCGAGATCGAGCGTTTGCATCGCTTTGTCAGCGAACTGCTCAAAGCCCCCCGCCACCTGTCCCAGCATGTCGGTGGTTTTGTGCTCACCGAGGGGCGGCTCGACGAGTTGGTCCCAATTCACAATGCAGCGATGGAGAAGCGGACTTTCATCGAATGGGATAAGGACGACATCGACGCGCTCGGGTTAATGAAGGTCGATGTGCTCGCTCTCGGCATGCTGACCTGCATCCGCAAATGTTACGATCTGATGCGCGAGCATGGGCTAGGCGACCACACGCTCGAGTTGGACATCGATTGCAAGGACGAAGCCGTCTACAAAATGCTCCAGCGCGGCGACAGTATCGGTGTGTTCCAGGTTGAAAGCCGAGCACAGATCAACATGTTGCCGCGACTGAAACCAAAAGTCTTCTACGATTTGGTGGTGCAGGTTGCTATCGTCCGCCCCGGCCCCATCGAGGGAGATATGGTTCATCCCTATCTGCGTCGGCGTAACGGGGAAGAAGAGGTGGAATATCCTTCTCCTGCACCTCCCCATGATCCAGATGAGCTGCGTGAAGTCCTAGGAGACACCTTCGGCGTCCCGCTATTTCAGGAACAGGCAATGAAGCTGGCAATGGTTGCGGCAGACTTCTCTCCCGAGGAAGCGAACGGGTTACGGCGCGCCATGGCAACCTTCCGCAATGTCGGTACCATTGATAATTTCGAAGAAAAGATGGTCGAAGGCATGGTGGCACGAGGATATGAGCGTAGCTTCGCTCAACGCTGCTACAGTCAGATCGAAGGCTTCGGCAGCTATGGCTTTCCCGAAAGCCATGCCCAGTCCTTCGCGCGGCTCGTCTATGTCTCCTCATGGATCAAGCATTACCACCCCGCGGTCTTCGCGTGCGGCATCCTAAATTCGCAGCCGATGGGCTTCTACGCCCCCGCGCAGCTCGTGCGCGATGCGCGCGAGCATGGCGTCGAGGTGCGCGAGGTCGATGTGAATGCAAGCCATTGGGACAACAGCCTTGAGCGGAAGGACGATGGCAATCTCGCGCTGCGGCTCGGCTTCCGGCAAGTCGATGGGTTCCGCGAGGAATGGGCGACACAGATCGTTGCGGCGCGCGCCACGCCCTTCGCCTCGATCGAGGAACTCGCACGCCGCGCCAATCTACCCTCACGCGCGCTGCGCCTGCTCGCCGACGCCGATGCGTGCCGGTCGATGGGGCTCGAGCGGCGGCCGGCACTGTGGGATGCAAGGCGCGTTCGGCAAGGCGTGCTGCCGCTGTTCGGGGCGGCCGAAACCGACGAGCTTGGCGCCGAAGAGGATGCCGCATTGCCGCCGACGCCGCTGGTTGAGCATGTGCTGACCGATTATCAGACGACGCGGCTGTCGCTGAAAGGCCATCCGATGGCGTTCCTGCGCCGCGATTTCGAGCGCGAAGGTGTTTTGAGCGCGTCGCAGGTCGCCGCCGCGAAGAACGGATCGATCGTCCGCACTGCAGGTGTCGTGCTGATCCGCCAGCGCCCCGGAAAGGGCAATGCGATCTTCATCACGCTTGAGGACGAGGGCGGGGTCGTCAACATCCTGCTGTGGGCGCGCCACTTCGAACGCTATCGCCGTGCCGTCATGGCGTCACGGTTGATGCTCGCCGAGGGCGAGGTCCAGCGGAGCAAGGAGGGCGTGATCCACCTGATGGCGACGCAGATCGTCGATCGCACCGCAATGCTCGACACGCTGGGCAGCGACTGGCGTTTCGAACCCGACGTCTGCCGCGCCGACGAGGTAAAGCATCCGCAGTTGCCGCGCGGGTATTCGGCAAAGCACGGCCATCCGCGTGACGTCCGCATCCTGCCCAAGTCGCGGGATTTTCATTAGCCGCGGCCGACCGACGTCGACAACGGCACCGGCCCACTTCCCTACCCGGCCTACCCGACGATAGTAACCTAGGGAGGCTGGGTGGGGGAGCGGGCCGGTGCCGACTCTGCTCGGTTATGAGCAGATCAAAAAGATGATGCCCCGGCTGTGGGGGCCGGGGCATCGGATCAGGCTATCTAAGGGACCAACCAAATATAGCCTGAATATCGTTCGCGAATTTTAGCGAAGCAGGTTCATCACGCCCTGCTGGCTCTGGTTCGCCTGAGCGAGCATCGCGGTCGATGCCTGCGCCAGGATGCCGGCAGCCGCGAGGTTCGTCGATTCGACCGAGAAATCGGCGTCTTCGATGCGCGACTTCGATTCCGACAGATTCGTGACGGTCGACGTCAAATTGTCGACAGCCGAGCTCAGGCGGTTCTGCTGCGCACCCAAGTTGGCGCGTTCGGTGGCAACCGTCTGGATCGCGGTGTCGAGCGTCGCGAGCGCACCCGAAGCACCAGCTGCGGTCGAGAAGTCGAGACCGTCGACGCCGAGGCCGGCGGCCTGGAGGTCTTCGATCACGATGTTCACGACTTCGCCGTCGTTGAGGCCGGTCTGGATGTCGAGATCGGCCGTGCCGTCGAGCAGCGCGGTACCGTTGAAGGTCGTGCGGCCCGCAACGTCGTCGATCTGCGCGATCAGCGCGGTGACTTCGGTCTGGATCGCGGTGCGGTCGTCGTCGCCGAGCGTGCCGGTCGAAGCCTGCATCGCAAGGTCACGCATACGAACGAGGATGTCCGCGATGCTGCCGGCGGCGCTGTCGGCGGTCTGCGCCAGCGAAATGCCGTCGTTGGCGTTGCGGATCGCCTGCGTCAGGCCGCGGGCGCTGGCGTCCATGCGGGTCGCGATGGCGAGGCCGGCTGCGTCGTCCTTGGCGCTGTTGATGCGCTTGCCGCTCGACAGGCGTTCCATCGCCTGCGACTGCATCTGGTTGGCAACACGCGAGTTATTCTGGGCGCGAAGCGCGCTCACATTGGTGTTGATGACGGTCATTACTTGTTCCTTTCCGGCCTCGATGGCCATTCCCATAATGTGAGGGCTCGAGGAGCGGTCACGAAACCAGTAACGGCGCAGGGCACAGGCGATTAAGTGCCCGCGTCAAAAAAACGCCAAAACCCTACACGGGGCCGATCACGCTACGATCAATCCATTGAAAACAAGTAATTAAAATATTTGGCACATACTTTGCATTCTTCTTTGTGCGTGCGGCAAACCGCCGCGCATCAGGACGGATGAAGAAGCAATGAGCGCGATTGACCCGAGCCGGCTGCTGCAGATGCGCAGTTCGATTCTCAATCAGAACCAGGCGTTGCAGCGCGCCGCGGGCCAGGGCGGCATCGGCGGCGGTGCCAACGCCGAGGGAGCGCCCGATTTCGGTGCCGCGATCAACAACGCACTGCAACAGGTCAACGCCCAGCAGTCGAAGGCGAGCCAGATCAGCGAAGCCTATGAACGCGGCGACACGCACGACATCGTCAGCGTGATGATCGAGCGCCAGAAGGCCTCGCTCGGCTTCGAAACCACCCTGCAAGTCCGCAACAAGCTGCTGTCCGCGTATCGCGACATCATGAACATGCCGGTGTAATCCATGGCCGAGACCCAGATCCTTACCCCCGTCCCCAATATGGACGACGGCAACGCGAACCGCCTCCCCGCCCCCGTCCTGGGCGGTCGCTTCGCACCGTTGACGCAGTTCATGCGCCAGCCCGCCGTCCAGCGCGCACTGCCCGCTATCGCGATGACCTCGGCGATCGGCATTGCCGCGCTCGCCTATTTCACGATGCAGGCCGCACCGCAGGCGCAGCTCTTCGCCGGGCTCGACGACACCGACAAGGCGGCCGTCGCCGACGCGCTGCAGACGCAGGGCATCGCGCACAGTATCGACCCGACCACCGGCGCGCTGACAGTCGATGCCGACAAATTGCATCAGGCGCGTATCGCGCTCGCCGGACAGGGCCTGCCCAAAGCGGCGCCGAGCGGCGACAGCCTGATCGCCGCTCTGCCCATGGGATCGAGCCGCGCGATCGAAGGCGAAGCGCTGCGCTCGGCGCGCGAAGCCGACCTGTCGCGCACGATCGAGACGATCGATGCGGTCAAGAGTGCGCGCGTCCATGTCGCCGCTGCCGAACCCAGCCTGTTTGTTCGCGAAGACAAGCCCGCCACCGCTTCGGTAATGCTGACGCTTCAGAACGGCCGCTCGCTGTCCGACGGTCAGGTGCAGGCGATCCGCTTCCTCGTCGCTTCGTCGGTGCCCGGCATGAACGCCGATCAGGTGTCGGTGATCGATCAGCGCGGCGCGCTGCTGTCGGAAACCGCGACCGGCAGCGATATGAAAGCCTTTCAGCTCCAGCTGCAGGTCGAGGACCGCTTCCGCCGCGCGCTCGACACCCTGCTCGGCCCGATGCTCGGTGCCGGCAATTATACCGTCGAAGTCCACGCCGACGTCGACATGTCCGAAAGCCAGGCGACGCGCGAAAGCTTTCCCGAGAATGATCGTGCGCTGACTAGCGAACAGATCACGCGCTCGACCAGCGGCTCAAGCGCCCCCGCAGTCGGCATCCCCGGCGCGCTGTCGAACCAGCCGCCGCAGGCGACGACAATCACCGCGACCGGCCCGCAGACGGTTCCGCCCGGCGCCCCCCCCGCGCCCGGAACCGAGAGCAACGAAAATGCCGCGCGCGCCTATGAAGTCGGCCGCGAGATTTCGGTCACCCACTCGCCGCAGGGCAAACTGCGCCGCGTCTCGGTCGCCGTCGCGCTCAATCAGGGGAAGAAGGCGCTGACGCAGGCCGATCTCACCAAGATCGACAATCTGGTGAAGGGCGCGATCGGTTATGACGCGACGCGCGGCGACCTGGTCGCGATCAACCAGCGTCCGTTCGTCGCGGTCGAAGACACGTCGCCTGCCTTTTACGATCAAGGCTGGTTCCTGCCGCTGATCAAACAGGTCGGCGCGATCCTCGCCGCGCTGCTCGCCTTCCTGTTCATCGGTCGCCCGATGATCCGCGCCGCCAAGGAGCGCGCCGCGAAACGCATCGCGCAGAATCAGGAACTCGAAGCCTCGCTCCTCGCCGCGACCGACCGCCCGGCCCTTGCCAGCGGTCAGGGCGGCCGCGAAATCACCCTCGAGATGATCGAGCAGGCGCCGAGCTATGAAGCGCGCGCCAATCTCGTCCGCGCCTTTGTCCGTCAGGATTCGGCGCGCGCCGCGCTGGTCGTCCGTCACCTGATGCAGGAGGGCGCCCGTGCCTGAAGTCGCCGAATTGGATAACGCCCCCGCACCGGCCGCGATCGAAGGGTCGGCCGCCGCCGCGATCCTGTTGATGCTGCTCGACGAAAGCGAGGCTGCGACGATCATGAAGCAGCTCGATCCCGACGAGGTGCGCCAGCTTGCCAAGGCGATGTTCGACACCGCCAACGCCAGCGAACAGCAGATCGGGCTGGCGCTCGACCGTTTCGTGACGCGCAGCCGCGACGTCAGCGCGTTGGCGATCGGCGCCGACATGCGCATTCGCACCGTGATCAACGAAGCCGTGGGCAACGTCCGCGCCGACAATATCCTCGCCGCCGTCGCGCCGCAGCGGAGCGCCGCGTCGCTCGAAATGTTGCGCTGGATGGATGTCGACGCGATCAGCGGGCTGCTCGCCAGCGAGCATCCGCAGGTCGGCGCCCTGATCCTCTCGGTGCTCGTCCCCGATGTCGCCGCCCGCGCGATCGAAACGCTCGACGAAGTGCTGCAGGCCGATCTCGTGCTCCGCGCCGCCATGCTCACCTCGGTTCCCGCCGCCGCGATCGAAGATCTCGAATCGGTGCTCGCCAGCGCCAATGTCGACGGCCAGCGCGTCGCCAAGCAGGCGATCGGCGGCCCGAGCGACGTCGCAAAAATCATGAAGAAGATGCCGAAGCAGCTGTCGGAGCGCACGCTCCGCTCGCTGAAGAAGCACGACCGCATCCTTGCGCAGACGATCGAAGAAGAGATGTTCATCTTCGAAAATCTGCGCGACCTCGACAAGAAGAGCCTCAGCAGCGTTCTGCGCTCGGTCGATGCCGCCCAGCTTGCGATCGCGCTCAAGGGCGCCGACGAGGATATGGTCGACATGTGCCTCGCCACCATGTCGCAGCGCGCTGCCGAAACGATCCGCGACGAAATGACCGAAATGACGATGGTCAAGCGCGCCGATGTCGACGACGCGCAGAAGAGCGTGATGCAGATCGTGCGCCAGATGGCCGCGGCAGGCGAAATCATGATCGCTGGCGGAGGCGACGACTATGTCTGATCACTCCGCCGAAACCGGCTTTGCGCCCGTCAGCCTGGCCGACGCCATGGCGCGCGGCACCGGCTTTCGCCCGATCTCCTTCGCGCCTTCGGCCTATGCTCCGCAGCCCGTCGAAGAAAGCATCGACGAGCCCGCGCTCGACGATCCTTTCGCGCTTGGCCTGGCCGAAGGCCAGCGCCTCGCCGAAGCCGCCTTTGTCGCCGAACGCCACCAACTGCTCGCATTGCTCGCCGGTGCCGAAGCGCTGCAGGACGAACCGAGCGAAGAGCTGGCACAGCTGATCGCGACGACGGTCGAGCGGCTGGTCCGCCAGATCGTCGCGACCGCACCGATCGATACCGAATGGTTGCAAGCGCAGGTCGACACCGCCACCGCGATGATCGCCGACGCCGACAAGGCGCGCACGCTCCGGGTCCATCCCGACGATGCCGCGCTGCTCGCCGACGCGCCGCTCGCAATGGCGATCGAAAGCGACGCCGCGATGATGCGCGGTACGGTGCGCATCGAAACCTCCACTGGTTGGATCGAGCACGGCCGCGCCGTCTATATCGACGAACTTCGCACCGCGCTCGGCACGGGACACGCCGCATGACGCGCCGCCTTGCCATGAGCGCGCAGCAACTGCTCGACCCCGTCGACCTGGCTGGCGCCAGCCCGCGCCGCATCGGCACGCTCGTCGCGCACGAGGGAATCATGCTCGAAGTGTCGGGTTTCCCGCAGCCGCTCGGCAGCAACGTCCGCATTAAGTCGGCCGACAATGATTATGTCTATGGCGAAGTCGTCGGTTTCCGCGGTCACCGCAGCCTCGTCCTGCCGTTCGACATGAACAAGCCGCTGGTCACCGGCGCGCCGGTCGAGCCGCACGGTGCCAGCTCGATGGTCCCCGTTGGCAAGACACTGCTCGGCCGCATCATGGATGCGCAGGGCAACCCCCTCGACGGCCGCCCCGCGATCAAGTCGCAATTCCAGTGGCCGCTCGCCGGTCGCAAGGTCAATCCGCTGCGCCGCGGCCGCGTAACCAAACCGCTCAACATGGGCGTGCGCGCCATCAACGGCCTGCTCACCGTCGGTGAAGGCCAGCGCGTCGCAATCATCGCGGGCTCGGGGGTCGGCAAGTCGGTCCTGATGGGCCAGATGATCGCCGGTACCGAATGCGACGTCATCGTCGTCGGGCTGATCGGCGAGCGCAGCCGCGAAGTCAGCGACTTCGTCGAAACCAAACTGCCCCCGGAGGTCCGCAAGAAGTCGGTCGTCGTCGCGGTTCCCGCTGATCATCCGCCCTTGCTTCGCCTGCGCGCCGCGATGCGCGCAACCGCGATCGCCGAAGCTTTCCGCGCCGAGGGCAAGAAGGTACTGCTGCTGATCGACAGCTTGACCCGCGTCGCGCACGCGCAGCGCGAGATCGGACTGACGCTCGGCGAGCCCCCGACAATGAAGGGTTATCCGCCGTCGGTCTTCGCGCTGATCCCCTCGCTGTGCGAACGCGCCGGTATCGATCGTGAAACCGGCGGTTCGGTCACCGCGCTCTATACCGTGCTCGCCGATGGCGGCGACATCGACGATCCGGTCGTCGATTCGGCGCGCGCGATCGTCGACGGTCATATCATCCTGTCGCGCCAGCTCGCCGAACAGGGCGTCTATCCGGCGATCGACGTCGCCCGCTCGCTGTCGCGCACGATGGTCGATTCGGTCGATCCCGAACATGCCGCCGCCGCAGCCCGCTTCCGCCAGCTCTGGTCCGCCTATGAAGAGAATCGCGACCTGATGCTGATGGGCGCTTACGTCGCCGGCGCCGATCCCGTGCTCGACACCGCCATCGCGCGTCACGCCGACCAGCTCGCCTATGTTTCGCAGCCTGCCAAGGCGCAGGTCGATTTCGACATTTCCCGCCAAGCCCTGATTGAAGGATATTCCGCATGAACGCCCGTACCGCACGCCGCAAACGTATCATCCGCGTGCGCTCCGTCGAACATCAGATGGCGGAGGCCAATCTGGCGCGCGCCAATGGCGAACTCGCGAACCTCGTCGAGTTGGCGAAGCGGCTCGAAACGCTGCGCGTCGACCTCGCGATGGCCAAGGGTGCAGTCGCCGGCCGCGCGCTCAATACGATCGGCGAACTCGCGATGCGCCTCGACATCGCGCAGGAAAGCCTGACCGCACCGCTGAGCAATGCCAGCGAGCGCCGAGATCAGGCCGGCGCGCTGGCGCAGAGCGCGATGGTCAAGGAAGAATCGGCAGTCCGCCTCTACGAACGCAGCCGCAAGGCGGCGCAGGTCGAACAGGAACGCCGCGACGACGCCAACCGCCCACACCGCCCCCGCACGGGCATGCGCCTGCGCCTGATCGAAGGCGGCGCGGCATGATGAGCGCCCCCTCTCTCCCGGCGCAACAGGGTGCGATGCCCGCGGGCTTTGCAACCTTCCTCGCTAATATCGGCCAGCTTCCCGACGGTGGCGGCGAAGGCGGTTTCGACCAGCTTCTCGCCGCTGCTCCGGTTGCGAACGCCGCCACGACGATCAAGATCGATCCCGCGCTGGCTCTCGATGCCATGGCTTCGCAGATCGAAACCCCCGCGCAAACCGACGTCGCGGTCGAGACTCCCGTCGTGAAGACCGAACCCACGAACACCGATCCGGCGGCACTGGCCACGAACCTTCTTATCGCGCTGAACGGCAGCATTTCCGGAGCGACGCCCGCATCGGGCAAGACGAGTCCGGCCAATGCCGAAGCGGATGCCGCATCGCCGGACACGGCGGAGACCGGCGAGTCCGCGGCAACGGCATCCACGACCAATTGGGCCGCGATCGTCGCGGCAGCAATCCCTGCCGCTGCGAAACCCGCGAAGCCGGTGGATGCTGCGCCGGCTTCGGCCGACACGAGCCCGCCCGCACTTCCTGTTGCCGCGCGTCCGCGCGACGCCGCCGCACCGATCATCGCCGGTGCCGAGGCGCCGGCTGCCAAGCCGATCGACGCAGCGCCGTCGATGACGATCCTCTTCACCCAGCCCGCCGCGCAGGGCACCGCCACGCTCGCCGGCGTGAGCGCGCCGGTACAGATCGCCGAACGCGTGCTCGACCTGGACAGCGACGGCGCGTGGATCGACCAGCTCGCGCGCGATATCGCCGCGACGAAATCGGACAGCGGCGATATCAGCTTTCGCCTGATGCCGAAGCATCTCGGCCGCCTCGACGTCGCGATGCAAATGGGCGACGAAGGCGTATCGCTGAAGATGGACACCCACCATGAAGCGACCGCGACGATCGTCACCGCCGCGCAGGGCCGGCTCGTCGACGAACTGCGCCAGCAGGGCGTGCGCGTCACCGGCGCCGAAGTGACCTGCACCCCGGGCGAGACCGGACGCCAGTCGCAAAGCCAAGGTCAGGCCCGCGCAGGCGCGCCCGATACCGCACATCTCATCGAAACCGCAACCGAACGCGCCGAACCGCGCGACGAAGAGCGCGCCGCGGATCGCCGCGGGCGCTTCGCCTGATCAGAAAGGGTCTTATCATGGCCAAGGATAATGTCGAAGGCGCCCCCAAGAAAAAGGGCAAGTTCAAGAAACTGCTGTTCATCGGCGTCGGCGCGATCGCGCTGATCGGCGCGGGCGCCGGCGCGGGCATTTATTTCGGCGCTCTGCAGGCGCATGAAGCAAAGCCCGAGGATAATTATCCCAAGCTTGTCGTGCGCGGCGAAGGCGAGCCCGAAGCCGCCGCCGAAGGCGAAGGCAAGGAAGCGGCACCGAAGGTCGGCACGGTATCGGTTCCCAACGACAAATATAAGGTGGATCCCAAGAAATATGAGATCACCTATTACCCGATCACCGACGCCTTCACGACGAACCTCGCCGACGGATCGGGCTTCCTGCAGATCGGTATCAGCCTTTCGACCTTCTACGACGGCAAGGTTATCAATAATATCAAACGGCAGGCCGTGCCAATTCGCTCGGTCGTGCTAATGGTGCTCGCCGAACAGGATCCGGCTCTGCTCTCCACATCGCAGGGGAAACAGCGGCTTCAACGCCAGTTGACCGCCGCAATCAACGATGTGCTGCGCGAAAAGGAAGGTTTCGGGGGTATCGACAATGTCTATTTCACAAGCCTGGTGATTCAGTGACCGCCAGCACCAAAACCGTCAAAGCCGTGAAGGCACCGGCCGCACCTGCGCCTGCAGTTGCGGCCGCGTCCGCGGATACGAAAGAATCCTTGCTGCTGCGCAGGGCTGCGGACGGCTATGCCTTCCCCGCGCTCGAGGGCGTGGCAAACCAGTTTGCGCGCAGCTTGCGCGATCTGATCCGCGCACTCGGCGCGCCGACGCTCCAGATCGAACGCTCCGGCGCGCAGCAGATGAGCTTCGCCGAATGGAGCGCATCGGCCGCCCCCGCGATCTTCTGGCGCTATCACGCGCCGCCGCTCAAGGGGCCGGTGCTGCTCGCAGGCCCGCGCTCGCTACTCCTCCAGCTCGTCGACATCTTCTATGGCGGCCGCGGCCAGCTTGCCGCCGAACGCGAAGAGCTGACCGACGCCGAAGAACGGTTCGCGGCGCGCCTCGGCCGCGACATCGGACTGCAGCTCGCCGCCGCTTGGCGCGGCAAGCTGGCGATCGAACCCGAACTCGACTGCGTAACCGGCGACCCCGCAAAGCTCGCCGCCGTGCGCGCCGATGACGAACTGTTCGTTCAGCGCTTCACGCTGCGCGGCGCACCGTTCGAGGGGCGCACGATCATGTGCGCTTATCCGGTCGCCGCACTGCGCGGGATCGCCGGCGACGAACTGCTGCCCGACATGCAGCCGAACGGCGCCGACCCGGCGTGGGCCGGCGCGCTCGACAAGGCGCTGCGCGATGTGCGCATGCCCGTACGCTCGGTGCTCGCACGGCCCGAGATCAGCCTCGTCAAATTGCTCGCGCTCGAAGTCGGCGACATCATCCCGCTCACCATGCCGCGCCATGTGCCGGTGACCGTCGCCGGTCGCAGCTTCGCACTCGGCAGCATCGGCGAAGCCAATGGCAACGCCGCGATCATGATAGACCATATCGAAAAAGGACCCGACCATGACTGACATCAGCGACGCCCCGAAGGCGCGCAGCGACCGGCGCGACAAGAGCATCGCCGCCGCGCCCAATTTCGACCTGCTCGCTGGCGTCTCGCTGCGCGTATCGGTCGAAGTCGGATCGACCTCGATGACGCTTTCCGAACTGCTCGCGATCGACGAGGGCAGCGTGATCGAACTTGACCGCGCCGCGACCGACCTGCTCGACATCTATGCGAACGGAACGCTCATCGCGAAGGGCGAGATCGTCAGCGTCGACGGCCGCTATGGCATCCAGGTCGCCGAAGTCGTCGCCCCGGCGCGCGGGCTCGAAGGCTTCGAACGGAGAGGCTGATGTTCGAATATATCCTCCGCCTGCTCATCCTGCTGCCGCTGGTCGGCGGCATGGCATGGGGCAGCCTGTGGCTGTGGAAGCGCGTCCAGATGGGCGTGCCGCTCGTTGGCGGTGCAACCAAGTCGCGCGCGGTCGAGATGGTCGACGTGCTGCCGCTCGGCCCCGGGTCGAAACTCGCGGTCGTCGAGTTCGCGGGTCAGCGCATTCTCGTCGCGGTGTCGCGCAATGGCATCACGCGGATCGCCGATGACAGCCAGGGCGATTTCCATGCGGACTGATCGCCGCTTCTGGTTGCGCGCCGCGGCGCTCGCCGGCGGCGCTGCGCTGCTCTGCGCCGCACCCGCGGCCTGGGCGCAGGCCACCGATGGCCTCAATCGCGCGGTCAGCGAAATCGGCGGCGATGGCCGCCCCCTGAGCCTGTCGCTCCAGATCCTCGTCCTGATGAGCCTGCTGACGGTGCTGCCGTCGCTGCTGCTGATGATGACGAGCTTCACGCGCATCATCATCGTACTGTCGATCCTGCGCCACGCGCTGGGACTGCAACAGACGCCGCCTAACCAGGTGCTGGTCGGGCTCAGCCTCTTCCTCTCATTGTTTGTGATGCAGCCCGTGATCAGCGAAGTGAACCGTGTCGCGATCGAGCCTTATGGCCAGGAACAGATCGATATCGGTGAAGCGGTCTCGCGTTCAGGCACCGCGCTGCATGGCTTTATGATGAAACAGACGCGCAAGACCGATCTGATGATGTTCGCCAAGATTGCCAAGGCGCCGAACTATGCGAGCCCGAAGGACGTGCCCTTTTCGATCCTGCTTCCCGCCTTCGTCACCAGCGAACTCAAGACGGCGTTCCAGATCGGCTTTCTGATCTTCCTGCCCTTCCTCG